>JAQWBK010000010.1:18088-25922 GCA_028706415.1 Oscillospiraceae bacterium | reverse complement strand
TATATAGTTGAAGGATCCTATGATTTTATTTTGTTCATCGGCATTGATTTTCTCGTTGGGAATAATCTGGTTATCAATCAACATATCGTTTTCCACTAATAAGGTCTTTAAGCGATTCGATTGTTCCCACATTGGAACATCTATTATATTAAAAGGCGTAGCGGTTATAAACAGTACAAAACCAACCAGCACAACAAGCGAGTGTTTCAAGCATTTATCGCGTTTTAATAAGAACATGACAGCAAATACAAGCGCAAATACATTCAAAACAATCGAGGCGTATCTCAGGGTTGTTAAACCGTAGTTTGAAATCCTGATATAAATGGCGGAAAATTGCATGATTATGGTTGGAATAATGAAAAAACCGGAAAATCTCAAGAACAATTTGATCGCTTTGCTTTCCTCTTTAAAATGGCTGAGTGAAAAGGCAAAGAAGATAAACAATAACGATGAAAAAGATACGAACCAGTTGACTTGTCCGGAAGGAAAGGTCAAAGTAATCAAGATTTTACCAAGATAGATATACAGAATAGATAACAGCAATACATATATCGGCAGCATTACCTTTGAAACAATGATTTTATATGCTTTCGGGATGGTTAATTCCTGCCCCGTTTTTGGAATGACTGATAATAGCATGGTGCCAAACAAAACGACTCCAACAAACTCTCCAAGAACCGCATATGCCTTATAGGAATCCTTGAAATCATAAATCAAGTTTGTGAATGCCAAAATACAAATGGCAACTCCGCCAAAGACAATGAGGCAGGAAAAGAAATAAAACAAAACGCTATTGAAGAAATAGGAAAATGTTTGCGACATGGAATCAACATTTGAAAAATATAAAATAAGTAGGATTTCGGAAACGATCAAACCGGACAATACGATATTAACCAAAATATTCTTATCAAAGAAATACAAGCAAGGATATGCCATGGCACCAATTAATAATGAAATGACATTAAAGAGAATTCCACTGAATTTACCGCAGAGATACAGTTCATATAGAATTTTACCCAAAGTAGTTGTGAATACTGTAAAAACAATGGTAAGTTCAATGTTGATAATATACTCCATTGTTTTTGAATCAGGTGTGAAAATTGTCGAATAACTCATTGTTAAAAACAGAGCGATTAGCAAACTAAACGGCAAATAAAATTTTTTGATCGTAATGCCTAGCTTTTCAAATTGATTTGAAAATAAGTGTAAAAATTTACCCATATTAAGCTCCTGTTCCGGGGCGTATTTACGCTCCATCTGTTTTTTAAAGGTCACCATAATTATATATTAATTCACTACATATAATATTTCGACACTGCCTAAAGGAATTCCCAGTGAATTCGTAAAGATTACATCATAGGATGCACATGGTTATAATATAACGCGCCGATGGAATTTAGGTTTATAGAGATTTCGGGGAGCGCTATGTTATTATATGCAATAATATTGATTATATATGCAATTGATTTGCACATCTGATTTTGATATTATTAATAAAATAGGTATTGTGGTTTTTACAATAAGCATAAAACTCGGAAAGGACACGGCTTTTAATATGAAATTAACATTCAGATGGTATGGGGAGAACGACCCCGTAACCTTAGAAAAAATCAGACAAATTCCGACAATGGACGGCATTGTTACGGCGGTATATGATGTCCCGGTGGGCGAGGTCTGGAGCAAAGAGAGTATCCAAGCACTTAAATCCAAGATAAACGCGGCAGGAATGGCGTTTGAGGTTGTGGAAAGTGTTCCCGTCCATGAGGATATAAAGCTGGGCAATCCAAATGCAGCAAAATGGATGGCAAGCTACTGCGAAAACATCCGCCGTCTCGGGGAGGCGGGCGTTAAGGTAATCTGTTATAATTTTATGCCGGTGTTTGACTGGCTTAGAAGCGAATTAAGGCGGGCACATAAGGATGGTTCAAATTCCCTTGCTTATGATAACTCGGCTGTTTTATCCATGAATCCGCTTACCAGCGAGCTGTCTTTGCCGGGATGGGATGAAAGCTATACAAAAGAAGAGCTGAAGGATCTGCTGAACAGGTATAAGGGGATTGATGAAGAACAGCTATGGAGGAATTTGCAGGCGTTTTTGCAGGCCATAATTCCGGTTGCGAAGGAATGCAACATTAAAATGGCCATACACCCGGATGATCCGCCCTGGGGTCTGTTCGGGCTACCGCGAATTATTACAGACGAGGTCAATATCGAACGCTTTTTAAAGCTTGTTGACAGTCCGGCCAACGGGCTGTCCTTCTGCACCGGTTCGCTGGGAGCAAGCGATAAAAACGATCTGCCGAAAATGGCGCGCCGTTTCGGAAATCGTATCTATTTTGCCCATCTTCGAAATATACGGTGGACGGGGGAGAGGTCCTTTGAAGAAGTTGGGCATCCCACCTCTTGCGGTTCCCTTGATATGTATGAAATTGTCAAGGGTCTTGTTGAGAGCGGCTTCGATGGATATGTTCGCCCCGACCATGGCCGCATGATATGGGGAGAAACCGGCCGCTTTGGCTATGGGCTGTACGACCGTGCTCTTGGAGCCACCTATTTAGCAGGCCTTTTTGAGGCGGTTGAGAGAAGTAGTGCAAAATAACTTAATTTATCGAAAAGATATGCATAGGTTGGAAAAAATTCTTCTTTCAACAGCGGAGGAGGGGAAGACTGCTCGGTTCTTAACATTTCTTCCATGAACGCCTTCCGCCCGCTTACCAAAATTCCCGCTTACAGTGCCGCCAAAGCGGCGGTTTCAAACTTCACCCAATGGTTGGCGGTACATTTTGCGGGACAGGCTATCCGGGTCAACGCCATGGCTCCCGGCTTTTTTGTAACCAATCAGAACCGCGCCTTTTTGTTTTATGACAACGGCAACCCCACCCCAAGAACCGAAAAAATCCTTGCCGCCGCCCCTATGAGGCGGTCTGGAGAGGCGCTGGAGCTTTCTGGCACCCTGCTCTGGCTCACCGATAGCAAGGTCTCGGGGTTTGTCACCGGAATTGTGGTGCCGGATATTTTTTTAATATTTTTTTAAAAAACCCTTGCATTTTATAATATACCATGTATAATAAGAACAGATGTTCCGAACAATTGTTTGCGAAAGAGGGTTATATCATGCTTATAAATATGTTGAGTCTGGTTGCCATGACCATTGCGTTTTCATATATGATGTTAAAGGCCAAGTTTGGCCGTACCCGCCGTTTGGCAATGGTTCCCCTTGCCTGTGTTGCAGTCGAACTGTCTGTCACAGGGTTGCTGACCCCTTCATTGTTCCCGGTATTAACCGCAGTGCTTATACTGCTTAAAGGGGTAATCCTGGCGTGTTGCTTTTCCGCCATGCGGGCGGATGCCGCCATGTTCCGCCGTCGTGCCCGCCGTTTGGCAGCCCGCAAGGCGGCCGCAGCCTCCGAGCTTAGGATAAATGCTTTGGTCACTTCCGGCTGCTGTGCATAAAACATAAATTATATCTTAACCAGAATTTTGGGGCGTCGCTGACGCCCCATTTTTATGCCCATAAATGCTTTATCATAGAGGTGACCATAATATATCGAGAGGATAAAAAAGTTCTTTTGGCAATATCAATTCCGTATTATTCATCCTTGTCATTTGTCAAATCCCCGTTGCCGTCAACCGGAATAGCCTCCCCAAGGAATGTGGGCTTGGGCTTAAAAAGAGAGGTGGCAAAATCCTTACAGCGGGCTAAAACTTCCCGCGCATTATAATATGATTGTCCTGAATAAGACTGCAAATCAGAGGATACTCCGTATGCATCCAATCCTAAAGACCGGGCAATATAAAGGGCGCGATACAGATGATATTCCTGTGTAACAAGAATAACCTTTTTGGCCTCAAAAATCTCTTTGGCGCGGTACAGGCTCTCATAGGTGGAAAATCCGGCGTGGTCCATGAAAATATTCTCTGAGGGTATATCATCGTCTATGGCAAACTGCTTCATTGAGTTTACCTCGTCATATTCCTGGCGCCCGTGGTCCCCGCTCATCAGCATACGGTCGGAGGCGCCTGCATCATACAGCTCTATTGCTCTCCTCAGCCTGTCGCCCAGCATGGGGGAAGGTGAACCGTCAAGATTAACTCCGGCACCAAACACAAGGATGCAGTCGGCCCCAAGCTTGGCGGCCTGCTCTACCGGAATTATCCTCTCCTTAACCGAGGATTTCACATAGGCATTTATAATGAACGGAGAGGAAGCCATTAAAATAAGTACCATTCCCACCGCAAGCAGCCTCTTCTTCTTCTTTGATAGTTTCTTCTTTTTAGGATTTACCGTTTCCTGCTCTTCATTCGTCAGTTTTTTCGACTTCACAAGCGCACCTCCTTTAGTGTCTCAACTATTGGTTTAAAACCTTCGCCTTTCAGCCGAGGGTGGTTGAGTTTTAGCCGCAGCGTCAGGAGCATATACAATCTGTATATATAGCAGTAATTATACAGATAATTCAACCTTTATGTCTGCTATTCCCTTATGTCGTTCAAGCACCGGAGCCACCTGCTCGCCCAAAAATTCGGTTGTCTGCTCGGGTGCACGCCCTACATATCGGGAGGGCACCAAAATATTTTCAAGCTGCTGCGCGGTAATGCCAAAGGCGGGGTCGGCTGCAATTCGTTCCAGCAGATCATTTTGGCCGTCCCCCTGCTTAATACGCCGCGCCGCCTCCATGGAATGCAGGCGTATACCCTCATGAAGCTCCTGCCGGTCGCCCCCCCGCTTGACACAATCCATCATGATATTTTCGGTTGCCATAAAGGGCAGCTCTCGCCGCAAATTACGTTCAATAACCGCGGTGTTTACAACCAGCCCGTCCACCACATTAATGACCAAGGACAAAATGCCGTCCACCGCCAGGAAGGCTTCGGCAACGCTTATTCGCTTGTTGGCGCTGTCATCCAGGGTTCTCTCAAACCACTGGGAGGATGCCGTCATGGCAGGATTGAGGGAATCGGCAATAACATACCGCGAAAGGGCGGCAATCCGCTCGCTTCGCATGGGATTTCTCTTGTATGCCATGGCGGAAGAACCAATCTGGCCTTTTTCAAACGGCTCTTCAATTTCTTTAAGATGCTGAAGCAGACGAATATCATTCGAGAATTTGGCGGCACTTTGGGCTATACCCGACAGGGTGGATAAAATCATGGAATCCAGCTTGCGCGGATATGTCTGACCCGAAACCCCAAAGCAATCGTTATACCCCATCTTTTCGACGATTTTGCGGTCAAGCAGACGACATTTTTCGTGGTCTCCCTCAAACAGCTCTAAAAAGCTTGCCTGTGTTCCGGTGGTACCCTTTGAACCCAGCAGCTTTGCATGGTCAAGGCGATATTCAACCTCTTCAATATCCATCAAAAATTCCTGTATCCACAGGGTGGCACGTTTCCCCACTGTTGTGGGCTGGGCGGGCTGAAAATGAGTAAATCCAAGGGTAGGCATCTCTTTATAACTATCGGCAAATTTAGCGAGCAGTGACACCGCACTCACAAGTTTGCCCAATACCAGCCGTAATGCATCGTACATAATTATAAGGTCGGTATTGTCCCCGACATAGCAGCTGGTCGCTCCAAGATGGATGATCCCCCGGGCGGTCGGACATTGCCGGCTGTATGCATAGACATGGGCCATAACATCGTGCCGCACCTCCTTTTCACGCGCCACAGCCACCTCATAATTGATATCATCTGCGTGAGCTTTAAGCTCCTCAATCTGCTCATTAGAGATGGGCAGCCCCAGCTCCTGCTCGGTTTGGGCAAGTGCAATCCAAAGTTTACGCCATGTCTTAAACTTATTGTCTGCCGAAAAAAGATACTGCATTTTATCCCCTGCGTACCGCAATGAAAAGGGAGATTCATATTTATCGGACATTATTATAATCATTCCTTTATTTTCGATTTTCGATTAAGTGGGTATAATATTAAGCGCACCTCTAAAAACATTTTACATTGTTTTTGTTGTTCAGGCAAGACCGAGTGTACATATTATTGTCGTTTTCTCTTTTTGTTTAACAGAACATCCAATAGATGACCACCTGATAACGAGATAACCACCCCTCCGGTAGAGGTTTAACATAAGCGAAAAAAGAGCAATATTCATTTGACTTTACCCAAAAAGTTTATATACTTAAAAATAGAGAAGATAAGGCAGCAAAAGATAATTGTTTATTAAATGGGGGGTCCAGCATGACTTTACGGGATAAAAACGGCACGATACTTGTGTCACTCGACGATCACACTCTCGACGGGTCATATAAAGCTCCGTTTCACACCCATCACTCGCTGGAAATATCCTGTGTTGTGGAGGGGGTGGGGGAGTATATTATTGACAACCATTCATACGACCTTCAAAAGGGCGACATTATTATTATCAATAATGCCGAGCAACATCGGCTTGTTTTATCTGAGAACACGCCATTTCATCACATAGTAATACATTTCGACCCCTCTTTTATATGGAATTCCCTGTCCAACGATTTGGATTACAATTTTTTGCTGGTATTTTTTGAACGCGGGCCGAATTTTTCAAATCGATTGGATAGGAGCAACCCCGCAACCGCCTGCATTTTTAAATTAATTCTTGATATTCTGGAGGAGTTCAGCTCCAAAAGACTGTGTTACGAGTTGATTATTAAAATTAAGCTCCAGACCATTTTTACCGAAATACTAAGAAATTATGATTATATCGATCGTCGCAAGGTGGTAAAGCCTTTATCCGGAGCTGATATTCTCAATCTCAACACCGTTATGAGGTATATTGACAGCCATTTGGATAGCGATATAAGGCTCAAGGAGCTGGCGGACATTATTCACATCAGCCCTGCTTACTTTTCGACCATGTTTAAGCGTTTCAACGGAATATCTCCGATTGAATATATTGTCAACCGGAGGGTTCAGCGAGCCATAGAGCTTATAAAAACCAGCTCTGTCAGCCTTACCGAGATTGCAATTTCTTGCGGATTTAACAATGGCACAAACTTTTATAAGGCTTTTCGTAAGGTGACCGGACGAACTCCGGCGTCCTATCGCCGTAACCTTGATAAGAATAATATCGAAAAATAGTTTGGCAAATTGGCAAGGATAGTTGGTGCTAAATAATTTAAAGTATGTATAATTGTTTATAGGATTAAAATGCTTATAAAAAGATATGGGGGAAATTTACAATGAAACTGAGCGTTTTGACAGTGCCCTTACAGGGGATTCCGGCCGATGAAGCTTTCACATATCTCAGCGGACTGGGAGTAGAGCAGGTGGAGCTTGGAACCGGCGGCTATACAAACCAAAACCATCTCAACCCCTCGGTTTATTTAAACGATGATAAAAAACTTGAAGATTTTAAAGCGCTCTTAAAAAAGAACAAGCTTGAAATCAGCGCGCTGTCCTGCCACGGCAATCCGGTTCATCCCAACAAGGATATGGCGCAGGAATATCACAATGTATTTGTGGATACCTGCCGTCTTGCTGGGAAGCTGGGGGTGGAAACGGTGGTAACCTTCTCGGGATGTCCGGGAGATTGCGAAGACTCCAAATATCCCAACTGGGTGACCTGCGCCTGGCCTAACGATTACGGCAAAATTCTGGATTGGCAGTGGAACGAGGTACTTATCCCCTATTGGAAAAAGGCGGGCGCCACCGCACAGTCTTACGGAGTAAAGAAGATCGCTTTTGAAATACATCCGGGCTTTTGCGTTTATAACCCCTATACCCTGCTGCGACTCAGGGAGGCTGTGGGGGATATTATCGGTGCGAACTTTGACCCCAGCCATCTTATTTGGCAGGGTATGGATCCGGTTGCGGCCTTGCAGGAATTGAAAGGTGCGGTCTATCATTTCCA
>JAQWBK010000010.1:8104-17988 GCA_028706415.1 Oscillospiraceae bacterium | reverse complement strand
TGCTGCGACTCAGGGAGGCTGTGGGGGATATTATCGGTGCGAACTTTGACCCCAGCCATCTTATTTGGCAGGGTATGGATCCGGTTGCGGCCTTGCAGGAATTGAAAGGTGCGGTCTATCATTTCCACGCGAAGGATACCCGTATGGATGTTTATAATACGGCAACAAACGGGGTTCTTGATACCCGCTCGTTCACAAATATGAGGGACCGCAGCTGGGTATTCCGCACAATCGGTTACGGGTCGGACGAAAAGCTGTGGAAGGATATCATATCCACCCTTAGCATGATTGGATATGATGGTGCGGTAAGTATTGAGCACGAGGATGGTCTGATGTCTCCGCGTGAAGGGCTTGAAAAGGCGATTGAATTTCTTAAAGGAATAATAATCCGTGAAAAGCCGGACTCCATGTGGTGGTCATAAAAAAGGTAAACCAAAAAAAGGAATGGTCATAATTATGAAACAGTACAAGGCTGCCATTGCAGGTTACGGTGGCATGGGGCGTCATCACTTTAAGAGCATATGCACAACCGAACGAATCAGGTTCGAGGGTGTGTATGACATAGATCCCAAAAGAATGAAGCTTGCCTTAAGCGATGGGATTTCAAAGGGATATTCGTCATATCAGGAACTGCTGGCCGATAAAGAGATTGATCTTGTCCTGATTGCCACTCCTAATAATTTTCACATGACCTATGCCTGTCAGGCGATGGAAGCCGGCAAGATGGTGGTTTGTGAAAAGCCGGTTGCAATGTCAAGTGATGAGCTTCAGGAGATGATGAACTGTTCTGCCAAGACAGGGGTTAAGCTTACTGTTCATCAAAATCGCCGGGAGGATGCCGACTATCTTGAAATGCGTGACGCGGTTGAAAAAGGACTGCTTGGCAAGGTGTTTGACATAGAGTCCCGTGTTACAGGTGCTCGCGGCATACCCAATGGGTGGCGCCAATATGCCCAAGCCGGCGGGGGGATGATGCTGGATTGGGGGGTTCACCTCATTGATCAGATGGTTATGATGATGGCTCCCAAGAAGGTCACCAAAATCTACTGTGATATGTATCATGTGAATTATGAGGAATGCGACGACGGATTTAAGCTCATTATGCATTTTGAGGATGGCCCTTCCGCAACCATAGAGGTGGGCACAAGCCACTTTATTCAGGCTCCCCGTTGGTATGTTTGCGGTGATCTGGGCTCACTTATCATTCACTCATGGGATTGCAACGGGACCATTGTGCGAGCCGTAAAGCATGAGGTGCATTGGGAAGAGGAAATAATACAGACTAAAGCAGGTCCCACAAAAACAATGGCACCCCGAGCTAAAAATACCACCGAGGAAATCAAACTGGATGGCAGTCTGTGTAATGCCGATTATGATGTGTTTTATCGCAATCTGGCGGATGTACTGGATGGTACCGCCCAGCTTCGTGTTAAGCCCGAGGAGGCTATGCGGGTAATCAAGATAATGGAGGCCGCCTTTGAATCCGACCGCACCCGCACGGTGATTAATTGCGATATTTAAAGGAGAGGTTATATTGATTAAGGTAACCGTTTGGAACGAGAACATCCATGATAAAAACGATCAGAAAGTAAAAGATATTTATCCGGAGGGTATTCACGGGGCAATAGAGCAGGCCTTAAACAAAATGGAGGGTATCGAGGCGCACACTGCCACCCTCGATCAGCCTGAATGCGGGCTGTCCGATGAGGTCCTTGATAATACCGATGTTCTGATATGGTGGGGACATGTCGGTCATCATCTGGTTCCGGACGAGCTGGTCGGGAAGGTGACCGAGCGGATTTTAAAGGGGATGGGCTTTATTGCTCTTCACTCGGCGCACTATGCCAAACCGTTTACCCGCTTGATGGGAACGAGCTGTTCCCTCCGATGGCGTGAGGGCGAATTCGAGCGGGTATGGTGTGTTAATCCCGGTCACCCCATAGCCGAGGGAATCCCGCCCTGCTTTGAGCTTGAACTTGAGGAAATGTACGGTGAATATTTTGATATCCCCCAGCCGGAGAGTCTGGTATTTAACGGCTGGTTCCGAAGCGGAGAAGTATTTCGTTCAGGATGCTGCTGGACTCGCGGCCTGGGTCATGTGTTCTATTTTCAGCCCGGTCACGAGACCTTTCCAACATATAATAACCCGATTGTGCAAAGAATTCTCGGAAATGCTGTTAGATGGGCTGCCCCTCGTAACACCCGACCGGGGCTTGACTGCTACAATCATATTGCCATCGAGGATATGTATAAAAAAGGACAGGGTATAGGCTGGTATTAGGCGTTAAAAAGCAAACCCGTTCGTGAATTCCTTCACGAACGGGGTATACTAATCCCTGATTAAATACGTTTTATAATCTGCGAGGATGATTTTTATCAAGAATTAGTATTAAATGCATGTTGCCCCGCCAAGCCGTATTGTGGCCGAATTAACCTGCTACCAACGTTAGCAGGTGGGTGCCTCCCGAAACGTTCTCGCTCCCTTCTTCCCGCTTTTGGGCGGGGAGGTCTGCAGTCCGGTTACGGAGTAGAGCTCCCGAATACAAAATGTAGTAGGGTTATTGGCCGCGAGTCCGCGTACAAGGCAGGGATTAGTATTATACTGGTCGTAATTTATGGTGGATTAAATTAGACATCTTCGATTTCATATAAATCCGAAAGTCTTTCTTCAAAAATCCCGGCAATTTCATCGAACAGCTTTTCATCTTCAATGGTGGCCAGGGTATCCTCACCGTCTTCTTCCTCAACCGAAAGAATTATTAATTCACCGTCGCCATCAACCATGTCAGAGGGGTCTTGATAGACAGGAAGAAGTGCAACATATCGTCCGTCGTCAGTCTCGATTGCATCCAGCAATTCAAATTTATGCTCTGTGCCTTCCTCGTCAAGGATTGTAATTAAGCCCGACTGATTTTCATCATTCATACCCGTCATCCTTTCTATCCGCCGACGACAACAACGCTGTATGGCGGAAAACAGACCGCAAATTTTGTCTCACCTTTTACTTGAGAACAGTATTAGGCGGGCGACTTTTACCCCATGTGTCCCGTCGCTATATTTATTGTAGCCTACCCAAAACCATTCGTCAAGATGAAATCCGAGGATGGTAAAAATTAATATATCTGTCCTAGCATTTTCCCCGCAAAACCAGAATATCCGACATAAATAATAATAATGTTGAAAATAAGTGGTAAATTATATTGACATATTACTAATATACAGCTATAATGTACATGAAAGATGGATATAATTAATAGAGAGCAAGATCAGTTTTCGGGCAATGCTACTATCCCGAAAAGCTGTAATGAAAGGGGTGATTCCCGTGTACGATGAAGGCGACTCCCACCATCATTATGACCGTCCTTTCGCTGAGCGTGATTTTAGTTTTATTTTGCAAGTTTTCACCGCGGGAATTCCGAGCGGAGAAATGAATCAAACGGTTCATTACCAAAGCGTATAGGGAAATGTCAGGGGCAACGTACTTGTAATTGTATACTGAGCAAAATACTAATTGCATTAGTTTCAAGCACGATTGCTGCGACTTCCACCGGATTTATTCCAAGCTCTTGTTGTTTTAACCGTTTACAGTGTTGAGGCGAAAGGGTATGTACGGTCTCACCGCATAAAACTTAATATTTCTGTCTTGAATGAGAACCGACCAAAAAAACCGTTTGTGTTACGGAACTATATTAGCAGCGGAAACGCGTTACGGTCGGCAGTAAGCACTGATTGATCCGGAGCCCCTGCGCTTGCCGCAGGGGCTTTGTTTTAAATTTATAAGGGGGTGGCACCATGGATAAGAGTATAAAAATACCGGATCTTAGAAAGCAGGCTATGGCGCTGCCCTTACAGCCCGGCGTTTATATTATGAAGGATCAAAAGAATAATATTATCTATATTGGCAAGGCAAAGGCTCTGAAAAATCGTGTTAGCCAGTATTTCGGTTCGGATTACGGACATAGCGAAAAGATCAGGCAGATGGTATCCCGTGTGGATAGATTTGAATATATAGTAACCGACAATGAATTTGAAGCATTGGTGCTGGAATGCTCCCTTATTAAGCAGTACAACCCAAAATATAACTTCCTGTTAAAGGACGATAAAGGATACAGATATATACGCATATCCCCGCCCCCTTTTCCGGTGATATCGATTGCCCTGCAAAAGCTCGACGGTGATAGTTCGCAATATTTGGGGCCGTATATAAGCGGGTTTGATGTGAAGGAGGCGGTGGATGAGGTGTGTCGCATTTTTCAGCTTCCCACCTGCAATTGCTCCTTTGGGAAGGGGAAAAAGGAGCGCCCCTGCCTTAACAATTATATCGGGCAGTGCTGTGCCCCCTGCAACGGGCGCATTTCCAAGCAGGAATATAACGAACGAATAGAGCAGGCTGTGGAATTCCTTACCAAGGGCAGCTATCAGCTTTTGAGCCTTCTTGATGAACGCATGACCGAGGCGGCAGAAAAACTGGAGTTTGAAAAAGCAGCCCGTCTGCGGGATAGGATGGAGGCTATCCGCCGTCTGGGGCAAAAGCAAAAGGTGGTGCGCTCCCGGGTTGCGCGGCAGGATGTAATCGCACTTGCCCGGGGGGTAAAAGGGGTGTTTTTTGAAGTCTTTCGGTTTAAAGAAGGCAAGCTTTATGATCGGGAGGATTTTCAGGTGGAGGAAAGCGGCAGTCTGCCTTTTTTAAGAGCTGAATTTTTACAAAGATATTATTCCATGCGTGAACATATTCCCCCTCAGGTTACAATAGACGGTGAGGTTGAGGAACGGGAGCTGACCGAACAGTGGTTATCTAAAAGGGCGGGGCGGCGGATTAATATTGTGCAGCCGAAAAAGGGAGAACAGGCACGGCTTGTGGAAATGTGCCGAAGCAATGCAGCCGAGAGGGCGGCCCGCAAAACGGGGATGACAGGTCGGGATGCCGCCGCACTGGGCGAACTGGCAAGTCTTCTCGGGTTGCCCGAATCACCCGGTATTATAGAAAGCTATGACATTTCCAATACCGCAGGCAGCGACAATGTTGCGGGTATGGTGGTGTTTAAAAACGGGCAGCCGCATAAATCCGATTATCGTAGATTTAAGATAAAAACGGTGGTGGGTCAGGATGATTATGCCTCCATGCGGGAGGTGGTAGAACGCCGTTTTGCCCAATATGAGGAGCATAAGGGGGAGCAGAACGGATTTGGACGGCTTCCCGATTTGATACTACTGGACGGAGGTCAGGGGCAGGTGTCGGCGGTGCGTCCGGTGCTGGAGGCGGGCGGATATGATATTCCGGTGTTCGGAATGGTCAAGGACGACCATCACAGAACCAGAGCCATTGCAGCCGACGGGGGTGAGATTGCCATAAGCGGCAAGCGTTCGGCATTCACCCTGGTTTCCTCGATTCAGGAGGAGGTACACCGCTATGCAATTTCATATCATAGAAAGCTGCGCTCTAAAAGGGGAATTGGAACAACCCTCACACAAATTGAAGGGGTGGGGGAGGCGCGTGCCCGGGCTTTGCTAAAGCATTTCGGTTCGGTCAAGGCAATTCGGGAGGCAGATGTTGATGCAATCGCCGCCGTTAAAGGAGTCCCGCGCACGGTTGCAACCGCGGTGAAAGAATATTTTGAGAGTAAAGAATAGATGGGTTTGATACTAATCTCATACTGTTCTCAAGTAAAAGGTGAGACAAAATTTGCGAGGATGTTTTTCGTCATGCAAGGCGGAGGAGGAGAGCGGGCTGACGCCCGCCGACGACAACAACGCTGTATGGCGGAAAACAGACCGCAAAGATGTCTTGATTTTTACTTGAGAGCAGTATCAATAATAAAAGCCGATAAAATGGAGTGATGCGTTCTTTAAAGAAAAACGCGTCTTGAGCGTCAATTATATCGATTCTTTTATTTGAGATTAGTATGATAACCGTATCGGCGGGCAATCAAGTGGGTTGGATTTTTAAAAGCAGCTGTAATGTTTATAACAACACTACAGCTGCTTTTTTTGTTGTTTAATAAAGAAAGCCCCTGCAATGCAGGGGGGTAGTTTTAAGCGAATATTGGGTAAAATCTCCTTTTGAATGTTTTTACAAAAGGTTGCGGCGGCGTTTTTCTGCAACCTTTAAAACAGCCGTCTGGGTTTTTGCATCGGTTATCTCGTTATCCAGAACCATTTGTACCGCCTTTTCAAGCGGTATGCGCTCGACCTCCAGAAATTCGTCCTCATCCGGATTCATTTCACCGTATGTCAGCCCCGAGGCGTAAAACATGTGAATAATCTCACCGCAATAGCCGGGGGAGGGATATAAACGCCCAAGGGACTCGTAGTGTTGGGCTACTGCTCCGGTCTCTTCCTGCAACTCTCTTTTTCCGCATTCCAGCGGGTCTTCACCGGGGGAAAGCTTACCAGCAGGCAGTTCAAGCAGCACCTCTCCATAGGGATAACGATACTGCCGAACAAAAAGAAGCTGGTCATTGTCATTAAGGGCGGCAACGCATACCCCGCCGGGATGCTCGACAACCTCCCGGGTGGCAGTTTTACCATTGGGTAGCTGGACCTCATCCAGGTGTACAGTGATTATATTTCCGGTAAACAGAATATTCTCGGACAGGGTTTTTTCCCTGAGATTCATAATTATGCTCTCTCCTTAATAACAATATATATAGAACGAAAATATACAGGCTTTAACAAAACAAGTGGGAGGCGTAAAGATGCAAAGAATAGTGACACCACAGCAAGCCGACAGCGGCACGGTCAAGGGACTTATTAATACCCTTAGGGGCAAATATGGTTTTCTTGAAGCAATGCCTATCGGGCAGAGCGTCTTAGGGCGGGATATACAAGGACTTATTCTGGGGAGCGGACGGGAGCGAATACTTTATGCAGCAGGATTCCACGCACAGGAGTGGATTACATCGCTGGTGCTTCTCAGACTTATTGAGGATTTATGCATTGCCCTCGAAAAAGGGGGTAACATAGCAGATATTCGTGTGCCCGAGGCCTTGGTGGGGCGCAGTCTTGTTTTTGTTCCTCAGGTTAATCCCGACGGGGTTGACATTGCCATTCATGGTTCGGGCTCGGCAGGGAAATATGCCACCATGGTGCGGGAGCTGGAAGGTAACCGACCCGGAAAATGGCAGGCCAACGCCCGAGGGGTGGATATCAACCATAACTTTGATGCTGGTTGGGAAACCCTTCGGGAGATGGAGCTTGAAAACGGCATAAGCTCACCCTCCCCCCGCCAGTGGTGCGGGGAAGCCCCCGAAAGTGAACCCGAAACCGCGGCCCTTGTGGGGTTGTGCCGCCGTGCCAACTTCCGACATGTTATTGCGCTGCACTCCCAGGGTGAAGAACTATTCTGGCGGTACGGTGAGCGCACCCCTGCCAACGCAAGGGTTATGGCCGAGGTAATGGCCGCCGCCGCAAGATATACCGTTGCCGACCCCGAGGGGCTGGCATCCCACGGCGGATTTAAGGATTGGTTTATACAGCAAACAGGCAAGCCCGGCTTTACAATAGAGCTGGGGAAGGGGGAAAACCCGCTGCCACTGGAGGATTTCGAGAACATATACACCAAAGCCCAGGAGATGCTTCTTCTTGCCGCCTTGATGTGAATTATCCCTTTTCCCAGTTCTTGTCTCCGAAGTTGAATGGGAATATCTAAAAATCGGTTCCGGTGAGGTACTTCGGCTGATCCGATTCAATATATCTCCCCTCTTCATCATATAGTGCGTGGGGGTTTAACTGTTTCCACTTAATTACCCTGTAAAAAACCGCCACATATTCAACAGTTCCGCCGTCTTTTCTAGCAAGCCTGATTGGAATAAGTCCCAGCGCCAAAACGGACAGTAAAACAATAATCAACCTTTTCATGGTATTATCCATTCCTTTCATTCGGATATTAGTATTAGGGGTGTGGTTCCCCCTTGCGGTATGCCTCCATTATTTTTTTGAAAACCTGACCGGTTGTGGGGGGTGTCCAGGTGATGGCGTTGGCCCCCGCCTCGATGGTTTGTTTTATACTATCTTCACTAGGCCCGCCGGTTGCAATTATTGCAAGGTCAGGATACCTGCTGCGTATTTTCTTAACAAGATCAGCCGTACCGGCTGCTGCGGATACATTTATAAGCTTTGTACCCGCTTCAACCCTTGCATCGATATCGTCTTGTTCGGACACTATGGTGACCACCACAGGAATGTCGATGCGTTTTGTCAGTTCGCGAAGCACTTCATTCTTTGTGGGAGCGTTTACCACAACCCCGATAGCTCCCTGAAATTCGGCATGGAGTGCAAGGTCAAGCACCCGCATTCCTTGGGTCAGCCCCCCGCCGACTCCCGCAAAAACCGGCATATCTGCCGCCTGCATAATAGCCTGTGTTATGAGCGGCTGCGGGGTGAAAGGATAAACGGCAATAACAGCATCGGCATTGCAGTTTTTTATTATGGCAACATCGGTGGTAAAAACAATTGAACGAATACGCTTGCCGAAAACGCGAATTCCTGAGCAATCATGTATACACTCGGGAACCTTAAGCATAAAGCTGCGAAGAACCCCTTGAAACTCTGGAGTGATTTGAATAGCCATCTGAACCCTCCCATATATATTGTTTTTAGTGTAAAATAATGTTATTATGAATATTGAAAGGACGGATTATATGAGTAAATTTATTGAAGTCAGCCCTGGGGAGCTGAACGACAACATTTTTAAGCAAATCGGTCAGGAATGGATGCTTATTTCTGCCGGACAGGCAGGGAATTTTAACACCATGACCGCCAGCTGGGGGGGCTTGGGTATTTTATGGAACACCAATGTGAGCTTTGCTTTTGTGCGCCCGTCGCGTTTCACATACGAATTTATGGAGAGGGAGAAATACTTTTCACTGTCGTTTCTGGAGGAGGGAAATCGGAGGGCGTTGCAGTTTTGCGGAGCCCATTCGGGACGGGATACCGATAAAATTGCCCAAACCGGACTGAACCCGATATTTGATGCACAAGCACCCTATTATGATGAATGCCGGCTTGTTCTTATTTGCCGTAAAATTTATTTTCAAGATATCGACCCGGCGAAGTTTCTCGACCCTGCCATCAGCGGCAATTATCAGCAGGAGGATTATCACCGGATGTATGTCGGCGAAATTTTAAAGGTAATTAAAAAAGTTTAAAAGGCCTACATTATATTTACGGTGCGTAATATACATGGTGTATATACGCGCCGTTTATAGTTTTAGCAGGTATCTCAGGCAAACTAAAATAAGCAGATGGCAGGGGTAAAAAAGATAAAACAGCCATTTCAGCGAGCGGCCTTTTTTGCCGTTATACAGCATTATCGGGATTATAGAAAAAACCGCCAAGGGTTGGATCAAGCTGCCCAAAAAGAGGTTGACAGACAGGATGGAGAGCATTTTTAAAATCAGATATTTTCTGAAAATATACATGGACATTATTATCAATGCGCCAATCAGGGTATAATCTACCTTCAGCAAAATTGAGGCGGCCAACCCCCCTGACAGGAAGAAAAGGCAGATTATCGAATATAGGGTTTTATAAAGGATAAAGCCCCCCCATCCCCCTTTACCGGTTTTTTCTATTTTTCCGAGGTTTTCAAAAGCTCGGTCGGTAAGGGCTATCATGACAAGTCCGATTAGAAGTGTAAAAAACACATTCTGTTTTGCTGTTGAGAAGATTTTTCCTTTGAAAGCAAGGTCATAGGGGATTTCGGATATAAGTGCAAACGCAAAAAGACGAAAAATGTACCTTTTCAGGTTGTGTGTGTGAAAATATCCCTCGATAATAAGAAAACAGAATATCGGGAAGGCTATTCTGCCAAAGCAGCGGAATATTATGCTGTACTCCTTGGGAATTATAATCGCACCCACGTGGTCGACAGCCATAGAGATTAT
>JAQWBK010000010.1:0-8004 GCA_028706415.1 Oscillospiraceae bacterium | reverse complement strand
ACAAGGCCTTGAACCGCCTCGGGGGGTTCGCCGAACCGGTCGATTAATTCATCATATACATCCAGGGAGTCTTCATGGGAACGAATGTCGGCAATGCGCCGATAAATATCCAGCCTTTGTGCGGTGGATGAGATATAATCTTCGGGAATATGTGCCGTAACCTGAAGGTCGATAAGGCATTCAGCCTCTCGATTCTTGTCGGGAATTCCTTTTTCCTCGTTTACCGCCTCGCCCAAAAGCCGGAGATACATCTCATATCCCACCGCTTCCATATGTCCGTGCTGCTGTGCCCCCAGAATATTGCCTGCCCCGCGGATTTCCATATCCCGCATGGCAATTTTAAAACCCGCGCCGAATTCGGTAAATTCGCGCACTGCTTCTAGCCGTTTGGTGGCAACATCGGTAAGAACCTTGCCCCTCACAAAGGTGAGATATGCAAAAGCCCGACGGGCAGAACGCCCGACCCGCCCCCTCAGCTGATGCAGCTGTGAGAGCCCAAACCTGTCCGCATTTTCTATAATCAGGGTGTTTGCATTGGGAACATCAACACCGGTCTCGATAATAGTGGTACACACCAGCACATCGATTTCGTGCTCCAGCATCTGTCTCCATATATCCGAAAGCTGTTCTTCGCTCATCTTGCCGTGAGCAAAGCCTACCCGCGCTTCGGGGATACGCATTTGTATACCTGCCGCGCAGCGCTCAATGGTTTCGGTTCTATTATGCAGATAATATACCTGACCTGCCCGTCTGAGTTCCCGCCTTATGGCGTCGGATAAAACGCCGCTGTCGTATTCCAGCACATAGGTCTGGACCGGATGGCGGTCCTGGGGCGCTTCCTCGATTAGCGACATATCCCGTATGCCGCTCATGGCCATGTTGAGGGTGCGCGGGATGGGGGTGGCAGACAGGGTGAGAACATCCACATTCGGCCAAGCCTCTTTAAGCCTTTCCTTCTGGGCGACCCCGAAACGCTGTTCCTCATCCACGATTATAAGACCAATGTCAAGAAATTTAATGTCCTTTGACAGTATTCGGTGGGTACCGACCACAATATCAACCTCTCCGTTTGCAAGCTTCTTTATTGTCTGCTCCTGCTGCTTGGGGGTGCGGAAACGGGACAGCATATCCACCCGAACCGGAAAGCCGTCAAAGCGCTGACTTATTGTGTTAAAATGCTGAAAAGCAAGAATTGTTGTGGGGACAAGTAGCACACATTGTTTGCTTTGGGTTATGCATTTAAAGGCGGCTCGAAGGGCGACCTCGGTTTTGCCAAACCCGACATCCCCGCATAACAGGCGGTCCATAGGCACCGTGCGCTCCATATCGGATTTAATTTCATCAACACAGCGAAGCTGATCGTCGGTTTCTTCATACTCAAATCGGCGTTCAAAATCATACTGCCATTCCCCGTCAGGCTCGAAGGCAAACCCCGGGGAGGACATACGCTGTGCATAAAGCTTTATGAGCTGTCGGGCTATATCCTTGACTGCCGAGCGTACCCGGGCTTTGGTTTTTTGCCATTCCTGCCCGCCCAAACGGTGCAGCCGTACCTTAACATCATCCTTGGTGCCGATATATTTTGAAACAAGGTCAAGCTGGGTTACCGGAACATATAGGGTGTCGCCCTTATCGTACACAATTTTTATATAATCCTTGATTACCCCCTGAACCTCAAGGGGGTGTATGCCTTGATAAAGCCCGATACCATGCGCCGCATGTACAATATAATCCCCCGGCGTAAGCTCGGTCAGGCTGTGGATTTCGGCTGCCTTATCATGCTTTTTGCGGCGGGCCTTTCGCCTTTCGCCCGCAATACGCCCATGGGTTATGACGGCAAACCCCGCTTCAGGGTATTCCATCCCGGCAGACAGCCCGCCCTGAAGAACCAGTACGCGGTTTTTGACGGGGGCTTGGGGGGAGGGGGCATATAAAGCGGGAATCCCCCTTTTAACAAGATCATCTGCCAGTGTCTCGGCATTCTTTACTTCACTGCCTGCCAAAACAATGCAGGCCATGTTGCGGTGCATATAATTTTGTAGGTCTTCTACCAGTAAATCAAGCCCCCCCGACCATACCGGGAGCTGCCTTGCGCTGATATTATAAAGGGATTTAAGATAAATATCCTGACCTGAGCGGGCAAAGGTGTCAAGCAGAATGCTCCCGCGATTTTCAAGTATCGTGCGAACTCCGACAGCATCCAGCGCAAAGTCGGTTAATCCACGGCAAAGCTGCCCTTCGGCAAGAAGAGACTTTATATCTTCTTCCAGCTGCCATGCGGCGGTGCGAAGGCGTTCGTTTATGCGGGCGGTTTCGGACACAAAAAGCATTACATCGTCAGAGCCGCCATGCTCGGCATAGTCGAATAAGGTAGCCGGCTTTTTATATATTAGCTCAATATATTTATCAAACGAGGCGGGGCGACCGCCCCCTTGAAGGCGCTGTGCATCGGCCAGCAACAGCTCCCGTGCCGCAGCCGTGTTTTTACCCTTTAGTGCATCGGCCAACGCCTCAATATCTGCGGCAAGCTGGTCATGATTGTCCGACATGACCTCGGCGGCAGGGGAGACGGCAACAGTTTTGAGCTGTTGGGTGCGGCGCTGGGTGATGATATCGTAATACCAAATAGTATCGACGGAATCCCCCCAAAGCTCAATCCGAACAGGAGCGGGGCAGGCCGCCGGAAATATATCGAAAATCCCCCCGCGGACTGCAAATTGCCCTGCCCCCTCCACCTGTTCGCACCGTTCATATCCGGCGGCCACAAGGGCGGCGGGCAGGTTCTTTACAGGAAGAGGCAATCCCTCAACAAGGTTTATGGTTCGGGAAAGCAGCACATTGGGGGGGAGGGTAAACTGAGCCGCCGCGTCGACGGCGGCAACGACAATATCATACTCCCCGGATATCATTTTAGAAAGCACACCCAGCCGCTGCTGCTCAAACTCGCGGGAGACCGATTCAACACTCCGCAGCGACAAATCACGGGCGGGGAATAATAACGCACGCATACCCAAAGCAGCCGTGTCCTCGCATACCCGCACGGCTTCTCCCTCGTCGGCCACCAACAGCACCGCCCGTCTGCCAAGGGTGGCACACAGGGCGGAAATAAAATGACATTTATGAATATGTCCAAGACCGGTAACCGATGCGGGCAGCCGCCCTGCGCCAATATCAGCACAAAGCGACTGAAAAGTGGCAAGGCCGGTCAATCCCTTGTTAATAACATTCATTGCGGCAAATTCCTTTGCGTCATTTTGAATACCTGTTCATTGCTTGGTCGATGTCCCCCTGCACAATCATACAGGCGGCCATGACGGCGGTTTGGGCGACCTCCAGCAGCAGGGGGGCCTCCTGCTTTGTAAAGCGGGACAGCACCCACGCCGAAAGATCATAGTCGGGATGTGGCTTTTCGCCTATGCCGATTTTAATGCGGGGAAACTCATCGCTGCCCGAAAGGGTAATGATGCTTTGCATTCCCTTCTGGCCGCCGTCGCTTCCCTTTCGCCTGATGCGAAGGGCTCCCACCGGCAATGAAATGTCATCAAGAATAACCAGAACCTGCTCAGGCTTTAGCTTGTAAAATCCCATGGCTTCTTTTACAGCCTCACCACTGGCGTTCATAAAGGTTTGGGGCTGCATTAACAAAACTCGGCAATCACCGATCATTCCGTCGCCGCAAAAGGATTTAAATTTAACCCGATTGACCTTAATGCCCAGCTTTTGAGCAAGCAGCTCTAATGCAACAAAGCCGGCGTTATGGCGTGTCCCCTCATACTTTTTTCCCGGATTTCCAAGCCCCACGACCAAAAAATCCACAGGCGAACGTTTTGGCTTGCAAAAAAACATTTGCGGTATCTCCTTAAGATGTAAATTGTTTCGAAATTATATTCTGCCATCTATATGTAATACTGATTCCTCATTAAAACCTTACCAATAAACCGCACAAAAACCCATATATCAAAGCTTTTTGCTTGATTTATTGGAAGTTTTATAATCGGAATTAGTATAATGCAGAATCCAAAACATGGCGGGATGTGACCACCCCGCCGTTATCATGTCATGTAAGTATACGGTATCCGCCGCAAAAAAATCAAGCAAATAAACAAAGAATTTGCCGAATTAATCCACTCGCAATATCATTTAAACATAATTGAAACCGGTTTATCCTCATAAATCCGCTCGATTGCCTCGGAGAAAACAGGAGCAATGGGCAAAACCGTTATTTTGTCAATCAGTTTATCAGACGGCAGTGCAATGGTATCCAGAACCACCACCTTGTCAATTACGCTGTTATTAATCCGTTCGATTGCGGGGCCGGACAGCACCCCGTGTGTCGCCGCCGCCATTACCGACAGGGCTCCGCCCTTTTCGGTTATAGCCGCCGCCGCATTACATAATGTTCCGGCGGTATCAATCATATCGTCCAGTAGGATTACTTTTTTCCCCCGTACATCCCCGATAATATTCATAACCTCGCTGACATTGGCGCGTTGCCGCCTTTTATCCACAATTGCGATGGTGCAATCCAGTCGGGCGGCAAAATTTCGTGCACGGGTTACCGAACCCAGATCGGGGGAAACAACCACATAATTGTCATGGTCATCTCCGATAATATCACGAAAATAGTTTGCCAAAATGGGGGAGCCCACCAAATGGTCAACCGGAATATTGAAAAAACCCTGAATTTGTGAGGCGTGCAAATCCATGGTGAGAACTCTGTTGGCGCCTGCGGTGGTGATGAGATCGGCAACCAGCTTGGCCGAAATCGGGTCTCGCGCCTTGGCCTTGCGATCCTGTCTGGCATAGCCGAAATACGGCATAACAGCCGTGATGCGGGCGGCGGATGCACGCTTGAACGCATCAACCATTATCAGCAGCTCCATCAGATTATTGTTGACGGGAGCACAGGTGGATTGAACCACAAAAACGTCCGAACCGCGGACCGATTCGTTAATGGAAACCGAAATCTCTCCGTCACTGAAGGTTTTTACCTCGGAACGCCCAAGGGGAAGGCCAAGCTTTTCGGAAATATGTACCGCAAGGCGGGGATGTGAATTTGCCGCGAAAACTTTAATATCCTTACCATGAAAATTCATTTTGCTTATACTCCCTTTGTGTGTTTTTGCAAAAGAAACTCCAACACGATATAACTTGAATTTATTGTATTAACAATATTATGGCAAAAATACACTCTTATTTCAATAGCTTTTGTAAATAAATAAACAGAGAGTTAGACATTTTTAGCATAATATTTGTATAAAGGGAAAATTTATTCTATAATGCAAACTTTATATGGAAATATGGTTACCAATTTGGTATAATACAAATTGCTGCCGAAATATTAGTATGTATGAAATCACAAATATGGGATTACGGCAGTGAAATATAGGAGGTAGATTAAATGAGTCACAAATATGTGTATCTTTTCAGCGAGGGTAAGGGCAGTATGCGTGAGCTTCTCGGCGGTAAGGGTGCCAATTTAGCCGAAATGACCAGTCTGGGCATGCCGGTTCCTTTTGGATTTATAGTTTCAACCGAGGCTTGCACTCAGTATTATGAGGACGAGCGTAAAATTAATGCAGATATAGAAGCGCAGATATATGAGTCCCTTGAGAAATTGGAGCAGAAGTCGGGCAAAAAGTTCGGCGATCCGGTTAATCCGTTATTGGTTTCGGTTCGTTCGGGCGCGCGTGCTTCCATGCCCGGCATGATGGATACCATTCTCAACCTGGGGCTTAACGATGTCGTGGTTGAAGGGCTTGCTAAGAAAACCGGCAACCCCCGCTTTGCTTATGATTCCTATCGCCGCTTTGTTCAGATGTTTTCTGATGTTGTTATGGAGCTTTCCAAAAAAGAATTTGAAAAAATCATTGATGAAATGAAGGAAGCCCGCGGCATCGAGCTGGACACCGATTTTACCGCAGACGACATGAAGGAAATGACCGCAAAATTTAAGGCCTTCTATAAAGAGCAGAAGGGGGTAGAATTCCCCACAGAACCAAAGACTCAGCTCATGGAAGCAATCAAAGCTGTTTTCCGTTCATGGGACAACCCCCGTGCCAACTACTACCGCCGCATGAACGATATTCCATACAGCTGGGGTACCGCCGTTAATGTGCAGATGATGGTGTTCGGCAACACAGGCGATAATTCCGGAACCGGCGTTGCCTTTACCCGTGATGCTGCCACAGGCGAAAATAAGCTGTTCGGCGAATTTTTAATTAACGCTCAGGGGGAAGATGTTGTCGCGGGTATCCGCACTCCCTCCCCAATTTCCGAGCTTGAGAATATTATGCCCGAAGTTTATAAGCAGTTTGTCGAGGTGTCCGAGCGGCTTGAAAAGCATTATCGTGATATGCAGGATATGGAGTTCACCATTGAAGAGGGTAAGCTCTATATGCTTCAGACCCGCAACGGCAAGCGGACGGCTGCCGCCGCCCTGAGGATTGCGGTGGATCTTGTTGACGATAAGATGATTACCGAGCAAGAGGCTGTCGCACGGGTGGAGCCCAAGCAGCTTGATTCCCTCCTGCATCCGCAGTTCGACACTGTTGCTCTCAAAAATGCCGAGATTATCGGTAAAGGCTTGGCCGCCTCCCCTGGAGCTGCCTGCGGTCGGGTGGTATTTAACGCCGCCGACGCAAAAGCATGGTCGGATAAAGGGGAAAAGGTCATTCTTACCCGCCTTGAAACTTCTCCCGAGGATATTGAGGGGATGGATGTTTCTCAGGGTATCCTTACGGTTCGCGGCGGCATGACCTCTCACGCAGCCGTTGTTGCGCGTGGAATGGGCACCTGCTGTGTATCCGGTTGCGGCGATATAAAGATTGACGAAGGGAATAAATGCTTCACCCTCGGTGGTAAAACCATCAAAGAGGGAGATTATGTCTCGCTGGATGGCTCAACAGGCAACATTTACGCTCAGGCTATCCCCACGGTTGAGGCTTCAATATCGGGAGACTTCGGTCGCTTCATGACCTGGGCTGACGCAGCTCGCACCATGAAGGTTCGCGCCAACGCAGATACCCCCCGCGATGCCGCTCAAGCGGTTGAGTTTGGGGCAGAGGGTATCGGGCTTTGCCGCACCGAGCATATGTTTTTTGAAGGCGACCGTATCAAGGCTATGCGTGAAATGATAGTTGCCAAGGATGTCGAGTCCCGCAAAAAGGCTCTCGCCAAGATACTGCCCTATCAGCAGAGTGACTTCGAGGCAATGTACGAGGTGTTGGAAGATCGTCCAATGACCATCCGTTTTCTCGATCCTCCCCTGCATGAGTTCCTGCCTTCCAAGGAAGATGAGATTGCAGAGCTTTCAAAAGAGCTGAACATCACCGCGGCAGAGCTAAAAGATGTTATTTCATCCCTGCATGAATTTAACCCCATGATGGGGCATCGTGGCTGCCGTCTCACCGTTTCCTATCCCGAAATTGCCGAGATGCAGACAACCGCGGTTATCAATGCCGCAATCAATGTAAGTAAAAAGCATCCCGAATTTAATATAGTCCCCGAGATTATGATTCCGCTGGTGGGGGAAATTAAGGAATTGAAATTCGTCAAGAATACCGTTACCGCAACAGCCGACAAGTTGATTGCCGATGCGGGTATAAACATGAAGTATCTTGTGG
Source organism: Oscillospiraceae bacterium (assembly GCA_028706415.1). Taxonomy (GTDB): domain Bacteria; phylum Bacillota; class Clostridia; order Oscillospirales; family Acutalibacteraceae; genus Avimonas. Next base: position 379 of record JAQWBK010000010.1, on the reverse strand, counting down.
GCACCATGATCGAGATACCGCGTGCCGCCGTTACGGCAGATGATATTGCAACCGAAGCTGAGTTTTTCTCCTTTGGTACCAACGACCTCACCCAGATGACCTTTGGCTTCAGCCGTGATGATGCAGGCAAGTTCCTGGATGCGTATTATGACAATAATATTTACGAATCGGATCCCTTTGCCCGTCTTGACCAGACAGGCGTGGGCGCTCTTGTAAAGATGGCTGTCGAAAAAGGCAGGGCCACCCGCCCGGATATCAAGCTGGGTATCTGCGGAGAGCATGGCGGCGATCCCTCGTCGGTTGAGTTCTGCCACAATGTCGGGCTCAATTATGTTTCCTGCTCCCCCTTCCGTGTGCCGATTGCCCGCCTTGCTGCCGC
>JAQWBK010000087.1 GCA_028706415.1 Oscillospiraceae bacterium | reverse complement strand
GTTATTTTTTTCTGCATAACAATAATATAAATCTCGGGTATAATCAGGTAGGATACACACATTAAAGTGTAAAGCCAAAATAAACTGCCTCTTTGATATTCATTGTTTTCATCAAAATAATATAATAAACCGTTAAATCTGCTTGCTATTGCCAATACAGCGTTTATGACAACCGGAATTGAAATGGGAATCAACATTTTCAAAGCTTTCTTTTCGTCCTTATAAACCTGATACCTTACATACAATACCCATAATATAAATGCCGGTGGTGTAAACACATAAGAAATAATCTCGGTAAAATAAATCATTTCCTTTATTACCGCACCGGGAAGGCCGTCCATAAGAAACAATGCTGTGCTCACAATCAATTGGAATGCACTTAATATGAGCAATAACATAAATACCTTTTGCTCAAACGCATAAAGATTTGCATGGCGTCTGTTACTAAAAAAAATAACCATTAAAACAACAAACGCAAATAGATTCATTTCTATGTAAAGTGCTTTATAAATTGCATCTGCCATATCGTGGTCAGCCTTTCTTTAGGATCCCCCACTTTTTGTGACCAGTTTTAACAATTATTCTTAATGTTTTGGAAATCTTTACTATGTTCAAATTATAGCATATATAATCAACAAATACCACATTTTTTTATTTTTCAACATAATAATCTCACTTACCGTCAGGATTTCTAAACACTTTTGCATTAATTCCATAAGCTTTTTCAATATTTTTTTGCAGTCAACACCTCGTCGGGGGCTCCGTCCGCAACAACTACACCTTCATGAATCAGACATATCCTGGTGCAAACTCTGGCAGCCTGACGAAGATCGTGAAGGACGGCAACCACGCATCTCCCCTGGGATACCTTGCGTTGACACAGGCTGTAAACCTGCTGTGCATGTCGTTTATTGCGGTTTTCTTGCCAACCGGAGAATAACTAATAGGTCACCTCTGAAAAATTAAGCAGAAACCTTTTATATATGGTGTTATGCGTGGGTTTTGTAATGAGTGATTAGTACAATTACCTCACGCCATTGATAATCTACCATGACAGGGGAGAGGGTGGTTGTTTTATGAGAACATTTTGAAAGTAAGCTTTGTCAGCGGCTTCCATAACAATAGACATAAGATAAAGTTGCTCACGCAATGAATAAAATCGAACGGTATACCGCTTACCCAATAGGCTATGGCCATGGCCGGTCCGCCGATAAATATGTATGGAATGGCGCACAGCGCGCCAAAACACAAGCCATACATCCCGGAGATCACCGCCCAGATGAGTGGAGATCTAACCTTACGCAAAGCTATGGATATAAGCGCCAAAATCGTCCAGACGTACAGGTAGGAGAACCACCAAATATGAAATCCGTATAATATGCCCTGCATCAAGGCGAAAACATATATTATATTTAGCGATTTAAACCGAAAAGTCTGAGCGTATACAATTACCAGCAGGGAGACTAGCTCGATGTTAGGCAGACCGGCCAGCACAATTTGTTGGACCAAGATAATGGCGGTGCAGACGGCAAGTACGGCAACGTTATTCGCTGCGCTTCTAAAACGGCTTGAACCGACCGTGTCCTTATTAATCGGCATCATCATACCCAACCGTCAACCTGTATTCAATGCTGTCGTTATCCTCAAGCGGCGTGTCATCCACTCCGGTCATTGATAACTTGTCATTTTTATAAAGAGCCCACCATTCCTCTTTGCCGCTGTCCGCCTTTCGGCCTGCCACAGTCGTAACCCACAGCCCATAAGTCCCTTCATCACCTTCGATTAAATTCTCTTCTTCCAGAGCTTGCCTCAGATACTCGGCATCGGTACGGAAATCGTACGATTTTATGGTTTCGTTGTTTACAAGAACAGTGAAATGAATTTTCTTATTGCCTTCGGCACCCCTCGGGCGCAGCAGCTGATATGCGGTAAAGAATAAGGCAGCAAGCACGATTAGTGCGGCGATCGAGATGATGATGTTCCTTGTGTTGTTTTTACTTGTTTTTTTCATGGCAAAACCATCCTTTCTCCGCCTGTCCTCGGGCGGTCGAGATTGATAACGAGATTTTTGATCTCCAATCCCCTTGAAAATGAACTTCCCTGCGGCAGGCAGCGGTGCATTGAACCCGGAAGCTAATAATAAAAAAGCTGCCTGCTCGAAAGAGCAGACAGCATAAAATATCACCTGAAACGGGATATTATCCAAGCGCCGTCTCTATCTTCCGTAGAGGGGGACATTTACAGCGCAGGCAGGTCTTCTGGCTTAAAGCATTATCGGATTTGCCCGATATATTGTCCCTGTCTTCCCGGAAAACTCCAGTGACATCAAAGGAACAATCGTTGCTTTTTTACAGCGGCGGGACCGCGCGGGATTTTCACCCGCTTCCCTATTCTCCTGTTAAAAACAGGCACCTGTGCTTTATATGTTTGGAAATCGCTTATATTGTACCGCCTGTAATATCAAATGTCAATTGTAAAAAACAAATTTTTATTAATTTAGCACGGTTACAAATCTTACCGAATAAAGGTCACACATAACAAAAGATCGGGAGGATATTTCTTGTAATACAAAATAATTAACTCCCACTTCCCTCAATATACCAACCCTATCCATGTATGCATTATTAATAAAAAACTCTGCTCTGATTGTCTTCCCGATAAGACCCACCATATAACCCGGTATGTAGTATTCATTAGAAAGCGGCGGAGGACCTTGGCGCGTTTCCATTGAGGTTCCTGGTCTTGGCGGTGCGGGGGTTGTTTGTATCGGAGGGGGGGTCGGGGTGCGATTGCCGGGGAGGGTTGTTTGTCCCTGGAAAGTTCCGTTTTGCCTTTCATGAATGGGGGTATTATGAGAATATCTCGTTGAGGGTGTTTGTGAATAGCCGTTATCTACTACGTTATTGCTCAGCCGATTAATATCGTTTATCAAAAATATCACCTCGAAAAATTTTAGGTTTGAGCATATAAATTTGTGGGGTTAAAAAAACAGTGCTGGTTTACTCTGGTGTACCAATATCCTGTACCGTTGTACGGAAACGGATCGGGGCATTCTGCAACATAAGGGTTCATATACCACAAGGATTCGGCGCCTACTCCTGAAAATATATTGCCGCTCAAGGCCCAATCTGCAATTTCATAATGAATGGGATCGGGTGTCATTGACCAAATATTTTGAATATTTGCGACCCCGGCAATCTCGGTAGCCAAGCATGTAAATTGGCGCGGCTGATATATAACATTGCGTATGTTCCCTCTGTTTACCGAAAAATACTCGCCATATGGAACCCTTACTCGATTCATAACAACGGTTGCAACAGCTTTCATTCCGTGCTCGCCTTCGCCTTCGGCCTCACATTTTATCAATCTTGCAAACAGTTCTCTGTCATCCAATTGCTTCGCCTCCTATGCCTCATATTCAGTATATTCAAAGAAAATTACTTTGTTATTCTTTATTAAGGTCATCTCTAAAAACCTGTTAGGTGACCTTAAGATGGTTGTCATTTTATTGTTAAACATATATAATAAAAATAATATTGGTATACTATGTTAAGAAAGTTATGTTAGAGCTTCTAAAGTATAAAACAATCCCCGAGAAAGGGTGGAAAAATTTGAAAAATAAATTTTTCAAACGGCAAATTTGTGCTTTTCGGTCGAACACCGACCAAAATTTCGACACAAGTGTCGAAACCGCACAAAGTTTGCGGACTACCCGAAAGGAATGGTCATAATTATGAGTAAAGAAATTATTAAAATCAGCGGGATGAGCTGCGCTGCATGTGCCCAAAAAGTCGAAAGTGTAATCGGCAAGCTGGAGGGTGTATCAAGTTCGTCTGTAAATTTTGCTACCGAAAAGCTGACGGTCGAAATTAGCGATAAAAATGTGACAATGCCAACAATAATTGAAGCAATAGAAAATGCCGGATATGGAATTGTGCAGGAGAAAGAAAAAAACAACACCATCGTAATTTCCATCGGCGGCATGAGCTGTGCCTCATGTGCCCAAGGTTTAGAGAAGGCTTTTAAAAAAACAGAGGGGGTGCTTCATGCCTCTGTAAATATTGCCACCGAAAAGGCAACATTGGAATACGATTCTTCTGTAATACGGCTTTCGGGCATTAAGCAGGTAATTGAAAAAGCAGGATATAAGGCTCTTGATATTGAAAATAATAGTTTGGTTGACCAAGACAAGATAAAAAAAGAAAAGGAAATTAGAACGCTTTGGATAAAATTCATAGTATCGGCTGGGTTCGGAATACCCCTTCTTTATCTCTCCATGGTTCCGATGATTCCCGGTCTCCCCTTTACTGTTCCGGGCTTTCTTGACCCGATGCATCACCCCCTCGCCTATGCGGTAGCACAAATCATATTGGTTACACCGATTATCATAGCCGGATACAGATTTTATACCCAAGGCTTTAAAGCGATAATACGAAGAAGCCCAAACATGGATTCATTGATTGCATTGGGCACCTCGGCAGCCGTAATTTACAGCTTATTCTCGACTTACAGAATTGCCGGTGGCGAAACTAATGTTGTTCATGAAGGGCTATATTTTGAATCTGCCGGAGTGATTATTGCACTTATACTTCTGGGCAAATCACTTGAAGCAGTTTCAAAAGGCAAAACATCCGAGGCAATAAAAAAATTGATGGGGCTTGCACCAAAGACAGCAATCGTAATACAAGACGGGAAAGAGATCGAGGTACCCATCGATGAAGTGGAACTCGGGGATGTAATACTGGTAAAACCCGGTGATAAAATCCCGGTAGATGGCGAGGTTGTTGAGGGCCATACAGCAATAGACGAATCCATGCTGACCGGCGAAAGTATACCAATTGACAAAAAAGCCGGTGACAAGGTTTATGCCGCCAGCATCAATACAAACGGCTCTATTAAGTTTAGAGCGACAAAGATTGGCGGAGATACTGCTCTGGCACAAATCATCAAGCTGGTTGAAGAGGCGCAAGGTTCCAAAGCACCTATCGCAAAAATGGCCGATATAGTCTCCGGTTATTTTGTTCCCATTGTGGTTGCAATTTCAATAATTTCATTTGCCGCATGGATGATCTCAGGACAGACATTGGTGTTTTCACTTACAATATTCATTTCCGTTTTGGTTATTGCCTGCCCTTGTGCGTTGGGGCTTGCCACCCCCACCGCCATCATGGTGGGCACCGGTAAAGGAGCCGAATACGGAATATTAATAAAGGGCGGAGAAGCACTCGAAACCACCCATAAAATCAATACAATTGTTTTTGATAAAACAGGCACGATTACCGAGGGCAAGCCTGAAGTAACCGATATAATTACCGCGTCAGATATTCAAAAAGAGCGACTGCTGCAAATTGCAGCTTCCGGCGAAAAGGGATCGGAGCATCCTTTAGGTGATGCCATAGTCAGACGGGCTGAAAAGGATAATCTCACCTTATTAAAAGCAGGTGATTTTGAAGCTATACCCGGTCATGGTATTCAGGTGGATATTGAGGGGATAAAAACATTAATCGGCAACAGAAAATTAATGGATGAGAAAGGCATCTCTCTTGGGGAGCTTAAATCAGAATCGGACAGACTTGCAAGCCAAGGCAAAACCCCCATGTTTATTGCCATGGATAACAAAATAGCCGGTATTATTGCAGTTGCCGATATAGTCAAGGAAAGCAGCGCAAAAGCCATAAAAAAGCTGCAATCCATGGGCATCGAGGTTGTAATGATAACCGGCGATAACCGCAAAACCTCAGAGTATATTGCAAAGCAGGTAGGGGTTGACAGGGTGCTCTCCGAGGTTCTTCCGCAGGACAAGTCCGCCGAGGTCAAAAAGCTGCAGGCGGAGGGTAAAATGGTTTCGATGGTGGGTGACGGCATAAACGATGCTCCGGCACTTGCGGTGGCTGATATTGGTATTGCAATCGGGTCGGGCACCGATGTTGCCATAGAATCGGCCGATATTGTTCTTATGAGAAGTGATCTTATGGATGTTCCCACAGCAATTAATTTAAGCCACAGCACCATTCGGATTATTAAGCAAAATCTGTTCTGGGCTTTCGGCTATAATGTCGCCGGTATTCCGATTGCCGCCGGTGTGCTCTACATTTTTGGCGGGCCTCTGCTAAACCCGATGTTTGCAGCCGCCGCAATGTCCCTCAGCTCGGTATCGGTATTGACCAATGCATTGAGGTTAAAGAGATTTAAGCCATATAATACTAATACTAATTCCGATTAGAAACATGCCAACAGAGCCGCGACATCCATTCTGCCCGGTTGTCGCGACTCTGTTGGCCGGAATGTTTCTTATTGGAATTAGTATAATATCCGACTAAAGCCTTAACATCTTT
>JAQWBK010000086.1:1820-6351 GCA_028706415.1 Oscillospiraceae bacterium | reverse complement strand
TATTTCTCCAAATCCCTTTGCATGCGTTCAATGTTAAGGGGCAGGGCATATTTCACCAAAGCCGCCCGCCGCTCCTCGGAGGGGACTTCAAGGTATTTATCTTGGTAAAGCGCAGCAAATCCGGCGGCATGCTCCCGTATATCGTCCCCGTGATAGGCATCCTCCGGAAACTCGACTGCCTCCTCCCCCTTTAAATGCTGAATATATCTTGCTTCAAGCGACAGGCCGAATTTTTCAATCTGGTTGCCTGCGTCGTTTATATAAAATTCTCTCCAAACATCATACCCCGCGGCATCCAGCACCGATGCCAGACAGTCGCCCAGTGCGCCTCCCCTTGCATTACCCATGTGCATCGGACCTGTGGGGTTGGCGGATACGAATTCCACCATTACCTTTTCCCCCTTGCCGAAATCCGAGCGGCCGTATTTTTCCGCCTGCTCCAGAATATCTGCAACAACCCCCGCATAAAAGTCGGGCGACAGAGTAAAATTGATAAATCCCGGGCGGGCAACCTCGGCCTTGTCAAACAATGTACCCTCGGTAATGATATAGCAGCTTATGATTTCGGCGATTTTTATGGGGGGCAAACGAAACGCCTTTGCACACACCATGGCAACATTGGTGGATAGGTCGCCATGTGAACGATCGGCAGGAACCTCCACGCCAAAAGCAGGTATGGTTTGTTGGGCAAGCTCCCCGTTTGCAACCGCCGCCCCCATTGCATTAAGTATTATCTCATTAAGCTGTTTTTCAGCCTGTGTAACCATTTTGGACATAATTCCAGTCCCCCTCGCCTTCGTATATTTTAATTAATTATCTAAATTCGAATTTCTTTTTTGTCGCTTCACCGGTACCTTTATCGATTGGTCGGGTGTTTTGCGAACCGAAACATAAACATCATGGGCCGAGGCAAGACCGGAGTTAATATCCATTGTGTAGTGAAAATCAAAATCCCCGCCGCCGTCGGCAAGATTGGTGCGTATATCCTTTGCATATATTCCCATCATCATGCTGCCGAAACCGGTGTCGTAATTGCAGACCGTCCGCCGCCCCTTCTCCAGCAGCATAATGGTATTCATTGCTCCCTTTCGCTCTAAGGTTATTGCGGTCGGGTTAATAAACAAGGAGGTCGTTACCCCCTCCATGCCGGTAGTCTCGCTCTCTTGATAGGTCAGCTTGTACCCGTCACCGGTGCGCTCCATTTGCCCCGTGGTGCTGAGTTCAAGCTCGTTACTCTCCCCCTGAGAATGCTGAATGCCTTTGATTGAAATCCATACCTTCATACTGTAATCTCTCCGTATAAATATATTGCGACTTTTTCTTGTCTCAACTATTGGTTTAAAACCTTCGGCTTTCAGCCGAGGGTGGTTGTGCCGGAAGACGCCGGAAGGGGTTTTTAGATGTGGCCTTAAATTAATGAGGCTTCGGGTATATCCACCTTTTCGATATCCACCGTCATGATATGGTTGTCCACCTCACACCCCAGAAACATGTCCGCAACCCGGGTAAAATCTTCGGGTCGATCACTCACATAAAACCTTGCGCGCCCCTTTCGGGCAGGATCCCCCAGCAACCCCGACTTAGCCAACAGCTCGGCACAGGCGGCAGCCGTCGCCTGCCCTGAGTCTATCAGTGTAACATTTTCCCCTAAAACATCCATAATAACAGGGGCAAGAAGCGGAAAATGAGTGCAACCGAGAAGCAGCGTATCTATGCTCTGCTCACCCAGCGGAGCGAGATAGCGCCGGACGGTAAGGCGGGTTATTTCATCATTCCTGTCTATCCAGCCGTTTTCCACCAAGGGCACAAATAGAGGGCAGGCCTTTTCAAAAACCTGAATTTCTGAATTCAGCTGCATGATTCTTCGCCTGAAAGAGCCTGAATTGATGGTGGCAGCCGTGCCGATAACCCCGATTTTGCCGTTTCTGGTAGCCTTTACGGCTGCATCGGAGGAGGGCTCGACCACCCCTGTGGCGGCAACAGGCAGTGATTTCAAAACATGCGAGGCAACCGAGCTGACCGTCCCGCAGGCGGCAATTATATATTTAACCCGCTCGGATAGGAGAAAACTGCAGTCCTGCTTTGTATATCTTTCAATGGTCTGCGGGCTGCGGGTTCCATATGGTACACGACCGGTATCCCCAAAATAGACGATGTCCTCCCCCGGAAGCTGACGCATTAGCTGCCGAACCACGGTAAGCCCGCCCAGTCCCGAATCGAAAACACCAATCGGTCGGTTATCCATCGCACATCCCCCCTACTATATTTAAATATATAATACTAATCATAATAATTAATGGAAATAATAATACCATATCAATGTCGTTATAGCAACAATTTTCAAACGGTTAGGGTTATAGAATGTTGTTTATTTCGGGTGAACGGATATGGCATCCGCCCCAATAAACCGGCTCTAATACTGTTCTCAAGTAAAGGTGAGACAAAATTTGCGAGGATGTTTTTCGTCATGCAAGGCGGAGGAGGAGAGCGGGCTGGCGCCCGCCGACGACAACAACGCTGTATGGCGGAAAACAGACCGAAAAGATGTCTTGATTTTTATTTGAGAACAGTATAAACCAAACATAAAGGGACTGCCCCCGGCAGTCCCTTTAAAAAAGTATATGGTATCAAGCAACAACCACCCTCAGCTTGTGTAATCCTCAAGCAGGGCGGTGAGGGTTGGCTCATCGAATACTTGAATACCGTTTTGAATACGCTGCTGTTCCTCCTCGGGCAGTGAGGTCAGATAAACATCATAAACGCGATAAGGGGCGGTGTCCGGAGGAGCAAAAACCGCCAGCTTGTCCTCCCACGAACCAATAAGATACAAGGGTAATACGGTAATGTTTGAGCCGGTTGTCGTCTGGGGCGGAGACTGGGTTGTTGTGACGATTACAGCAGACGACGGTTTGGAAGTAACAGGTGGCGGCTCCCTTTGGCTGAAAATCACAATTACCGCCGCAATCAGGAAAACTCCGGTCACGGCAATTATGCTCAAAACCCGCCTATCCATACAACTCCCCCTTAATATCATTTGCCCCTCTATTATTCCCAATATTTTGGCAGTTTATCCGTTGAAGCACTAATTTATTTGGATTTTATTACAGTTTTGATATTTGACATTTGGAACTCTCTGCTATAAGATAATGTTGCAATAATGCGTTTAGTATTTTCATTTTTTATATCAGCTCACAAAAGGAGCGGGTAAAGTTTGAAGGATGGATTTTTCAAGCTTTAGGCGAAAGGATGGACACACAAATGAAGAATGCCCGCAATAAGAAAAGCGGTAATCGACCTCTAGCAAAATTCTTCAAAAAGAAATCGGTACGCATTACCTTGGGTATTATCAAGGGGGTAATGAAGTGCTGTCTTACTATAATACTCATAGGAATGATTACTGCCAGTATTGTCGGCAGCGTGATGGTTGTTTATGTGGTTACAAAATTTGACGGCTCGGAAGGGCTGCCAGACCTCCAAAACATCTCTCTTAACGAGAGCAGTGTCATCATGGTTAAAAACGCAAGCGGTGATTTTGAGGAGGAACAGCGAGTTCAAGGTGCAAACAGTATATGGAAAAGCCTTGATGAAATCCCACACATGATGCAAAAGGCCGTCATCTCGATAGAGGATGAGCGTTTTGACGAGCATTACGGGGTTGACTGGAAGAGAACCATTTCCGCCGTAGCAAATCTGGTTTTCCGCTTTTCCACAAAAGAATACGGCGGTTCTACAATCACCCAGCAGCTTATTAAAAACCTTACACAGGACGATGATGTCCGTATTACAAGAAAGGTTCGCGAAATATTCCGTGCCATCGAAATGGAACGGGGCGAATCAAAAGATAAAATACTGGAGGCCTATCTTAACATTCTGCCCCTTGGCAGCGTTACCGGAGTTGGGGCGGCGGCAAACTACTATTTCGCCAAGGATGTTAATGACCTTACAATTGCCGAATGTGCGGTCATTGCGGGAATAACTCAAAATCCATCCAGATTTAATCCCTATCTCCATCCCGACAATATTAAGCTGCGCCAGCGCGATGTGCTTTATAAAATGTATGAATTGGGTCATATCACCGTGGATGAGTATGTACAGGCATATAATCAGGAGCTTTTATTTAGCAGCAGCTTTAAGCGGATTGATGTTCAGGATTATTACAACGACCTTATCACCGAGGATGTTATCAACGGTCTTATGGAAAACTACGGTTATTCCAAAGAATATGCAACCCAAATGTATTTCACCGGCGGCCTTCAAATCTATTCTGCCAAAACTCCTGCGTTACAGCAGAAGGTCGAGGCGGTTTTTGAAAACGAAAAAAACTTCCCCCCACACAACAAGCGTGATAAAGAGGACCCCCAGGCAGGCATTGCAATACTTGATTACAGCGGAAGGCTGGTGGCAACCGTGGGTGGCCGCGGGGAGAAAACAGCCAACCGAATATTTAACCGCTCCACCGACTCCACCCGCCAGCCCGGTTCCGCAATGAAGCCGATTGGGGTTTATGCCCCCGCCATTAAAGACGGTTTGG
>JAQWBK010000086.1:0-1720 GCA_028706415.1 Oscillospiraceae bacterium | reverse complement strand
GGGGGCACCCCTTACTATGTCGGAGCATGCTGGTACGGATATGACAACAACCAAACCCTTCGCTTAACATCCTATGCCAAGAGCTTGTGGAAAAAATCCATGGATTCACTGCATTCGGGGCTTAAAGCTAAATCCTTTGATAAAAAGGGCAAAACAATAGAAGCCCGTTACTGTTACAGCACAGGAAAGCTTGCCACCAAAGGATGTCCCAAAACCGCGGTTGCCGTATATATTCCGGGCACCGTTCCCGAGCATTGTCCCTCCCACGGCGGAGGCGGAACGCCGGCAACTTCGGGTACAACCTCAGCCGCCACCACCACTCCTGCAGCATAGGTTTACAATACCCCCTCCGGGTCAAACCGGAAGGGGTTGTTTGTAATATTATACTGATCTCAAATAAAAATAAAGACATCTTTGCGGTCTGTTTTCCGCCATACAGCGTTGTTGAGGTCGGCGGGCGTCAGCCCGCTCTCCTCCTCCGCCTTGCATGACGAAAAACATCCTCACAAATTTTGTCTCACCTTTTACTTGAGAACAGTATTAAAACATTCCCGAAACATCGTCCACAAGGTCGCCGACATTACGCAGTGCCTTGCCGACATTCTTTTTGATTCCCTTTTTATTGGCTCGCATATAAGTCGTTCCGGCCGCACCCAGAGCGATGCCCACCATTGCGCCCATACCGATCCCACGAATAAAGCTATTCATCCTTTTTGCCATTACGATTCCCTCCCACAGTTTCTCAATCTATATACATTATTCAGGACGGGTCTAACCCTCCGTGACTAGTGTTTCGCAAAAGACCTGAAACTATCTGGGGAATTACTGGAAGCCTCAATCTTTTCCCGAAAGGACGGAAGTTATGCCCGCTTTAAACATCGTTTTGGTAGAACCTGAAATTCCGCAAAACACCGGAAATATCAGTCGTACCTGCGCCGCCACCGGAGCTCATCTTCATATCGTCGAACCGATGGGTTTTAGTATTGATGACCGTAAGCTAAAACGCGCCGGTCTTGATTATTGGCACCTTTTACATATAACCTATTACAAAAATCTTGAGGATTTTTTCGATAGAAACAAGGGTGATTTTTACTACTTTACCACCAAAGGTAAACAGATATATTCGGATATTGTATATCCGCCCGGCTGCTATATTATCTTTGGCAAGGAAACGGCAGGTCTTCCCGAAGAACTACTTGCTAAGCATCCCAACAACTGTGTAAGGCTGCCAATGCTGGATGATGATTCGGCGCGTTCCCTTAATCTTTCAAACACGGTGGCAATAGGGGCTTATGAGGTGCTTCGTCAATGGGGCTTCCCCAATTTGAGAACTCAGGGTAAGCTCACAAAATTTTGATTTCGCCCTCGGACAGCCGGTTTACTCTTCCATTTGTTTTCCTAAAAATGCGGCGGCTACCTGAGCCAGCTTAACATCCCCTTCATTTGGAACCGCTCCGCTTTCGGGAAGCAAGAGGCAGACGGCACCTATAACATCTCCGGCGGCAATAATGGGGGCAATAACGCCTGCATATCGGTCAACGCCCTCAACAGGCTGTGTCCGCTTGGCTTCTCCGGCTACCGCCACCTTTGTTCGGCGCTGGTCAATTATTTCTTCCATCTGAGAGGAAATGCGTCGTTCCATAAACTCTTTCCTAGATACCCCCGCCACCGCAACAATATGATCACGATCACATATTAAAACAGGCATTCCGGCTGCGCG
>JAQWBK010000085.1 GCA_028706415.1 Oscillospiraceae bacterium | reverse complement strand
ATGGCTTCCAACGCCCTGTCCGCCGGCCCGTCTAAGGTACAGCCGGCAGCCCGAACATGGCCGCCCCCGCCAAGCCTTGCGCATATCGCCGAGGCATCAGCATGATTCCCTGTGCGGACACTGACTTTAAAGTTGCCGTCCTTCCTTTCACGCATGGTTACCCCGACATAAACCCCCTCAATCTGTCTGGGAAGGGGAGCCAAGCCCTCTAAATCGTCCTCACCCGCCCCGCTCCTTTCGATCATATCGGTCATAATCTGCATGATTGCACAGCGGTCATTCAAATAAAACCGGATGCTATCAAGTGCCAGCCTTTCCAGCTCAACCCTTGCGCGGGTTTTAACATCAAACATGGTGCGGTTGATCATTTCGGAATTTACACCGTGGTCCAGCATATCGGCGGCCATCCTGAGGGTGTACGAAGCGGTGTTGGCATATTTGAAACAGCCTGTGTCGGTGGCAATGCCGGTATATATACAAGTTGCCATATCCAAATCGATATCCACCCCCAGCGCGCGTATAACCTCGGCAATTATCATGGCGGTTGCCGCATATTCCGGGATGAGCAGCAGCTTGTCGGCGTATCGGGTATTGGAGGCATGATGGTCGATACAAAGATCAACATCGTTGGCATAAACACTCAGCTTTTCGCCCAGCAGCTTTACATCGGCGGTATCAACCGCACAAATAAAATCCGGCTGAAAATCTGCCGCAAGGAGGGTGTTTGAATATAGATATGCATATTTATCCGGTATGCTGTCCGAGCAATCCACCACGGCGTTTTTGCCCATTGCTCTGAGGGCGTAACACAGGGCAAAGCCCGAGCCCAAGGTATCCCCATCGGGATAGTGATGGGTCAAAATCAATATATTATCGGCGCTGCTGAGCAATTCAGCTGCCACAGGAACCAAAACGGGGTCACTCATGCTTGTTCGCCCCACTTTCAATTTCATTAAGCTTTTTAGAAATTTTGAAGCTGTATTCGGTCGAATCATCGGCTATAAAGCGCAGCTCGGGAACATGGCGAAGGTGGAGCGCCAACCCCAGCTCCCGCCTAATATAGCCCTGAGCGGACACCAGCCCCTTGACCGCATTTTTTGCAGTCTCAAAGCCCTCCATTGCGCTGACATAAACGGTTGCATACGACATATCGTTGGTAACATCCACCCGGACTATGGTCAACAAACCCGCAGTAACGCGGGGATCCTTTACCGTGCGCAGTATAGCGGTGATTTCGCGCATTATATCTTCACTTGTACGACTCATACGATAGCCTGCCAAAGCTCGATCCCGCCTTTCATCCCGCCGTTAATGACCGACGGGAGCTGAATTGTTAATGTTATTATTCCACGATATTAATTATGGTCACCCCTAAAAATCCCTTCCGGGGTCAATACCCCGCTGCGGAGCGGCGGGGTATTTCATTGTATCCTCATATAATGCCAACATCCCGATAAAAATACACCTTTTACTTGAGAACAGTATTAATCGCGATATTCTTCGATTATATAAGCCTCGTATATATCGCCCTGATGAATATCATTGAATTTTTCAAGACCGATACCACAATCAAATCCTTGTGCGACTTCCTTGGCATCGTCCTTAAACCGTTTCAGGGATGACATTTTATCATCGGCAATTATGATACCGTCCCGCACGACACGAATCAAATCGCCCCGCAGAACCTTGCCGTCAAGCACGTGACAGCCTGCAATCGTGCCGATACTGCTGATTTTGTAAACCTGCCGCACCTCAATACGCCCGTGCATAACCTCCCGCGTTTTTGGTGCAAGCATACCCTTCATGGCAGATTCGACTTCTTCGATACAGTCATAAATTATGCGATAAAGGCGGATATCAACCTGAACCCGCTCTGCTGCCGCCTGTGCAAGGGGTTCGGGGCGGACATTAAAGCCGACAATGATTGCATTTGATGCATCAGCAAGCATAACATCGCTTTCGCTTACGGCACCCACTCCGCCGTGAATTACGCGCACACGAACCTCTTGGTTGCTCAGCTTTTCAAGCGATTGACGCACAGCCTCGACCGAGCCTTGAACATCGGCTTTTACAATTATGCTAAGCTCTTTCATGTCACCTTGCTGCATCTGGTCAAACAGATTGTCAAGGGTAACCTTTTGATACTGGTTGAACTGTTCCTCTTTTGCGGCAGCTTTGCGCTGGTCAACCAGCTCCCGCCCGAGTCGTTCATCCGTAACGGCGTTGAATATATCTCCGGATAACGGCACCTCATCCAGCCCCATTATCTCAACAGGAACGGAGGGACCCGCTTCCTCCAGCTTGTTACCGTTTTCATCGGTCATGGCACGGACGCGGCCGACACTTGAACCCGCCACAATAACATCCCCCGTGCGCAGTGTTCCGTTTTGCACAAGCACGCTTGCAATAGGTCCGCGACCTTTATCAAGACGAGCCTCGATAACCGTACCCTTGGCGGCGCGTCCCGGATTGGCGCGCAGCTCCTTCATTTCGGAGACCAAAATCACCGTCTCAAGCAGCTTGTCAATCCCAACACCGGTATGGGCCGAAACCGGAACGCAGATAACATCCCCGCCCCATTCCTCGGGTACCAGCTCATGCTCGGTTAGCTGCTGCATAATCTTATCGGGATTTGCCGTCGGTTTATCCATCTTATTTATTGCAACAATAATCGAAATATTTGCGGCCTTTGCATGGTTTATTGCCTCAACCGTCTGGGGCATAATCCCGTCGTCGGCGGCAACAACCAGAATTGCAATATCGGTCGCCTGTGCACCGCGGGCGCGCATAGCCGTGAAGGCGGCATGGCCGGGTGTATCCAGGAATGTGATGGATTGACCATTTGTATCAACACGGTATGCACCGATATGCTGGGTAATGCCCCCGGCTTCACCCTCGGTAACCTTTGTGCGGCGTATTGCATCAAGAATTGAGGTTTTGCCGTGGTCAACGTGTCCCATAACAACCACAATCGGGTCGCGGGGCTTGAGGTTGAGGTCGGTATCTTCGCTGTCGTCGATAATTCTCTCTTCTATTGTAACGACAACCTCACGCTCAACCTTGGCGTGCATTTCCTCGCCTATCAAAAAGGCTGTATCATAATCTACTTCTTCGTTGGCAGTCACCATAACTCCCAGGGCCATCAGCTTTTTAATAACCTCACCGCTGGTAGCTTTCAGCCTGCTTGCAAGCTCGGTCACCGTGATGGATTCACCCACGGTTATTGTCAGGGGCTTGCTTTTGCGCTCTGCTTGTATACGACGCAGACGCTCGGATTCGGTTTCACGCCGCCGGCTGGGCCTTCTATTATACCTCTGTGAACGCTGCGTAAGCTTCTGCTTTTTCACGGCGTTGTCGTTTACGCCCCGTCCGGTGGTCTGGGCCAGCACATCAAACTTTTCATCATACTTGTTGGTGGCAAGGTTTTGCTGTGTGCGGGTATCCACCATCAGGCGTTCCTTGGCGGTCTTTGGCGGGGCAGTCTGCTTTTGTTGCGGCCGCTTGGCCTGGGCAGCCGGCTGAGGTGCCGCCCCCTTAACAGCCGCGGCGGGAGCGGAATTACCCCCAGCCGTGTCCGGCTTTTTAGCAGTAGCGGCTTTATCCTGACCGGAAGGGACATCTTGGGAGGGCTCTTCTTTGGGCTTTTTATTCTTCATGGTATTAGCCATAGCGAAATAATCGTCAAAATTCTCTGTTTCGCTTTTCTGCGTGAAGAATTCAAACACAAGATCCAGCTCATGCTCATCCAGTGCGGTCATACTTTTCTTTGGTGTATCAACATATTTCACAAGAAGATTTATGACATCCTTGGTGGTTTTCTCAAAATCTTTTGCAACCTCATTAACGCGGTATTTTATTAGCATACAGTAAACTCCTCCTTAGAATCGCCCTCATCTCGGCACAACAACCGAACCGTGGCGGCAAAGCCTTCATCCTCAAGCGCAAGCACTCCAACGGGTTTTGTGAGCCCCAATGCCTGCCCGATTTCCTCCTTGCTCAGCGGCAGCCTTATAATCTCATGATTCTTGCTCCGCGCGGCAAAGCGTAGTTCTTTCTCGGTCTTTTCGGACAGGTCGGTTGCCAGCATCAGCATAACGCTTTTGCTCTTGGCTATAAGGCAGACAACGGCATTAAATCCGGTTGTCAATCGACCGCCTCGTCGTGCCATCCCCAAAAGCCCGCCCAACCGTCCGCTTTTTTCCTGATTACTCATCGGGCAGCAGTTCCTCCTCCAAACGGTTATATACCTCGGCGGGGATTGCACACGAAAACGCCTTTTCCAGCCGTCTTGCCTTGCGTGCAGCCTTTAGGCATTCAGGGTTTGGACATACATAAGCGCCCCGTCCCGGCATCCGTCCGGTTTTATCAAGTGATATTTCATTTTCCGGACTTTTTACAACACGAACCAATTCTTTTTTAGGTTTCATTTCACCGCAGCCGGTGCACATGCGAAGCGGCACTTTTTTTGCCCTAACCATGAATCCGCCTTCCTTTCTTCAAATTAACAATCAATATTTTAATGAGTGGTTATCATTATTCTTTTGAGTCCTGTACTTCTTCCCCGAAATAGCCGCTTTCGGGACGGATATCAATTTTCCATCCGGTGAGCTTGGCCGCCAGTCGGGCATTCTGCCCCTTGTTGCCTATTGCAAGGGAAAGCTGGGAATCGGGCACCCTGACTTGGCAAGAGTGCGCTCCGCCGGCATCGGTCTCTACGCTGACAACCTTGGCGGGAGCAAGTGCCGCCGCGATAAACTCCTCGGGCTTTTCACTGTATTCCACTATATCTATCTTTTCGCCGCCCAGCTCATCAACAATTCCGGCAACACGGGCACCGCGGGCGCCGATACAAGCCCCGACAGCATCCACATTTTCATCATGACTGAATACCGCCAGCTTGGTGCGGGAGCCCGCCTCTCTCGATACTGCCTTTATCTCAACAGTACCGTTGAAAATTTCGGGTACTTCCATCTCAAACAGCCGTTTTACCAAGCCGGGATGGGTGCGCGAAATAAGGGCACGCGGCCCTTTATCCCCTTCTCGGACATCAACCACAAAAACCTTTATCCTGTTGCCTTCCCTGATGGTCTCGCCGCTTATCTGCTCGGTCAGAGGAAGCACCGCTTCCCCCTTGCCGATTTCAACCGTGGCAGCTCCGGTTCTGGGGTCCACCCGAAGGACAACAGCACTCACCAGCTCCTGATTACGGCGCTGGAAATCCTGCAACTGCTGGCCGCGTTCGGCTTCACGGATGCCCTGGCGGATTACATGCTTGGCGGTCTGGGCGGCAATCCGCCCGAACTGCTTGGTTTCGAGCTTAATCTCAACCGTTCCGCCCGGCACCGCCTTTTTGGAATAACGACGCGCCTCATCAATTGTCAGCTGGGTATCAGGATCCTCAACCTCATCCACCACCGATTTAATCTGGGATACGGCGAATTCGCTGGTTTTGGGGTCCATCACCACAATAATATTATCCTTCCCGCCAAAATCGCGTTTGACGGCAATAATGATTGCTGCGCGGATTTTTTCCATAAGATAATCAACAGGGATGCCTTTCTCCCTTTCAAGCAGGCGGAGCGCCTCAAAAAATTCTGTGTTTGCTTTACTCATTTTCCGTTTCTCCTCCGTATTCGTCCCCGTCCCAGTCTGCAATCAAACGGACTGTCGACGTTTCTTTTTTAGTAAAGTGCCGTTGGTTATTATCATTGGTTCCAATTGTTATTCCGGTATCATCATATCCTAGCAGGGTTCCTTCAAACTCACGCACCCCATCAATAGGGCTGAACAGCCCAAGGGCAACCTGTTGACCCTGAAAACGGGTAAAATGCTCGGGTCGGGTAAGCTCGCGTTCAATTCCCGGGGAGCAGACTTCAAGGCAATAGGATTGTGAAATTGGGTCTGCTGCGTCCAGGATTTTATCCATCTTGTGGGACATTTCAACGCAGTCGGCTATCCCAACATCCCCGTCCTCTTTATCTATATATATTCTAAGATACCATGTAGGGCCTTCGCGCACAAAGCGGACATCCCAAAGTAGCAGGCCCAACTCCTCTGCGACAGGCAGCGCCAGCCCAAAGCATATAGCCGCAGTATTGCCGGGGTTTGGAGAGCTTTTTTTATGTGACGCCATTTCTTTTCCTTTCATCTGTCTGACTCTTTTATGTTGTCAATACAAACATAAAAGAGCGGGTCACCCCACTCTTTCTCACGCAGTTTAATAATCTTTAGTATTATACCACCTATACCCAAATAATGCAAGCAAAATATTTCATAGGTATCTGTCAAGTAAACGTTGGCAAAATTATTATCACACAAAAATTCAATAAAACCAGGGTTGAAAATAAAGTAGCTGCGAATCATTCCGCAAAGCTTGACATGCCACAGCTAAAATGCTTGGCGGT
>JAQWBK010000009.1 GCA_028706415.1 Oscillospiraceae bacterium | reverse complement strand
CCGAGATTGACAGCCTTGTCAACAATGTCCGTGAATTGATGGAAAGCACCACCATGCTAACCGATGAACAGGTGGACAGCTTAAAATCGGAGAGCGCGTTTCTTGCAGAACAAAAACGAATTAAAGGTGAACTATCAAAAATATTTATAAAGGATTCGAAGAATTTAGACAATGCGGTCTCATATTTTACAGAAAACATAAAACAGCAAACTGAAAGCATTCAGCGTGTTACCAAAAGGGACGACGGTAAAAGAGTTGAGGGTACAATATCCATTGTTCAGGACAAAGCAAGGGCCCAATCCGAATATAACTATAAAGTAAGCGGGGAGTATATGAAAATGCCCTCGGTAGAAATAGTGCAAGCTGAAGATACCTACCAGCGGCTGCATTTAGATATGCACTTCAAAAAGGTAAACGGAGAATGGAAGATTTATAACATATCTGCGGCTTCATGGGGTTCCATAGACCAAAGAATTCGGAGGGATGGCTGAATGCAGGATGTACTTGTTTTAGAGAATGTTTATAAATCCTTCGGTAAACGCACGATTATAGATGACATATCCCTTACCGTTAAAACGGGAGAGCTTTTCGGCTTTCTCGGGCCAAATGGAGCGGGCAAGACTACCACTATAAAAATGATTCTCGGCCTTTTGTCAATTGATAGCGGACGAATTTCCATTATGGGCAAGGATATCGAAAATGATTTTGAAGCCGCCATGCAAAATATAAGCGGTATTGTAGAAAATCCGGATATGTACTCATATCTTTCCGGTTATGATAATCTTCGTCTTCATGCAAGAGCTTGCGGCGCCCCCAAGGAGCGCATTGATGAGGTTATCCACCTGGTGGGTATGCAGATTCGTATAAATGATAAATTTAAGACCTATTCTCTTGGCATGAAGCAGCGGCTGGGCGTGGCACAGGCACTGCTTCACAACCCGAAAATCATGATACTTGACGAACCCACAAACGGACTTGACCCCGCAGGAATAAAAGAGGTGCGGGAACTGCTCAGATATCTTTCGCACACCCAGGGTATGGCAGTGTTTGTATCCAGCCATATATTACAGGAGATGCAACAAATGTGCGATACCGTCTGCATCATAAATAAGGGGAGAGTTTTAAAGGTCGGTACGGTTGATGACCTGACAAAAAACAGCAAAACCGGGCTATATCGCTATAAGCTGAGCCCAATGGAAAATGCTCTGCCGTTTATTCAGCAAAATATTCCTGATAAAATTGCCGCCATGACCGATGAATATGTCGATCTTCGTATAAGTCAAGATGAGGTTGACACGATAAACCGCCGTCTTATGGATAATAATCTGGTTATTTACGGGCTGAATGCGGTTGAAATTTCTCTTGAGCAAAGCTACATGGAAATTACGGGAGGGGGTAATGTTATTGTTTAACGGTTCCGTATTGTTGAAAAATGAGCGGTTAAAGCTGTATAAAAAGCCTTCAACATGGATTCTCATGGGCATAATATTACTATTGGTCGCGTTAACGGTTATTATTTCGTATTTATCGCAATACGGTATGAGAGCTTACCAAAATAAATGGCAAGACGAATATTTATGGCAGTTATCAGATGCAAAAAGCATGGCGGAAATAGATCCGGATGATGCTAATATTAAAAAAATGATTGACACTCTCGGCTATCTCCTTGAAAACGACATAAATCCGTATGATTGGCGAACAGATGCGGTAAATGATTATTTCAGCTTAAAACATAATGTAATTGAACCCGATTACGATGATATGAAAATACACTATGAAATGATTAAACCGGATATAAATGGTTTCATTATCGGCCAACAGACTGAGACCGAAAAACCGGTTGAAACAGAGATCGATCAGGCTGAGCTTAAGAGCCGTATGGAAAAGTTATGGACTGTTATTACCAAAAATGATTGGAAGTCATATATAAGATACAAGATTGATGATTTGAAAATCGATTACAACCAAGCCGTATATAAAGACGAATTGGATGTTGATATTGAAATTTATGAGTTGTATTTAGAGAAAAACATTGTCCCTATATCCCAAAACTCATATTTTAATTACGGCTTCGAACAACCCGAGTCCGAGTGGAAAGGCACACAGATTCAGTTGATTCGCGATAGCAAAATGAACCTGCTCCAAGGTGAAGACCAAGGTGGCATCATGTATACCCGTGCTCAACTGAAGAGCTTTGAGAATGATATCAAAATTGCACAAGAGAGGCTAAGCACAAATACCCCCCCCATTGCCTACAATTCCTTTTTGGGAATGCTGGAACAGGCAGCTTCTTCATTGAGCCTCATTACGGTTTTGATGGTGGTATATTCAGCCAATCTGTTTGCATCCGAGTACGGTAGCGGTACAATTAAGATGCTGCTTATTACGCCACACAAGCGTAAAAAGATTTTTTGGGCAAAATCGAGATTGTTGCTTGAACTGGCGCTTATATCCATGGGGATTGTGTTTATTATTTCGTTCATTTTCAACGGCTTATTCACCGGATTTAAAGGAATCGGCGCCATGCAGATTCTATATGTATTTGGGAATATCATAAGGCTTCCATATCTGTTATACATTATTGTGTGCTACCTCATCCTTATGCTGCCTGTAATCGCATACGGAGCACTTGCCTTGATGCTATCGGTAGTAACACGAAAAAGTGCCGTTTCAATTGCGGTAACCCTTCTCCTTCTC
The DNA here is from genome assembly GCA_028706415.1 of Oscillospiraceae bacterium. Lineage (GTDB taxonomy): Bacteria > Bacillota > Clostridia > Oscillospirales > Acutalibacteraceae > Avimonas. The sequence goes on along the minus strand of JAQWBK010000009.1, from coordinate 23,778 downwards.
TTTACCAGCGACCTGCTTATAATGCTGATGACATTACCGGTCGGGGGCGCGGTTTTGCCAGGTACCAAGTTCCTGATTTTTGCAAACACTTCGCTGCAATATTACCTGCCTTCAGCCCAAGTTGCATATGGAGAAATGTTTTACCGTACTGTTGATGAAACAATGACACTCGGTTTTTCGGTGGCAATTCTGCTAATCTATATTATATGCTTCATCTGGACTGCGCGTGACAGCTTCTGCCGACGGGATGTAAAATGAAATACCCCGCGGCAAGCCGCGGGGTATTGAACCCGGAAGTTCATAATAAAACTAACAAAATGTATCCATAAACTAAACTACTCTCTGCTTTTAGCAGAGAGTAGTTTATACTAATCCCTAATTAAAATCATCCTGTCTTTGCGGTTTGTTTTTCGTCTGTCTGCGTTATCCTCCTTGCCGGGCGCCAGCCCGCCTGCGTCGTCTGCCTTAACACACAAAAAACATCCTCGCAAATTATAGAACGTTTTTAATCAGGGATTAGTATTAGTTTATGGGCAAGCCCTCTTTTTCATAGTATGCAAGAAGAAGTCCCACCACCCTGTTATAACTAAGCACTCCGTCATCCACACCTTGTGATTGTATGAAGCTGTCATTCACCCGATTGGATATTTCCTGCACTTCACCCCTGAATGAATCCCAGTATTCTGTGCGTTCCTCAATATCCCGAATAACCCCATCCGAGCAATAAGGGAGTGTCTCAGCCCACATATCGCTGTTATATGAATAAAGGGCGTTGCTGCAATTAATATAGGCTATTACATAACCCGAATAACGGTAATCGGGGGATGGATTTACAAAGCATGAAAGGCAGGCAAAAAAATTGCACTCATCCTCTCTTGCAAAACCCCGGGTGTGAGCAAGCTCATGCGCCGATGTGGCAGGTATTGCGCTGTCCGGCTGATCGATGTTTACATTGGCTTCAACAAAAAAAGGGAAATACATTCCGCTGATTCCGGTGTAAGACCATTTGTGTGAAAGCTGAACGGGCTTTGCACGGTTGACCGCCCCCCAAAAAAAGGGGTAGGTGTTATCCAATATTCTATAACCGTCTCCCGCTTGACTCAGCGTTTTTAAGAGGCTGTTTGAAAGCATTATATTGCCGTTTTCATCCTCTTTTAATTTTTCGCGTTCGGAGGATGCGCTTTTTGCTAAATCTATACATAGGGTTTGCAGCAGCTGGGCGGATTTGGGAGACATATCAAGCTGCATCAGGGCTGATACCGGCAGGCGGTAATAGTTGACGCCATGCAGCAGCATATAAAAAAGGAGTGTGAATGAAATCACCCATCCCGCTGCCCTTGCCGCCCTTCCGGCAGTTATAAGTCTGTTTTTTGAACGGGTCATTCGGATGATAAAGAATACAAGCATTACAATAATAATTATGGCAAACACGAACAAGGAGAGCTCGGTGATTGAAAGCGGAATAAGGGATGTAATAAAGGCTATTGGAAAGGATATTATACGAAATAAAAGTCGGGAAAAAACAGTTTCGGTAAACTGGGGAAGGTGAGGCAGAACCTTATACAAAATTATTGCGGCGAGTGCAGGAATCAAAAAGAAAAAGCGCCGCAATATTCGCAGCGCAGGTTTTATCGGTGCGCAAATTTTAGTTTTCATTGTGTATCAAAGCCTTTCAAGGAGTTTATCGATGAGAAGATACATAACAAACCTAAATGGATTATAGACATTCTTTTATGATTTTATTTGTGAATTCCAAACCGCATTGCATAGGTTTTGGCAGGGCGAGTGAGTATAAGTCCGAGGCGCGGCATTCAGTATCAAAAATCCTTTTTGAATATTCATCAAGGGAATCAAAGCGGGAAGCGCGAGATACAACCGGAAATTTAGCCCCTTTTGCCTCCCGTAATATTTCGGCACCCCTCTCGTTTGTACCCAACACCCGTATATATGGCGGTTGCAGCTTCTCTGTGTTGGATGTAAGCCCCAAAAACGCAGCAAAAATAATGCGGGATATTCTTGTGTATGTATATCTTTTTGTTTTCATCCTGTCAATGAGTTCAGAAAAGCTTCCGGCCTCACGAATGGCTTGATAAAGCCGATTTTCCAGACCTTCTGAAATGCCGGGCAGGGAGGCAAGCTCCTCCTTGGATTTAAGGCGAAGGCAGGCGAGAACCCCCCTTTCAATCATCTCGATATTCGCGGGACAACGACCATTCTGCAACGCATTATGGAGGATCCCTCTGACATAAGGGGGGAGATAGGGGGCGGCATTCTCAGGCCTGCCTGCCTCGATAATGGTTCTTATTCCGCTTGCCGATGCAATATTACCAACAGGCAGATCATCATCGTGCCCCGCGCCAAAACGCCGGATGGTATAGGGCTTAATGCTTGAACCAAGCCGACGCAGTGACTTGATATACTCGATCCCGAGGGTGTTATTGGCCGATTCAAAAAGGGATGCAATTTTATTTCCTGCTATTTCATTAATGGCACGCTGGCGTGCTTCGGGGAATGATATTCCCATATCCAAATATACATGAAGCAGGCTTGAAAAGTTGCCGGATTCAAGGGAGTCAACCGCCTTTTCCAATAAGGCGGTGTCGCCGCACTCGCTTCCGAAGCTGAGGGTATCTACACATCCCAGCCCGTCAAGGATTGAAACTGCACCATAGGCAAAGCTTTCTGCCGATGCCATAGCCCAGGGTAGGGGGAGCTCTAACACAAGGTCAACGCCGCCCGACAGGGCAACCTGAACGCGGTCGGATTTTAGCATTATTGCAGGTTGTCCGCGCTGCACAAAATTGCCGCTCATTACAGCCACAACATGGGTTGCGCCGCAGCCCTGCCCATCTTCTGAGCGGGTTTGCTCAATATGATAGGCATGCCCGTTATGAAACGGATTGTATTCAGCTACAATTCCTGCAATTTTCATGGCAATTTCCTTCCCCCCGGGATAAGGGCGGATTATTTTGAATTATTAAATTCGGTGAAATCATAAGGGGTTTGCTGATAAACGAAATAGTTCAGCCAGTTGGATATCAACAGGTTGGCATGACCCCGCCATGTCATGGGGGGTACGCATTCCGGGTTATCGTCGGGGAAATAGTTCTGCGGTATTTCGGGGGATGCACCTCTTTTTATATCCCGCTGATATTCATCTGCAAGGGTGTATCGGTCGTATTCACAATGACCTGTTATAAAAACCTGTCTTGCATCCCTAGTGGAAACTATGGCAACCCCGGCGGTTTCAGACAACGCCATGGTTTGCAGCTGAGGTGCCTTTTCGATATCGTTTTGCTGCACCTCGGTATAACGCGAATGAGGCATATAGAAAACTTCGTCAAAGCCGCGCAGGAGAGGATGATTAAGGTCGAGCGGACGATGGCGAAAAACCCCCGAGAGCTTATGAGAAAGGGGGTGCTTTGGAACACCGTAATGGTAATATAGCCCCGCTTGTGCCCCCCAGCATATGTGCAGGGTAGAATGTACATTTGATAGGGACCATTCCATAATTTCGCAAAGCTCATCCCAGTAATCCACACCGGTAAAATCCATGGTTTCAACCGGCGCTCCGGTGATAATCATGCCATCGTATTTTCGGTTTTTAACCTGATCAAAGGTTTGATAAAATTCAAGCAGGTGTACTTGTGAGGTATTTTTAGATTTATGGGAAGCCGTCTGCATCAGATCTATGTCAACTTGAAGAGGGCTGTTTCCCAATAATCGAAGCAGCTGAGTTTCGGTTTCTATTTTTGTGGGCATTAGATTTAAAATGATAATCTGCAACGGCCTGATATCCTGGTGCATAGCACGGTTTTCGGTCATTACAAATATATTTTCTGACTCCAGAACTTTGGTGGCCGGAAGATTATCGGGAATATTAATAGGCATATTAAAACCTTCGACTTTCCGCGCCTTTGGTGAAAGGTGCAAAAATACAATAATTGAAATTTATGATTGATAATAAGTATAACAAAAATAATTGAATGGTTCAACCCGTTTTTTTGTTTGGGCACTATGGGCGTCACATCATATATCATACTAATCTCAAGTAAAAATCAAGACATCTTTGCGGTCTGTTTTCCGCCATACAGCGTTGTTGTCGTCGGCGGGCGTCAGCCCGCTCTCCTCCTCCGCCTTGCATGACGAAAAACATCCTCGCAAATTTTGTCTCACATTTTACTTGAGAACAGTATCAGATTTGAACAATTCCTCTGCCAACCGCTCCAGCTTTTCGGCTTTATCCTCATGGCCGGCACGCTTTAAAGCGCCGGCCTCATTCATCAGCCTCTTTCGCTGTTTTTCAAGATATTTAAGATTGTGATTTATGTCGAGCGCTCCCCGAATAATTGACGCGGGGTGCTGTAACTGCTTGGTTGCGGCAGGGGGATCATATCGGGCAGCCATCACAAGATAGCCCCGATTTCCGTCCTCAACCGTTTGCTCCTTTATAATCGTATAACCGTTATAAAATAGAAATTCGTGCAGAGCGGCCGGTTTGGTCATGGGCTGCAGAATAAGCCGATATCTACCATCCTTTGTCCAGGGCGAGGCCTTAATAATTTCGGCAATGGTCTCGCCCCCCATACCCGCGATAACAATATCATCAACCTCCATAGGGTTGACGGTTGACAGCCCGTCGCCCAGCCTGACATCGATACTGTCACCAAGTTCGGCTGCCAATATGTTTTGAGCGGCCTTGTCGGCGGGGGCGGGGCGTATGTCGGTAGCAATAGCAAGGGGACACACCCCGTTATTAACCAGCCACACAGGCAGGTGGGCGTGATCGGTGCCCACATCAACCATACGGCTGCCGCTGCGAACAAGGGAGGCAATTAGCGATAGCCGCTTATCAAGTTTTTTGCTGTTCATTACCGAGTCATATCCTTCCGTAAAACCCAACCGATAGTATTAACTAATAGTTAAGACAATAACAAAAACGGCGCGGCACCCTTGAGGCAGGCCGCGCCGTAACAATACGCACTTATACCTATGCTTTGTTAAGATGTGCGTTAATCCTCTCGATGAGGATGTCAGAGCTGACTCCATGGACCTCACAAGCCTGTTCAATAGTTTCACCGCGTGAGGAGGGGCAACCCAGACAATGCATACCCATCTCAAGAAAATAAGTAGCAGTTGTCTGGTCAAAATCAAGAATATCCCCAATAAGAGTGTTTTTCGTAACAACCACTGTTTTAGCCTCCTTTATTAATACATCCTAGCGACATATCATTCTATTTCAACCATTATTATATGATTATACAAAAAGAAATGCAACTTATTTTGTAAAATTGTCTGGATATTGTTTGGAATCCATTTAACCACCCTCGGCTGACAGCCGAGGGTGGTTAAATGGATTACGAATAGTATGCAATTTTGTAAAAAACGGGATAGTAGTTGATAAGATGCTGGAGAGTTGTCCTTGATGATGAACCGGGGTCATTCACTGTGAAGCCGGAAGGGGTAAGCGTGTCCCCGCCCGTATATCCTGTTATAACCACCCAGTGCTGAGAACCGTATGAGTTTTTTGCACCGAAAAGTACAGTTTTCCCGGCTTTCAGCTGGGCATAAAGGGTATTGAGATATGCCGCATTGAATGAAAAAGAATAGTTGGAAGGCCAATAAGCGGCACCGCCGGCGGTATAGTTGAGGCGGGATGCCATTGTGTTGGGATAGACGGTCGTTTTTGTACGATAGGATTCGCTCATGGCAAGCGCGGTTGTAAGGCAACCGACCGAGGCAATTGTGTTTCCGGTTGAGCCAATTTTAACATAACTCCAGCGGCTGTCGGTCTGTTTATAGCTTGGTACCGATAGTTTGATTGCAGGATAGCTCAAGGAGGAGGGGGCAGGGGGGTGTGAGCCGAAAGATTTGAGGTATGCGCTGCTCACAAAACCGAGCTGAATTCCGTTATATAGAATACGACTCCAACCGTTTTGCTGGGACAGCACAACAACCCCTTTGCCATTTTGAAGGCCACCTTTTATGGCATAGGATGTGCCCGCACCCTTGCGGACATTTAGATTGCCCGAGCTAACCGCGACATAAGCGGCAAAGCTGCCCGATACAAGCTTAATATAGCTACTGCTGCAATATCCGATTTTTCCTGCAGCATACTCGACTTTCCACCATGACCCGCTTTTGGACAGCAGGGTAACATGGCTGTTCCGGGCAAGCTGTGCAATTATCGTGGTGCCGGTCGAACTGCCGCTACGCACATTCAAAACCCCCGAAGTAATTGTAACGGTACCTGCGGTTGAGCCTGCTGCTGCGGCAGATGATTTGCTCGGCCAAGCGATAAATAGGGATATTGTGATGACGGCGGTTAGAAATATCGATAATACCTTCTTGTTCATGGTGTTCATCTCCTTTGTGGTAGATAATATTGTTTGGGCAACAAGCAGCATTGTAACATGTAAAACGCAACTGTAAACCATGTAATATATGGTTATAAATAGTATAAATATTCATTGACAAATGATGGTAGATATAATACAATAACACGAAGAAATACCACATGGATGCAAGAAATATAATATTATGTAAAAGGAAGTTGAAAAATGAAGAAAATTATCGCAGTCCTTATGTCGGCGGCTATCTTGGTTTCCTTTGCAGGCTGTAGTCTTAATGAGCTCGGTCTGTACAACACCTTAAAGGGGATTTCAAATCTAGAAAAATATGATTTCAAGGGTGAACTGACGGTTGACATCAAGGATTTAAGTTTTGAAATGCTTGAGGGAGGAAATGTAGAAGATGAAGCAGTCGTTTCACCGATCGATGGATTAGTGGAATCTGTTGCAGGGAAATTCTTGTATGAAGGGTTTATTGATAACAAAGAACAGAAGATAAAATTTAAATTGTCAAAAAAGAATGAGGACGATTCAGTTGATGTTTTGCTGGATGTGTTTGCCCAAGGAAAATTCTTGTATATTGAGAAGGAATGCTATGATAGTATTAATGAATTGATTGGCATGGCCGTAGTTATGGTTGAAGAAACCCAACCGCTTCCCCAAAAAACGATTAGCGGAACAGTTTATTATGAAATAGATTTAACCGAACTTTTTGAGCTTTTAATGGATTCACTTGGGGAGGAAATTTACTACCGTATACCTGCACCTTTATACGATGAAGAAATGTCCGCCGCTGAGTGGGATGGTTATCTCGACGGATATGATGCGGGTATAGTGGACTTCATGGATGACAGCAGTGACAATGAAACAAATTATGCCGCTGAATATGCGGATAACGATGCTTATAAAGCATCCTATGACGGGGGATATGCTGAAGGCAAACTGATAGCTGCCGAAGCTTTTGCAGACTTTAATCTATATAAAGATTCGTTTATTGAAAAAGCCAATGCCGCATATCTGATTAAGTTGTTTAATACAATTGCATATAAATTATCAGATTCAATTATCGAGAATTTGTTCGATGATTTTGAATTGGGTTTGGTAAAAAAAGAGGGTGGAAACAAGTATACCGTTCATATTGGCCTGGAAGATATTTTTGAGCAGGCTACAAACATTGCAACCTATATTGAAGAAAATAGCGATAAGGCACCCGATGTGATGACAGCATTCCTTGAGAGCTTGGTGGGCGAAGAAAAGCTATTCATCAGTATGTTCTCAGACATGCTCATGCCCGATTATTCTGAAATTGACGATGAAATTAATGAAGATTTTAGTGAAGATTTTAGTGAAGATTATATGGATGGATATGATGCCGGTTCAGTAGAGGGATTTGAAGCCGGATTCGAAGACGGTTCTAACGGAGAAGAGATGAGCAACGATTATGTACAGTTAGATGACAGCGATTATGAACAGGGATATTATACTGGTTACACCGAGAGCTATTCATATGGGTATGAATTTGGATCCGATGGGGGCGGCCTAGAGGAAGAACCCGATCTTACCCAGATTTTAGAAATGTTTGAGGGTGGATATGATTATTTGCTTGAAAAGACGGGTCGTGACTCATATCTTCAAAGTGACTCATTTGCAATAAAAACCACCGGAGCGGCAGAGGAATTTGGACTTACTCTAGATATTGCTATAAACAATGTCATGACCATCAATGAGGCTAATAAAGGAAATATTGGTCTGGTGACCGCCCAGGTAAACAGCAAAGGATCGGGAACCACCATCCGTATCAACATCGATGATGACAACGCCACAGGGTGCGGTGTATATTACAGCACATTCTCCGATTTAAGGAATGCGGTAAAGATCGAGGGAGTTAAACAGACTGATGGAAGCTATCTTGCTACACTTCCCGCATTCCAGCCTGGATCGATACTGTATTTTAAGGTTTATACCACTGATTTGGCAGGTAATATCGTGATGGAAGCCAAAACACAGCAGTTCAATGTAGCTGCCGAAGGCGCAAAAACCGGCGAGCAATTCCCGATTGCAGTATTTGTTTTAGCCCTTGGCTGTACCGCGTTATGTGTTTTATTAAAGAAAAAACTTACCGTAAAAAACTAAATTAAATAATTACAAAGCATAAAAAAGGGCTGTTGCATCACCAAGGTGGTGCAACAGCCCTTTTTTATGCTTTGTAATTATTTATTCAACCGAAATAAAATAGTAGTAGACAGGTTGACCGCCGTTTACAAGGGTTATATCCACCGAGTTACCAACCTTTGCCTGTACCGCATCCCGAACTTCATTTGCTTGGACTTCATCGATTTCATCCCCGTAAATCAGGGTGATGAAGCTGGTTTCCTTGCCGGTTATTTTTCTCGAATTAATGATGCTTCTAGTAAGCTTGATTGCGGCATGACGGATATCGGTGTCTGCGAAAATAACCTTGCCGTTTTCTAAGGCGAGGATCTCACCCTCTTTAATAGCATGGTCTTCAAAATCACTGTTACGCGCTGCAAATGTAATCGAACCTGTCGAAACATTGTTGGCCGATTTCATCATATTAAGCAGGTTCTGCTCGACATCGTCATCCGGATTAAAGCTCAGCATGGCGGAAATACCCTGTGGGATGGTTCTGGTCTGAAGAACATAAACCTTCCGGTCTGCTAGTGGAATGGTCTGTTCGGCAGCCAAAATAATATTTTTGTTATTCGGAAGCACAAAAACGACCTTGGCAGGGGTGGCTTGGATTGCTTTAAGAATATCTTCGGTTGAAGGATTCATTGTCTGCCCGCCGGACACAATGCTGTCGCACCCGAGATCGGTAAAAAGTGTCCGAATTCCATCTCCGGCGGCAACCGAAACAAAACCGTACTCATTTTCAGGTTCCAGTCTGACCGGAGCGGCAGGCTCGGAGTTGCCCTCGCCCTCGGGCACCCATGCAGCATTTGCGTGCTGGATGCGCATATTCTCAATCTTTACAGTTTCAAAATGCCCATATTTCATACCTTCGGATAACGCAGAGCCGGGCTCGTTGGTATGCACATGAACCTTAATAATTTCGGCATCATCCACCACAACAACACTGTCCCCGTTCGATTCCAGATAAGCACGCAGACGCAGGGGGTCTTGCGTATTCCCTTTTTCTCGTCCCACGATAAATTCGGTGCAATAGGTGAATTTAATGTCTGCTTCAAATACTCCCGCAGCACTGATGCCCGAGACATATGAAGTATCCGCCGAAGAATCACTTTCTACAATGGCTCCGCCGTCAAAAACATCCTTCATAGCTTTGAAAATAATGCAAAGCCCCATTGCGCCGGCATCCACAACCCCTGCCTTTTTCAGAACCGGCAGAAGCTCAGGGGTTCTTTTTAGAGATTCATCAGCCTCTTGGCATATAACATTCCATACATGTGACACGGATTTATCCACGGCGGCAGCATCCTGCCCCTTTGCGGCGGCCTCACGCGCCACCGTTAGAATGGTGCCCTCGGTAGGCTTCATAACCGCCTTGTAGGCCCCCTCAACGCCCAAAGCGAGCGCATCGGCCAGGTCTGCACCGTTTGCTTCGTCCTTTCCCTTTAATCCCTTAGAAAAGCCGCGGAATAAAAGAGATAAAATTACGCCGGAGTTACCTCTTGCTCCGCGAAGCAGGGCGGAAGAAGCAGTGTCGGCAACCTGTGAGACGGTAGGATCGGATAGCCGCGCAAGCTCACGGCTGGCGGCAGCTATTGTCATGGACATATTTGTTCCGGTATCACCGTCGGGCACAGGGAATATATTTAACTCGTCCACCGTCTGTTTGGATTTTGCAAGACAATTGGACGCAGATATTATCGAATCACGCAGAGTTTTACCTTGAATCAATATAAGCACTCCTTAAAGGAAATCACCGCGGCACATAACCGTCGGACGGAATTATACCGCTTTTTTAGGATAACATACCATCGACAAAAACATTGACCTTACGGACTTCAAGTCCTGTGGCCTGTTCAACCGTATAGCGGACCTTGTTAACGATACTTTTAGCGATGGCAGAAATATTCATACCATAAATTACAGTGATATGCAAGTCCACGATCAATTTATCATTTTCAATACGAACGCGAACACCTTCATCGGCATAAGAACGGCGGGATATTAAGGAGCGAAGACCCTGTTTTGCGCCGCTCTTAACCATGCCTGCCACACCGTAACATGAGGAGGCTGCATTTCCAACAAGATATGCAAAGTATTCCTGTGAAATTTCGATAACACCAAGATGGTTTTCCATTTGAATCATATGCGTTCCTCCTATTAATCGATAAACAATAGATCGTAACATATCTTATGAGTAAACCGAGCTTTCTAAACCGTAGAATATATCGGATGATATGGGGTTCATTCCGGAAAGGGAACGATTATATGCTGCCATACCATCCCGCCAACAAATCGGTATATATGGGACATCAGCAGTAAAGGTGTCTGTAAATTCTTGAAGTGTCAAATTACCGTTTAGATATTTGATATAATCAGATGCTGTGTTACCATTTAGCTTAATACCGTAGGAGGCTTTTCCTCCTTTTGAAAGAAAAGAACCGAGGCTCATATTAAATGGCAAAAGAACCTCTCCGATATAAAGGTCAAAATCACCCGATTTAATTCTTTTAACGGTATTGTTAAATGAGTCTTTAACAACGGTAAGCTTGATTCCCACCTTCGCAAACTGGCTTTTAATCAGTTGGGCAGAGGCTTCACGGAAGCTGTTTCCCTCGCTGACGAGCAGCTCAAGTGACAGCACATTTTTTTCAGTACTCTTATTATTATAACCCGCCAGCTCCAATTGTGCAACAGCTGCAGTAATATTTTCCTCAATTTTAAAACCTTTTAGTTGGGCAGATGATGCCCAATTCGGGTTAAAAGGAGTCGTTGCGGGCCTTGCACGCCCTGCAAAAGCACCGGCACAAATGTCTTTCCTATTTACTGCATTGCTTAATGCAAGCCTTACTTCGGGTTTGGATAGGGCGGAGCGCCCCGAATTAATTCCTATAAAAACAACCGAATTAAGCGGTACTTTTATGCTTGCACTCGAGGTGCGAGGAATATCCCCGCCGGCTAAATCAGTGAAATAATAGCTGACACTGCCGCTTTCCAGCGCATAGAGTATGGCATCTCCGTCCGAAACATCCAGCAGATGGATGGTTTTTATATTAGCTTTTGATGAATTGCGGGTATTTGCGACAAGCTTTGGTGAATCGCCTTCTTTAAAGATATATCGTCCGCTGCCAATCGGTTTTTTCTCGCTGCCTTTTTTTAGGATAGGGAAAGTCAGGCAGGCCGTTGCATTCGGGTCGGGGGCGTTAAGCTCAAAAATAATGCTGTCGCCCTCGGCTTTGCAGGTTTTAACATTGCTCAGCAGCATTTTATAATTATCTGATTTTTTGGCCAGATCAAAGGAATTGATAACATCCTCCAAAGTGACCCCGGAACCGTCCGAGAATTTGGCGTTTTTTCGGAGAGTTGCCGTAATATTAGAGGGGATGCTGCTGTCAATCGCCCCAGCCAACAATGGTTTTGGTGTAATTATATTGTCAAGGCGTGCTAGGCCTTCAAATATTAATGAGCAAAGCTGCAAATTAACAGAGTTTTCGGTATTATACGGATTAAGTGTGTCGTTACTACTGTATGCAAGTGTAAAGGGGGTTGCCTTAATGACATTTGCCGTTTGGGATGTGTTTGTCTCAACTGTAGACGATGCGGAATCATCAGAAACATCATTTCTGGGCACGCAGCCCAAAGCAGTAATTAAAAATAACATGGCAAATAAAATAACAGCTGCACCTTTCAAACCCAAGCCTCCCGTCCTTAACCGTTGTCTTTCGCGGTTGTTTACAAATCAGAGCATATTAAAGTATACAAGATTGATGTTGATTTTTCAACATTACAGATGGAATATGTCCGTATTAAGTTATTGTAGGACTTTATTAAAAAAGATTTAAGTGGCGTATTTTAATACTGATCTCAAGTAAAAATCAAGACATCTTTGCGGTCTGTTTTCCGCCATACAGCGTTGTTGTCGTCGGCGGGCGTCAGCCCGCTCTCCTCCTCCGCCTTGCATGACGAAAAACATCCTCGCAAATTTTGTCTCACCTTTTACTTGAGAACAGTATAATACTGATGCCTCATTAAAACCTTACCAATAAATCCACACAAAAACCCATATATCAAAGCTTTTTGCTTGATTTATATGATATTTTATTCAATAACCAAACGCTTGATTGAGGTTGTTTTGCCTGTCGTATCCGATAATGTCATCACAACCGCATTTAATTTACATGGCCCTTCGGCGGTGCTGAAACGAACAGGCAGCTTTCCATGCATTTTTGCAATTGCCTGCTCGGGGCGGATACCAAGCACCGAATTTATCGGGCCGGTCATTCCGACATCGGTAATAAAACCTGTTCCTTCGGGTAAAATCTGCTCGTCCGCTGTTTGAACATGGGTGTGGGTTCCGAACAATGCAGATATACGCCCGTCTGCATGGTAAGCAAGTGCCTTTTTCTCGGCGGTGGCTTCCGCATGAAAATCAACAATACAGAATTTTGGATTTCCCGCATGCTTAAGCAGCATATCCAAGGAGTCAAACGGGCAGGCAAGAGGTTCCATATAAACCACGCCGATAAGGTTGATTATTGTAACCTGATAACGGCCTCTGTCAACTACGCAAACCCCTTGACCCGGTGCAGAAGAAGGATAATTTGCCGGCCGAAGAAGGGCGGGGAAGGTATCAAGTAGTTCATACAGCGCCTGTCGCCTAAATATGTGATTACCTCCGGTTATTACATCCGCGCCGCTGTCAAACAGATGCTGTGCGGCCGAAGGAGTAAGTCCGTTTCCGTCTGCTGCGTTCTCACCGTTGACAACGCATACATCGACAGAATATTCTTGTTTAATTCCGGGCAGCATTTTACGAAGAAACATACATCCGATACTTCCGACAACATCACCGACACATAGAATATTCATAAACCGACCCCACCTTTCTGGGAAAATAATTTAGGTCACCTCTAAAAACCCCTTCTGGCGTCTTCCGGCACAATTTCAGCCCGACCGTGTCAAATCTCCTCGTAATGCGGAAAGCCCGCCGACGACAACAACGCTGTATGGCGGAAAACAGACCGCAAATATGTCTTGATTTTTACTTGAGAGCAGTATAAGAGGTGACCTTTATTGTCTCTACTATTGGTTTAAAACCTTCGCCTGGAAGGGAAGGTGGTTGAGTTTATCAGTATTAAAGGATAAGCGGCGCCCCTTGTGAGGAGACGCCGCTGTAACACTAAATCACGGACTTATTTTGCATAATCGATGGCGCGATTTTCACGAATTAGGTTTACTTTAATCTGGCCGGGGTAGTCGAGATTATCTTCGATACTCTTGGCAATATCACGAGCAAGCAGAACCATCTGGTCGTCATTTATCATTTCGGGACGGACGATTATCCGAACCTCACGACCTGCCTGAATTGCAAAGGAACGCTCAACAGCTTCAAATTCATTTGCAATTTCTTCAAGCTTTTCGAGACGCTTGATGTAGCTTTCAAGGTTTTCGCGTCTTGCTCCGGGGCGTGCCGCCGAAATTGCATCGGCTGCCTGAACAAGACAGGCGACGATGGTTTTGGCTTCAACATCCCCGTGATGGGCTTGGATTGCGTGAACAACAGCTTCGTTTTCCTTGTACTTCTTGGCGATATCAACGCCGATTTCGACATGTGAACCCTCAACTTCGTGGTCAACAGCCTTGCCGATATCATGAAGCAAACCGGCGCGCCTGGCAATCACGGGATCGATTCCGAGCTCGCTTGCCATAATACCTGAAAGGAAGGCCACCTCCATGGAGTGGTTGAGTACATTCTGGCCATAGCTTGTGCGATAATGCATGCGGCCAAGCAGCTTCATTATTTCAGGTGCTATACCGTGTAATCCGGTTTCAAGAACGGCACGCTCGCCCTCTTTTTTGATTGTGGCTTCAACCTCACGGCGGGCTTTTTCGACCATTTCCTCAATACGAGCAGGATGAATACGACCGTCGGTTATCAGGCGTTCTAAGGCTATCCGGGCAATTTCACGGCGAACAGGGTCAAAGCTTGAAAGGGTAATTGCCTCGGGTGTATCATCAATAATAAGGTCAACGCCGGTAAGCGTTTCGATTGCGCGGATGTTTCTGCCTTCACGGCCGATAATCCGCCCCTTCATTTCATCATTTGGAAGAGGTACCACCGAAACGGTGGTTTCGGTTACTTGATCGGCAGCACAGCGCTGAATTGCATGAGAAATAAGTTCTCGGGCGCGCTGGTCTGATTCTTCATTATACCTAGCTTCAATTTCGGTGATTTTCAAGGCTTTTTCATGTGTAAGTTCACTTTCAAGGTTACCGAGCAGGTATTCCTTAGCCTGCTCTGCTGTATAGCCGGAGATACGCTCCAGCATATCAAATTGACCCTTCTTTAAACTTTCAGCATCAATAAGGCGTGCCTCGACTTCCTTTTGCTTTAAAGCGATGCTTTCTTCTTTTTTCTCGTTATTATCGATTTTTCGATCAAGAGTTTCTTCTTTTTGCTGAAGACGGCGTTCCTGCCGCTGAATATCATTTCGTCTTTCCTTAAGTTCTCGTTCTGCATCAGAACGCTGACGGTGGATATCATCCTTGGCTTCTAGTAGTAGTTCTTTCTTTTTTGATTCTGCCGCGTTTAACGCGTCACTCACTATTTTTTTTGCTTCAGCCTCGGCCGAACCGATGGCACTTTCTGCAATCTTTTTTCTATGAGAAACGCCGGATTTAAAGGCGATTATACCCGAAAGTATGCCGCCTACAATAAGGCCGGCTGCGCAGAATATAATATTCCAGACACTTGGCACTTAAAAGATGCACCTCCAATTTTCATTTATTATTAAATTCTAAGGTAAAAACGGGGATTATCCCCGGTTGCATTCTCGGGTTAGGAATTCCCGGAAGGCTTGTCCTTTTACGTTTTGCGCCACCATTACATAAAGGAGTTTTGTAAACCTAACAAATATTGTATAACGCGCTAATGAATGTGTCAAGTATTAAAATCCGTATTTTAATAATAAAGGGGTATATATTTGTGCAAATGACCGAAAACAGGCATAACATTTCATCAAGATATCATATAAGAAGACAAACTTACCGATTGTACTAATAATTAAAACTGACAAATGTCCGAATTGACCCTCGGTGCTTGACGATTACCCGGGTGAGGGGTATAATCTTTTCTAGTAATTAACTGCTCGTTAGAGTTGAAGTCGGAAGGAGGGCGGACAATGGATAAGAAGCGAATTGAAGCTGCCGTTCGAGAAATCCTAATTGCCGTTGGTGAAAATCCAGACAGGGAAGGGTTGGAGGAAACTCCACGCCGCGTCGCCGATATGTACGAGGAGATTTTCTCAGGGCTGGAGGAGGATCCGCGTCGTCATTTGAAGATTTTTAACGAGAAGCAGAATGACGAGATGGTTACAGTCAGGGATATTCCGCTTTACTCGGTGTGTGAGCATCATCTTGTGCCTTTTTTCGGGGTGGCTCATATTGCATATATACCCCGAAACGGTAGGGTTATTGGGCTATCCAAGTTTGCGCGAATAGTGAATTGCTTCGCTCGCCGTCCACAGCTTCAGGAACGCCTGACGGCGCAGATTGCGGATTTTCTTGAAAAGGAGATTGACCCGCAGGGGGTGGCGGTCATTATCGAGGCCGAGCATCTTTGCATGACCATGCGGGGGGCGCGCGCTGCCGGTTGCCGTACCCAAACATCCGCCTTGCGCGGACGGATGAAGGCGGATGCCCGTGCGCGGTCTGAGGCACTGACCCTGTTGGAACCAAGGCACAAGTGATTTATTAAACGGCTACCCCTTGATTTCAACATCTGTATAATAGTAATGCAGGATTTCTTCATACGACAAGCCCTGTCGTGCGAGATAGTCGGCGCCATACTGACTCATGCCGACATTATGACCGTATCCGTAAACGGTGAAATGAAAGCCGCCCTCACGGTATTCTACCGTAAAGTTGGCGGAGCGAAGTCCGAGTGCTTCCCTGATTTGACTTCCCGTGAGGGAGGTATTGCATATTTTAAGCTGTGTAACGGTTCCCGAGGATGAGGTCTGAATGTTTTTATCCAGCCATTTATCAGCAGTTCCACTAAAGGTCAGGTTTTTTATTTTTGATAGGTCTGATTTAAACTTATCGGGCTTAAAGGTTACGCTTGACTGGTAAGACGGCGAAAGCTTGTCACCGGGGCTTACAACAGGTTGCAAATATGGGTATGAGGTTCCCCACATCACGGCCGCATCCTCGGTTGTCCCTGAACTGATTGCGTGATACACCGCAGTTATGGGTTCACCGTCATAGGTTATCATTTTTCCCAAGACCGAGTTTACAGCATTGCTTATTTTCTTATAATAGGTATTATAGTTCTTTCCCCAGCGTTTCTTTAGCTGATTATCCGTATAAAAAATAGGAAAGCCGATACCATGTCTGCAAAATCAGCCCCCCGTAATTCTGTGTTCGGATTTGCTTTCTGTCTTTTTTTCAGAACACTGTAATATGTATAAGATGCGACAGCCTGCGCTTTCAACGCCTCGGTATTATAGGTTGGATACATTTCTGCCCCAACCGAACCTGTAACAAAGTCTTTTACCGATACTTCATAGACGATGTTTGTGTCTGTGTCCAGCAGACGAAATGATTCCTCGTTTTTTTCATTAATTTTATCGCTCGACTTATTTGTCGAATTGCTTGAAGTTATTGGGGGCTTTATGTCCGGATTTAATTTGCCGAGAACCGGAAGGGGAAGCAGCAATAATACCATGTATACAATACCTATCCATATAATGTAGCGTTTCATTAGTCTTCTCCTCTCTGTTAAACATGCCTATAATGCAAAATCATCGCATAAAACTTTCATAATTTAAATAAGCAACAGTTTAAAATTGCATATCAACTATACAAAATGAAATATTAGCCATTAGAAGTTGCAAAATGTTGATAATAATATTGATAATTCTGTATTGACTTTGAGCCATGGTTTTAATATACTTTAATTTAATTCTGAGATTTCGGAAAGGAACTGAACCATGGAGGATAATCGAAAAAAAATTTCAAACTCTACTCTTACATCACTATGCCAAGAGTTTATAAAAAATAACCATATTGATACCGCAAAATACGAGCAGTACGAGGTAAAACGCGGCTTGCGCAACCCGGACGGCAGCGGTGTGGTTGCAGGTTTAACCATGATTTGCAATGTACACGGCTATGTAATAAATGAAGGCGAAAAATCCCCGGTTGAGGGGCGGCTTGTTTATCGCGGCATTGACATTTGCGACATTGTCGGCGGCTGCGCTAATGAGAATAGATTTGGTTTTGAGGAGACGGTTTGGCTGCTGCTGTTTGGCACCCTTCCCACAAAGGAGCAGCTGAAGGGCTTTTGTGAGCTTTTGTCCGAGTGCCGCGAGCTTCCCCCTTACTATGCGGAAGATATGATTATCAAGTCTCCCTCTCCCAATATTATGAATAAGCTTGCGCGTTCGGTGCTTGCGTTATATTCATATGACGATCAGGCGGACGACATTACAATGGAAAACCTGCTTAGACAGTCAATCGAGCTTATTGCCATGATGCCCACCATTATGGCTTATTCGTATCAGGTAAAACGCCGTCATTATGATAAAGAAAGCATGTATTTCCACCCCATGATACCCGGCCTTTGCACCGCCGAGACCATTCTACATACCATCCGTTCCAACACGAAATATACAGATGAAGAAGCGCGGCTTCTCGACCTTTGCTTGATGCTTCATGCAGAGCATGGCGGGGGGAACAATTCCACATTTGCAGCCCGAGTGTTAGCCTCATCCGGCACGGATACATATTCAGCAATATCGGCTGCAATAGGCTCGCTTAAAGGTCCCCGTCACGGCGGCGCTAATATTAAGGTAATGGAAATGCTCGACTACATTAAGGAAGGTGTACGGGATTGGAATGACGATGATGAAATTGTCGCCTTCTTAACCCGTCTTATTAACCGTGAAGCAGGCGACGGTTCCGGTTTGATTTACGGAATGGGGCATGCTATATATACACAATCCGACCCGCGAGCCATGATTTTGAAAGAAGCCGCCCACGGACTGGTGGATAAAAAGGGGTTGGGTGACGAATTCCATCTGCTCGAAAAGGTGGAAAAGCTGACCCCAGGAGTGTTTGCTTGTGTAAAGGGTATCGATAAGGCCATGTGTGCCAATGTCGATATGTATTCGGGCTTGGTATATCGAACCTTAGGAATACAAGAGGAATTATTTACCCCCCTCTTTGCTATTGCTCGCATGGCGGGATGGTGCGCCCACCGCATCGAGGAGACCATGACCGGGGCGCGTATAATAAGACCGGCATATAAGGCCATAGCCCATCCCCAAAAATACCTGCCAATGAGTGAACGAAGCTAATAATATCAAAATGGCGTAGCGCAACTTTTTTGAAGATTGTGCAGACATGACGCTGAAAGGACATGAATATAGTATGCGGAAATACCTACGCCCGGTAGCTTTTGGTTTTATGGTTGCCGCGACGATACTTACCACGGTATTACGGGTTTGGTTGACTCCCGGTATGCAGCAGACAGATACCGGTAATTTCAAAATCAATTATGTAATTATCGGTGTGATGATTTTTTCTTTTGCGGCACTGTTTGTTCTGGTGCTTGCAGGGAAGGGTGGTATTTTCCATACAAACAGCATGGCGCGCTCCGATCGTATGCCAATGTCTGTTTCGTGTATCTTTTTTGGGGTTGTTTTGCTGATATCGTCGTTATTCGACGCTTGGAAATGGACGGTATATAATCAGACGCCCCCCCCAAATGAGAATGTAATAAATCGTTTGGATTCAACCACCCTGACATTTACAATATTATTCGGTATAATAGCAGGACTGTTTTTAATTTATTTTGGACTCAAATCATCCCAATCGGATTTGCGATTAACCCCTTTATTTGCACTGGGTGCATTGCTTCCTGTCTTATGGATATGGGTTAGGCTGGTGCGTTATCAGGTCTCGTATGCCAGTGCAATTCCGGTTGAACAGAGCTTTTATGATTTTGTGATGTTGATTTTCACGATGCTGTTTCTGTTTTCATTTGCAAGATATATCTCGAGAATAGGGGAGAGCTCATCACGGTTATTGCTTGTGTATGCTCTTTGTGCTTCGCTCATGTCACTTTCGGGAACCATTGCTTCTATGTCACTTTTTATGCTGGGGGAATCCGATGCATACAATTCCAGTAATTTGGCGGGAATTGCGGATTTCGGTTTGGGTGTGTTTGCGTTTTGCACCGCATTATCTCTTACATTTGCAAAAGAGATTGATGACGCTGAAGAACCAATAATCGAAACCCAAGAGGATACTGCAGATTATCAGCAGGAGGATATATATCAAGAGGATATAACACAAGAAGAAATCACTCGAGAAGAAATAACCCAAGAAGAACATTCGTCTACCGTGGATGATATTCTGCGGGAACTGAAAAAACCTGATAAAGATTAATGATATTAGTATAACCAACCATAAAAATCAGCCACCTGTGTTCACAGGTGGCTGATTTTTATGGTTGGTTACATTTATGGGATATTATCCATGATAATATCCCGCAGATGAACAGGGAATACATTATTTCTTATTACCATATCGTACAGTTCTATTGCATCTCTATGTTGGCAGCATATATCAGCGACCGCTACATTATCTAGTTCATCATCTTGGTCATCAAAAAATAATTTGGCCTGCAGACCGTATGAAACGACATTGCCGAATTCATCACTTTTGTAAGAGCCATTAATTAAGGAATAGGATATGAGATAAACATGCTGGTTGTAATGAATTTTTATGCTTTTAATGTTTGATACGTTCAAGATATATGCCCCCAATTAAAATTGTTTTGGAAAATTGCAAAGACGAACAACCGTGTAGATAATCAAATTGATCAATTAATGTAAAGATAATCGGTAATATTTTGAATGGTTTGTGATTTTGGGAAAAACCATCCCTGCTCCTTCGCGTAATGGTCGCCTACAAAACGATAAAAGTACCCCGATTGAAGAGTGGGAGATATGTACCAAAATGAATGCATCCCTGTGTTTTTAGCCAAAGAGGTATAACTGGTAATGGTTTGCCATTCGTTGTTTGCCCATCTTTGCAAGCGAAGATTTTTGATTCCAATTTGAGCCATGGTATCAGTGCCGGTGGTACATGTTTCTACATAGAGGATATGAGGAGCATCAGTGCGGAACACTTCGATATAGAAAACACCCAATAATCCGGTTGCACGTACAGAAATTTTACCGCTCCCGCTGTTGCTTGCTCCCTCGGCATAATCAGGATAGGGGGAAAGCACTCCGGTTGAGGGAACGCGACTGACGACTTCGGCAGAGGCAGTGAAGCTTAGAAAGCAGAACATCATTACTCCAGATGCAAATAAAGCGATAAGCCTTCTTTTCAATTGTTTCACTCCTTTTCTTTTTTTATGAGTACTCATCTAGTAGTCAAAGCTTTTGCAAATAATCACGCATGTTTTTATAAAATCAGCACAATGCACAAAAAATCAGCTAATTAATATGAAAACTCCCGTGTCAAAAACACGGGAGTGGGAGAGCAAGTGCTATTTCGATATTGATTCTAAAACCTTAATGAATTCACTGTAAGAACAATTATTGAAAATTAGGTTATATACTATGTTTTCATATGAAAAACTAGCGAAATAATCCTTTTCAACTTTAGTGATATAGACTTTAAAATCTTTTATCTCCAGTTCTTCAACATTATCCCCATTTGGAGCTTTAAATTCCAGGTCGCCTTTATTCTTTTTGTCAATATAAAACTTTACAAAGGAATTTTTCGTTTTAAGCATAATATTAATATTGATATTATGTTGTAGGTGTTCTACTTTAAACTCATTTACTGAAAATTTTTGAGGATAATAAGCCGGCAATAACAAATCGATGCCTTCTTTTTCTGCTTTAGCCCTTAACTCGGCATTAATTTGTTGGGCATTTAATAAAGTATAATCTGAATTACCAAAATTTATTTTAAATAAGCCGGAGCTAACCTCGACTATCGAGTTTATAAAGTTGACATTAAAGGCTCGTGCAGAAATAAAATTGGTAACACCAATAAAAATTATAAAAGAAGCCGCCAAGGATGCAACCTTAACCAACCTTTTAACTACAGGCCTTTTTCCCTGTTTCCCTTTAATTTCAGAAAGACAGGTTTTCATTTGAGAATTTGCGGGTAACTCATAATTCTCGATTTCATGCAACAGATCAACGCAATGCTTGATGGTGTCGGGATTCATTTCATCATCCGGTTTATTCATTTCATTATCAATTGCAGCTTGCAGCTCTTGACACAGAGCATTGTATTCGCTTGATTTATTCATTAGATACACCACCTACTTTCATGCTGTTGTAGTTTTGCTCGATTATTTCAGAAACAATAACCTGTATTTTTTTCTTTAATCGGCAAATGCGGCTTGTTAACGCTGTCTCCGAAATATTAAGTTGCTTGGCAAGGGTGCTGACCGGCACCCTTTCTTTATAACGCTTTTGATACAACATACGCTCTGAAAAATTCAGACGGTCAAACACGGAAACCATGCATTTGTCAATATTTATGCCCTTATTTGCTGTTAACAAGTCCAGATAATCATACTCGCAGTACAGGGTGTTATCAATATCGAGATCGTTTATGTAATATATATTTTCGGACCTTTTTATCGATGCGGAATTTTCGCGTTTAATGAAGTTATCTACCGTTCTGTAAAGCCAGCCGCGAATATGGTTGAATTCTTCTCCGTCATTCATTTTCTTATAAAGCAGAGTAAATGTTTCCTGTACACAATCCAAAGCAATTGTTGCATCGTCGGAATATAGACGAACACAGCAATATTTTAGAATATCTACGAAGTAATCATTGTATGCATTATCGAATTGTATTTCAATCTTTTTCTTCGCAAGCTTTTTCATTAAATTCAAACTCAATATAAATCCTCCCAAACTTCGGCAATCTATACCATATAATAACATAATACTATGTATTCATAAAAAATGGAAGATAAAAGTTGAAATTAATCTTCCTACTTCCTGAAAAACAATGAGTATAGCTGACCTATAAATATAAAAAACATATAGACAGGCACATCGGCAGCATTTCCAGCATAAAATAGTGTATCCACACCCTACACCAAAATGAGAGGGGATGTCTTTTTGATTTTGGAATTGCTCCAAACATTATCCCATGTTTTTTATATGGCGCTCCATGTAGTCAATTCTGGCTCCTTCCCCCACCCGCTTCCGATCGAGGAAGAGCGGCGCTGTCTGGAATGTTACCGTCAAAATGGAGATATCAGCGCGAGAAACCGGCTAATCGAACATAATCTAAGGCTGGTGGCACACATTATAAAGAAATATTACAGTTCCTTTCGAGAGCAGGACGACCTTATTTCCATTGGTACCATAGGACTTATAAAAGCGGTGAATACATTTGATTATGCAAAGGGGGCAAGGCTTGCAACCTACGCATCCCGTTGTATTGAAAATGAAATACTTATGCATTTTAGGAGCAATAAAAAAACCGCACAGGACGTATCATTTTCCGAGCCCATTGATACCGATAAAGACGGACATCCTCTGACATTAAGTGATGTTGTTGCAGAGAATGACACAATTATAGATGAAATAGATTTAAAGATAAATGCAGAAAAGCTGTACAGGTACATCCGTGAAATATTGGGAAAGCGTGAACGCCGAATAATTGAGCTTAGATATGGATTAACAGGGGAGGCTCTTACCCAGCGGGAGGTTGCATACATACTTAATATTTCGCGTTCATATGTATCCCGCATTGAAAAAAAGGCGTTAGAAAAGCTTAAAAAACGCTTTGATCTGGGGGAGAAGAAGAATTAAGTGCTGTAACAATACATGACCCGTAATTAATAAAGAACAGGGGTTGGTGATATTATTCTAACATCTGTTTTTTATTTTATTGTCTCAACTATTGGGTTAAAACCTTCGCCTTCCAGGCGAAGAATTTGAGACGGTGTTGACCGATAAATTCTTCGCGCCCTTTGGAAGCGTAGGTTTAAGCGTTCGGCTGACAGCTGGCGCACAAGGTGTTTCGTCAAGCCCAAAGTGTAAAGAATAACCGTGCACAGATAATCAGTGTCGCCAACAGCAGGTGAACTATGGTTGATTTAGCAAAATTGAGGATGTTCCTGAGCACGCTCTGACACTGACCGTTCCGGCGCTGATATCGGCAAAAAGAGTATTTTGCATGGTTCCCGCATCTACCAAGGCGGTTGCTGTGCGCGAAGCCGTTT
>JAQWBK010000084.1 GCA_028706415.1 Oscillospiraceae bacterium | reverse complement strand
ATAATTAAAGCCCGCCGACGACAACAACGCTGTATGGCGGAAAACAGACCGCAAAGATGTCTTAATTTTTACTTGAGAGCAGTATAAACCCTGTAATATTACCTGTGCCGTAAATGAACTTGACACCTTCCTACTAAAATATTAATATTATAATAGGTCACCTCTAAAAACCTGTTTTGAACGGATTCCGAGCAGAATTTTTGTCGGGCAAGGAAAGCCGACGAAGCAATGCTTTCCGCATTACGAGGAGGTTTGACGCAGTCCGGCGGAAATTCTGCCGGAAGACGCCGGAAGGGGTTTTTAGAGGTGACCAATATATTTTTACATATAAAAAGAAGGACTGATTTGCTGATGATGCGGTCGGATATCGAAATAGCCCAGAGCGTTGATCCTCGTTATATCGAGGAAATTGCCGCCGAAATGGGGCTGACAAGACAGGAAATTGATTTATACGGGAACGACAAGGCAAAGGTGCACCTGTCGGTGCTTGACCGTTTTAAGGACATGCCTGATGGCAAGCTTGTTTTGGTGACTGCCATAACGCCCACCCCGGCAGGAGAGGGAAAAACCACCACCACCATCGGGCTGGGGGATGCACTTAATCGCCTTGGGAAAAAGGCGGTGCTTGCCCTTCGTGAACCGTCTCTCGGCCCTGTTTTCGGGATAAAGGGCGGGGCTGCGGGCGGGGGCTTTGCACAGGTGATTCCCATGGAGGATATAAATCTTCATTTCACCGGTGATATGCATGCCATTGGGGCGGCCAACAACCTGCTTGCCGCCATGCTGGACAACCATATTCATCACGGCAATCAGCTGGATATAGATACCCGCCGGATAACATGGAAAAGATGTGTGGATATGAATGACCGTCAGCTCCGCCGCATTACCGACGGGCTTGGCGGTCGGGCACATGGGGTCCCGCGGGAGGACGGGTATGATATAACGGTCGCCTCAGAAATCATGGCCATTCTCTGTCTGTCAAACGACCTTATGGATTTAAAGGAAAATCTTGCGCGTATCGTTGTGGGATATACCCGGGATGAAAAGCCGGTCACCTGCCGACAGCTCAAGGCAGAGGGGGCATTGACCGCCCTGCTGAAGGATGCCATGAAACCCAACCTTGTGCAAACTCTGGAGCATAACCCCGCGCTAATCCACGGCGGGCCCTTCGCCAATATCGCACACGGCTGCAACAGTATAGTTGCCACCAAGCTGGCGCTCAAGCTGGGGGATTATGTTATAACCGAAGCCGGATTTGGCGGGGATCTCGGGGCGGAAAAGTTCCTCGACATTAAATGCCGCAAGGCCGGATTAACCCCCGATGCGGTGGTTATTGTTGCCACCGTTCGCGCTCTAAAATCTCATGGCGGGGTTGAAAAGGCAAATCTTTCTAATGAGAACCTGTCCGCCCTTGATATTGGGCTGCCCAACCTTATTAAGCATATTGAAAATATAACAGTAAAATACGGCCTACCCGCCGTTGTTGCCATCAACCGCTTCCCCGACGATACCGAGGCAGAGCTTGAGCTTGTCCGCCGCCGCTGTGCGGAATTGGGCGTGAATGTAGCCCTGTCAGAGGTTTGGGGCAAAGGAGGCGAGGGTGGAATCGAGCTTGCGGGTGAGGTTATACAGATTGCCGGACAGCCAAACAATTTCCGCATGATTTATAAAGATGAAATGCCAATTGATGAAAAAATCGAAACGATTGCACGGGAGATTTACGGTGCAGACGGCGTTGACCTGCTGCCCTCGGCGGCCAAGGAAATAAAAAACCTGACCGCGATGGGATATGGAAATCTGCCTGTATGCATAGCAAAAACCCAGTATTCACTGTCGGACAATCCTTCCCTTACCGGCAGACCTACCGGCTTTCGCATAACGGTTAAAAACATCAGGCTGTCTGCCGGGGCAGGCTTTGTTGTGGCACTCACCGGCGATATTATGACCATGCCCGGTCTTCCCAAAGTCCCCGCCGCTCAGAATATTGATGTGGATGCCGACGGGCGTATAACCGGTCTATTTTAAATGAGCATATATATTGTTAACGCTTCGGAAGGGTACGAGAAAATAACCGAATTAATGGCGTCTGCCCTGCCCGAACAAAGGCGGGAGCAGACCGACCGTCTAAAACAGCCGTCGGACAGGACGGCGGGTGTAGTTGGGGCATATCTTGTCTATTATGCTTTGATAAAAGGCCGGCCTTACGACCGGCTCGTTTATCCCGAACCGGACAGCCTTTTAGAATTACAGGTTGAAGTCACTCGGCTTGCCGCCCGTTTGGGATGGCCCATAGGCGGGCAGGGCAAGCCGTTTCCGGATGGAGTTCAGATTAACGGTAAACATTATCATATCAACATTTCCCATAGCGAAGGGCTGATTGGGGCGGCGATAAGCGATACGCCGGTGGGCATTGATATTCAGCGCATACCCGAAATTTCGACAAGCCGTCTAGAAAGAATTTCATCCCGTTTTCATCCCCTTGAGCTTGAACGGCTAAGGGGATTACCTGAGGGCCAATATGCATCCGAGTTTTGCAGGCTATGGGCATGCAAAGAGAGTGTGCTCAAGCTGTGCGGAAAAGGACTTTCGCTCCCGCTCTCCTCCTTTTGCATAACCCCGGACGACACCTGCATTATAGACAGTGGCCCCGTTAAAACCACGGTATACCGGCTGCCGCCGGATGCCTTCCTTGCGGTATCGGTTGGAATATAATCTTAGTATTAATCTTCAATAAATGCATTCTGCATTTTTGCGGCTGTTACGGTATTTTTAAGCAGCATGGCGGTGGTCATAAGCCCCACCCCACCGGGTACGGGTGAGATATAACCGGCCACCTCACCCACTGCCGCAGTATCCACATCCCCGCAAAGCTTGTTGTTTTCATCGCGATTCATACCAACATCAATCACCACAGCCCCCGATTTTACCATGTCGGGGGTTACAAATTTTGCAATACCTACGGCCGCCACCAGAATATCTGCATTTTTACAAATCTCTTTTATATTCTTTGTTTTGGAATGGCAGATGGTAACCGTTCCGTTTTCGTGCAGCAGCATCATGGCCATGGGCTTGCCCACAATATTGCTGCGGCCGATTACCACACAGTTCTTACCCTCTACCGTAACCCCGGCACTATGGATCATCTCCATAACCCCGGCAGGGGTACAGGGCAAAAAGGTATAATCGCCAATCATAACATGACCCACATTGACGGCATGAAATGCATCCACATCCTTTGCCGATGAGATGGCGGCAATCACCGCCTTGTCGTCAATATGAGGGGGCAGGGGCAGCTGACATAGAATGCCGTTAATATCGCTGCGGTTGTTAAGGCTTACGATAAGGGAAATCAGCTGATCCTGCGGCGTATCTGCAGGTAGAGCAATCTCCTCCGAATAGACCCCCGCCTCGGCACAGACCTTTTTTTTGTTGTTTACATATGTTCGCGAAGCCGGATCGTCACCTATAATGATGACCGCCAGCCCCGGGATAATTCCTTTGGCTTTAAGACGGGTCACCTCTTGGGCAACCTCGCTTTTAACACGGGCTGATATGATCTTTCCGTCAAGTAATATTGCCATACGAGTCTCCTTTATTATTGTTCGGTCGGGTCGGCTGTAGCTTCATCTTCAGATGAAGCCTCTTTTGAATCCTGGGCATCTGTATCATCCACAGCTTCATCGGTTTGGGGGAGTTCCTGTGCAACCGATTCATCTTCATCCTCTGTTTCAGCCTCAGATTCGGGCAATTCATCTTGGGTAACAGGGATTGTTACCTCGGCCGTCTGCTCCTCAAACAGGTCAATCGGCAGTGAATTATGCCGCGTCCTGAGTATGAAATATAGGGCAATACCACCCAAAACAGATACCGCCGCCACCACCTGCGAAACCCGCATGGTTTGGCCAAGCATCAGGCTGTCGGTACGCAGCCATTCGATTAAGAAACGGCCGAAACCATACCATACAATATATAATGAGAAGATTTGTCCTTTAAATTTGTACGCTTTTTTAGAAATAAGATGAAGAATAACAAAGCCAAGAATGCACCACAGCGATTCATAAAGGAAGGTGGGATGAACCGACTTGGAGGGGTCAAACCTAACCGAGCTATTAAGCCCTTGCCGAATCAATGAGCCTGTCATTCCCCAAGGCAGGTCGGTGTTGGAGCCAAACGCTTCTTGATTTGCAAAATTACCCCACCGTCCGATACCCTGCCCGATAAGAAAGCCCAGCGCGCCTATGTCAAACACCGCCAAGGTGTTCACCTTGCGCACCCTGCACATCCATATTGCAGTTATAAAGGCAAAGATGATACCTCCATATATTGCAAGCCCGCCCTCCCAAATCTTGAAAATGCTGAGGGGATCATCAAAATACATCGCGGCCTCTGCTGAAAACAAAACATAGTAAAGCCTTGCTCCGATAAAGGCGAAGATTGCCGAAACCAGCGTAATATCAATCAGGCGGTCGGGGTCGACATCAAGCTCGCGGGCACGGCGCAACGCATAAATTACAGCGAGCAAAAAGCCTAATGCGATAAGCAGGCCGTACCATCTCAGCGCAATATCTACTCCAAAAATCTTAAATTGTACAATGGTGTCCGAAATACCAAACTTGAGGTTTAGTGCCGGAAATTCAATATAGCTTTTCATGCCGGGTCAACGTCCTTTCATATGTAAACTAATGTCACTGATAAAAAATATGTATATATCGCGGGGCGGATTTTCATATCCGTCTCGCGTTTTGTACTATATTGGGGATACAATCGACAGTGCCATTTGATGCTCTGCAAGACAGCTATCCAAAAGCCGCTCGACCATTTCGGGCTTCAGCGAAGCGGCGGCATCTATGGCAGAAAAGGGGGTTCGTGCGGCAAAAAAATCCGAAATCAGGATATCCCCCACGCTTTCAATATCGTTAAGTGCCGAAAGCTGCCTTCCGTACATAGCCTTGTGAGCAGCCTGATAATCAACCGAAGGAATGCCGTCCTTACGCAGATGTGCAATCTCATCGGATATAGCCCGAGCCACAGCATCGGGGTCTGATGATTCCCCGCCGAACAACCAAATCCCATATCCCGGCCCATCAAAATAATCGCAATCAAACGAGGAATTTATTAGCCCCCGCTCCATGAGCTGATTATAAAGACGAGAGGATCTGCCCGCCAAAACTTCAAGCAAAACACCGGCAGCGATAAGCTCCTGTGGGGTGCGGCTGCTTTTGCCATCGGGGAAATAATCCTTAAATCCAAGATAAAACAGAGGGGCGGATACCGGCATTTTCTGAACAACATGGGGCTTGACCACCTCGGGCGGTTCATCCACACCCGCGCGCTCCACCACCTTGTCCTCACCTTGCTTTAGGATGCGGTCGGCCACCTTTTTTACAAGCTCCGTCGTGACATTCCCCACAACTGCAAGGGCCATATTATTAAGATTATAAAAGGTATTATAACATCCGTAAAGTAGTTCGGGGGTGATTTCTGCAATCGATTCCACCGTTCCCGCAATATCTATGCGTACCGGATGATTATGATAAAGCGCCCTCAGCAGGTTAAACAGCACCTGTCTTGACGGCGAATCCTCCCCCATACGGATTTCCTGACCTATTATGCCCTGCTCCTTGGCAACCGTTTCATTTGTAAAATAGGGGGACTGAACAAAATCAAGAAGTATCTCCAGTGACGCCTCCAGCCTGTCGGTGCAGGTAAACAGATAGGCGGTGCGGTCAAATCCGGTGTAAGCGTTGGCCGACGCTCCTGTTTTGGCATATCTCTCAAATGCATCTGCATCCTCGTTTTCAAACAGCTTGTGCTCCAAATAATGTGCAATACCCGCCGGAACCCGGGTGGGCTTATCCTCCCCGTCTTTATAAAACGCTGTATCAATCGAACCATATCGAGTTCCGAAAATGGCATAACTTGAAGCATAGCCCTCTTTTGGGCAGACAAATATGGTCAGCCCTGTCGGGTGAACCAGCTTGAAACAAGCGTCACCGGTATGAGGCTCACGAATTTCCTGCCATACATCATTAATTTTCGGCATGGTCAACCTCCTCTCCGGCAAGCATATACACGGCGCCATACTTGACTTGGCGGGCGGCGTTTATTATATCATCCCGCGTAACCGATTCAAGCTCCCGGGCAGCCTGCTCGGGGGTATCCGTTTTTTTATCAAGGCTTTGCCCGACATACCAGTTCGCAAGTGACGACTGCAAATCCCCATAGGTGCGGAATTGATTTATCAAGCTCCTGCGGGCTGATTCGATTTCCTCCTGTGAAAACTCCCCTCGGCAAACGGCATCCAGCTGCCGGAGAATTTCCTCCTTGGCCTTTTGAGCGTTTTGTTCATCCACCCCGCTGTCCACAAGAATAACTCCCCCCAACCTGTCAAAGGAGGAGGCACAATAATAACAAAGCCCCAGCCTTTCCCGAACATTTTTAAACAATAGTGAGT
>JAQWBK010000083.1 GCA_028706415.1 Oscillospiraceae bacterium | reverse complement strand
TAAATAAATTAAATTTTCTTGAATATTAGTCAGTATGGTTGAAAAAATACCTCGGATATTGTACAATGGAATAGTACCAAGAGCGATTGCTCTGTACAAACCGAGGGAGGAATTAGTATGCCGGTATCAATTGATACTCGTTATCTTGAAGGGTTTATAGGTTCACATGAGCTGGGGGCTTTGCAGGGGCAGGTAAATGTCGCTCATGAGCTGCTCCATGAAGGAACCGGGCTGGGCAGTGATTTTCTTGGTTGGCTGACCCTGCCGACCGATTATGATAAAACTGAAATATCTCGTATAAAAAACGCGGCCGCGCGCATTCAGAAGGACACCGATGTTTTTGTGGTAATTGGTATCGGAGGTTCGTATCTGGGCGCACGGGCCGCGATTGAATTTTTAAAATCTCCCCTTTATAATCAAAAGCGCAAAAATACACCGGATATTTATTTTGCTGGTAACAGTATAAGCTCGTCTGCTTTAGCCGAGCTTCTTGAGCTTTGTGAGGGGCGTCGTCTTTCGATTAATGTAATATCCAAATCCGGTACCACCACCGAACCGGCCATTGCGTTTCGTGTTTTTCGCGATTTTCTTGAGCGCACTGTGGGGGCGGAGGAGGCCAAAAAGCGCATTTATATAACCACCGACAAGGCGCGGGGGACATTAAAGGAATTGTCCGACCGAGAGGGGTTTGAAACCTTTGTTGTGCCGGATGATGTCGGCGGCCGTTTTTCGGTTCTCACGGCGGTCGGCCTCCTTCCGATTGCGGTTGCCGGATGTGATATCGACGGGCTCATGAAGGGGGCAGCCCAGGCACAGCAGGAGTTATCCGATCCTGACCTGAGTAAAAACGATTGTTATCGGTATGCCGCCGTCAGAAACATTCTTCTCAGAAAGGGACGAGCCGTCGAACTGATGGTGAGTTATGAGCCCAATTACGCCATGATGTCCGAATGGTGGAAGCAGCTTTACGGCGAAAGCGAGGGCAAAGACGGCAAGGGCCTGTTCCCTGCTTCTGTTGTCTTCTCGACAGACCTTCATTCACTCGGTCAGTTTGTGCAGGATGGGTCGAATATTTTGTTTGAGACGGTTGTTTTGTTTGATGAAATTCAAAAGGAAATAATGGTTAAAGAGGATAAGGAAAATGCGGACGGGCTGAACTTCCTTGCCGGACGCACCATGGAATATATTAATCAAAAGGCGTTTGAGGGAACCGTTCTTGCCCACAGCGACGGAGGAACCCCGAATATTGTATTGAGAGTTCCCGCTGTCAGCGAGCAGGAGCTTGGATATCTTATATATTTCTTTGAAAAAGCCTGTGCAGTTTCGGGGTATTTGCTGGGTGTCAATCCGTTTGACCAACCCGGGGTTGAAAGCTATAAGCGCAATATGTTTGCATTACTGGGAAAGCCCGGGTATGAAAAAGAAAAAGCGGTTTTGGAACAAAGACTGGGACGCTGACTGCTTTTGCGGCTTTCTGTTATAACCGTCTAACACCGCAGATTGCGGATATACTATATCTTAGGAGGAATGAAAATGATTAGATTAATCCTCGGCAACAAGGGCTCAGGCAAGACCAAGCGCCTCATCGACATGTGTAATGAGGCAACGATTAAGTCCAAAGGCAATGTGGTGCTTATCGAAAAAAACAGCCAGCTTTCTTACAATATCGGGTATAAAACCCGACTGGTTGCCGCCGACGAATACGCTATCAAGGGCTATGATGCTTTCTTCGGATTTATTTCGGGAATGTGTGCGGGCAATTACGATATTACAGATATTTTTGTGGATTCTACATTAAAAATCGGAGGCAGCAATCTGGAGGAGCTGGCCGATTTCATCGAGAAGCTTAGTGCAATGTGCGAGATTTCGGGGGCCAACCTTGTAATGACCATTTCCGCAAGTAAGGATGAGCTTTCTGAGCGGATAGCTAAATTCGCATTTGAATAAAAATCTCGTTTGTTTAATGCGGGCGGGGTGACAACCCCGCCTTATTTGTATCATAATGTGGTCTTTGGAGGCTTACTCATGGCTTGGTATGAAGGTAATTTGAACTTAAATGATAACCGGCGCGAAAAGGACGGGATAACCTACTTTGTTCGTGGGCTGCGAGAGGTGGAAGGCGGGAGGTTTGAGCGGTATGCCGTTCAAACCCACTTTGTTGAACGCGGAGAGGATTATATTGAGGTTGTGCGCCGGTATATTTCCCCCCTTTATAATCAGGGCGATATTGTAACCATGAGCGAAAAGGTTATTTCAATGTGCCAAGATAATATTGTCGAGAAAAAGGATGTAAAGCTGGGTTTCTGGGCAAGGATTTTATCCAAATTCGCCACCAGAAACGCCAACGGAATCGGAATGGACGAGCCGTATAAACTCCAGCTTGCGATTGATATAAAGGGGCTGCCCCTGATTTTATGGGCATCCTTTTGCAGCGCCGTGTGCAAGATATTCGGTAAACGCGGCGTTTTTTATCAAATCGTGGGGCATGATATCGCCGGAATTGACGGGTTTTATAATAATTCAGCGTTTGAAACCTACCATACGATTGCGGTCCTAAACCCGCGTGATCCCGATAAGGTTTGCCAAGATATCGAGCAGGAGCTTGGGATATACTGTTTGGTGGTTGATGCCAACGATATAAATGTGGAGGTTTTGGGTCGTTCCCCTTCGCTTATGGACAAGCCCACAGAGTTTTTTGCCCAGCTTATTATGGACAATCCGGCGGGGCAGGATGACGAGCTTACACCCTTTGTGATTATTAGGGATATCGGGGACGCGCCGGCCGAGGAATATGTGCCGGTAAAGGAAATCGAGCATCCACCGCAAGGGCATTGATCCTGCAAGGCAAGAAAGATTTTTGTCGGCAGATTTACCGTGCAAAAAACCAATGATAATATTACTTGAAAAAAATGCAGAATATTATACTCTTTTGCTTGACATCAAGTGGTCATTTGGTTATAATATCTTGGCGCGACCGCAACTACGAGCCATTAGCTCAGTTGGCAGAGCATTTGACTTTTAATCAAAGGGTCCGGGGTTCGAATCCCCGATGGCTCACCAAAGGTGAGATGAAAAACCCTCTTAAAACAGCCGTTTCCGGCTGCTTTAAGAGGGTTTTTCTTATGCCTGATACATGATACAATAAAGCCTTATAAACCAAAAAAGCTCATTAATAACCACATGTTTGTGCCTAAAAGTGGTGTACAAATGCGAAAAAGCCGCACCATTACTCGCTTCATAGCGGTTTTGGAGCGGGCTTTTTACAGAAAGAAGAAAAGGACCCAGATTAAACTAACACTTGACAACCGACAACTTGTATTATATAATTGGCGTGTTTGTTTTTCGGCACGAAGAATTCTGATCATAAGAAGGGCGTTGTTATTTTATGTATTTATTTACTTATAATGCATGTGCCTTTAACATTTTGAAGGGAGGTATTTATGAGTAAATTAGTTGTGCGGAATTTATACAAAGTATTTGGATTTAACCCAAAACTGGGTGTTAGACTCATCAAAGAAGGAAAAGGAAAAGATGAGATATTGAAGGAGACCGGGATGACGGTCGGCATGAGTGATGTGAACTTTGAGGTGCATGAAGGGGAGACTTTTGTCATTATGGGTCTTTCCGGAAGCGGCAAATCAACGGTTATCCGTTGCCTCAATCGTCTTATCAAACCGACTGCAGGGCAAGTTATTTTAGATGGGCAAGAATTGACAAGCATGAAAAAAAGGCAGCTGATTGGGGTGCGTCGCACTGCTATGAGCATGGTGTTTCAAAACTTTGCCCTTTTGCCTAACCGTACCGTGCTTGCCAACACCGAATATGGGTTGGAAGTGCAGAAAATCAGTCCGGCGAAAAGGAAGGCAAAAGCACTTGAAGCTTTGGCACTTGTCGGTCTGGAAGGCTATGAGGACAGCTATCCTGATCAGTTATCAGGGGGAATGAAGCAACGCGTCGGATTAGCGCGTGCTTTGGCAAACGACCCGGAGGTTTTGCTTATGGATGAGGCATTCAGTGCCTTAGACCCCCTGATTCGGAGCGATATGCAAGATGAACTGATTGATTTACAACACAAGATGAAAAAAACGATCATCTTTATCACCCATGACCTGGACGAAGCAATAAAGTTGGGCGACCGGATTATGCTAATGAAGGATGGAAAGGTAATTCAAATCGGTAAGCCGGAGGAGATTTTAGCTAACCCTGCGGATGAATATGTAGAGCGTTTCGTCCAGAGCGTTGACCGCAGCGGTCTGCTCACCGCAGCGGACATCATGAGCAAGCCATGGACAACGGCTAACATCAACAAAAACCCGTTGGTTGCGCTTTCAGAATGCAAGAAATACGGTCTGGAAAATATACTGGTCACCAAAGAGGGGCGAATCCTGTGCGGAGCGGTTTCTGCAAGTGCACTGCAGCAAGCTGTGCACGAAGGGAAGCCCACACTTCATGGCATCACGAAAGAAGATGAAGTTGAGCGGATTGCCCCAGACACCAATATTAAGCAGATTATAGAATCAACACTCCAGTCCTCGGTGCCTGTTGCCGTTGTTGATGACACAGGCAAGTTGATGGGGGTTATAATTAAGAGCAGCATTCTGAGAACAATGATTCCGGGAAGGGGGAACGGTCATGACGATACCTAGGCTACCGGTTGGAGATGTTTTTGCAGAAATTGTAGATTATTTGCGTGTGACATGGAACGGATTGTTTGCCGTAATACGCAATACTATTGAATTTTTAGTGTCCTGGACGGAACGTGGAATATCATTTATGCCCTTTTGGGTGTTTGCTATCATCATTGCGCTAATTGCTTACAAGCGCTCCGGTAAAGGTCTTGCAATTTTTAGCTTGCTTGGAATACTGTTTATACAGACTTTGGATTTATGGGCTGCCACCCAATCAACATTGGCTTTAATCGTTACTGCAACGGCGATCGCTCTGGCTTTTGGTGTGCCACTGGGTATTTTGTCCGCTAAAATTAAACCAGTCAATACTGTACTGCGCCCTATATTGGATTTGATGCAGACAATGCCGGCTTTTGTCTATCTGATTCCTGCAGTACTCTTTTTTCGAATTGGCGCTGTACCGGCAGTCATCTCAACAATCATCTTTTCCATGCCGCCGGTTATTAGATTGACGGATTTAGGTATTCGTCAGGTGCCGGCGGAGCTAATTGAGGCGGGCGAAGCGTTTGGTTCGCTGTGGCACCAGATGCTTTTTAAGATCCAGTTACCACTTGCAATGCCGACTATTATGGCAGGGATTAATCAATGTATTATGCTCTCTTTGTCCATGGTTGTCATCGCCTCCATGATTGGTGCGGGCGGGCTGGGCTCTGTCGTCTTAACCGGAGTGCAGGGGTTAC
Organism: Oscillospiraceae bacterium; assembly: GCA_028706415.1. Classification (GTDB taxonomy): domain Bacteria; phylum Bacillota; class Clostridia; order Oscillospirales; family Acutalibacteraceae; genus Avimonas. The sequence continues at coordinate 1,106 of JAQWBK010000083.1, read as the reverse complement.
GGGTCGGAATGGCTTTTGAAGGCGGGTTGGCGGTTGTCGTAATTGCCATTATATTAGACCGATTGACACAGGGAAAAACATCAAAGAATGCGTCCAAAATTTAAAGGAGAATTTTATTATGAAGAAGAAATTGTCAACTATTATGGCTATACTCATAGCCACTATCATGGTGTTTGCCGGTTGTAACGGTACAGATGAATCAAAGGGTGACACGGGAGATAAGCCTGTTATTGAGCTGGGATATGTTCAGTGGGCATGTGCAAATGCCAACTCACATATGCTCAAAGTCCTGCTTGAAGATAAATTTGATGTGGAAATTAACCTCAGAGATATGGATGCCGGACTGCTGTGGCAAAGCCTTGCCACCGGTGACATAGATTTTATGGTTACTGCTTGGCTGCCCGGAACTCACGAGGCGTATTATTCAGAGCTAAAGGATAAAATTGTTGACCTTGGACCGTTATATGAAGGTGCTGGCATTGGGTTGGTAGTCCCGGAGTATGTACCCATCGACTCCATTGAAGAGATTAACGAAAATGCGGACAAATTTAATGGTCAGATTGTCGGAATTGATGCAGGTGCAGGTATTATGCGCGCGGCCACGCAGGCACTGACGGATTATGATATGAGTGATATGGAATTAATTACCAGTAGCGACGCCGCCATGACTGCCGAGTTGAAAGTAGCTTATGAGAATAATGAGTGGGTTGTTGTCACCGGTTGGGCTCCACATTGGAAATTCGACAAATTCAATTTGAAATTCTTAAAAGATCCCATGCAGTCCTTTGGTGGTGAAGAAACCATCAATCCTATCACTCGCTTGGGTTTTGCCGAAGACTACCCTGAGATTAATACCTTCTTGGATAATTATTCACTTTCTGCTGCAGAGTTTGGCGCCCTTATTTCATCTTTGGATGAACATGGTGACAATATCAAGGGTGCAAAAGCTTGGATTGCGGACAATAGTGAATTGGTAGACGGTTGGTTTAACCACTAATTAGGCTTACAGATAAGTTTACAACGAGGCGGGTATATACTCGCCTCGTTCTTGCATACAGAATAAAATACTGATTACTTGAAAATAGTATGAATGTCCAAACAGGACA
>JAQWBK010000082.1 GCA_028706415.1 Oscillospiraceae bacterium | reverse complement strand
CATACTCATTAATGATTTTGGTTGCAGGCATCACATCGGGTCGGGTGTTGACCACGGCAGTCTCGGGATTTATGCAGGGGCGCAGCATGGAAGGGGAGGGGGAACACTCGTCCTCAAAATCATAATCCAAAGCATATTCTACGGGGCGGTTTTGGGTGACTGGTTGCTCTTTTATTGCCGACAAATCCTCGATGTTCGGATATGTGTATGGAATAGGTGGCTGATGAGATATCGAGGTTTCTATTAAGGGAGTAGTGTCATCATCGGGTAAGGATTTTCTTTGATATGAGGCAAGCATTTCTCTGCGATATTTTTCAATAGTAGCGTTAAGCTCTGACGAAGTATTTCGTTCCGATTTCATTTAAAATCACCAAGCCTTTCTGTTCACAAGGTTTTCGTATCATTTATATGATTTAAAAGGACAAATCATGCCTTATTCTGCTCTCAAGTAAAAACCAAGACATCTTTGAGGTCTGTTTTCCGCCATACAGCGTTGTTGTAGTCGGTGGGCGTCAGCCTGCTCTCCTCATTTTCACAGCAAATAAGAAAAGCTGAATAGAATAAAACAATTGACAAATGGTAAAAATAAAGTATAATTATGAAAACAGAAAAAAACTTTGACGGGAAGAGTAGCCCTGAGTTGGCGTTACAGAGAGCCGGAGCTTGGTGTAATCCGGTACGGCAAGCGGGAGGAAGAACATCCCCGAGTTTCTGCCCGAACGCACATGATTTATGTGTCAGTAGATGCAGGCGTATGACGGCACGTTACAGCCGTAAACCATAGGTGATTGAGTGGGCTGTATATTCAGCCTATTTGGGTGGTACCGCGGAAGTTAAGCCTTTCGTCCCAGTTTTAGGGATGAAAGGCGTTTTTGTTATTTGATTTAATATTACGCCCCGTATAAAAACAGGAGGGAAATGAAATGAAACGAACCGATTATTGCGGTGCATTGCGTGAAAAGGATAAAGGGCGGGCTGTCACCGCAATGGGCTGGGCACAGAACAAACGCGACATGGGTGGCATTATTTTTATCGATCTGCGGGACCGTGAGGGAACGCTGCAGGTGGTTTTCGATGCCCGAAATCTGTCGCAAAAGGATTTTGCAGCGGCCGAATCCCTTAAAGTTGAATCCACCATTGCTGTCAAAGGGGTGGTGCGTACAAGGGATGCCGAGACCTATAACCCCCGTCTTGATACCGGAACAATAGAATTAGCAGCTTCCGAGCTTGAGGTGCTGTCCGAAGCCGAAACCCTGCCGTTTCAGCTGGAGGATGCCGCCAATGTGCGGGAGGATTTGCGGCTGAAATATCGGTTTATTGACCTTCGCCGCCCCAAAATGCTGAACAATCTGCGATTTAGAGCAACCGTCGTCAAATCGGTGTGCGATTATCTGGACCAAGGCGGCTTTTTACAGATAGAAACCCCCATGTTGACAAAAAGCACCCCCGAGGGGGCGCGGGACTATCTTGTGCCCAGTCGAGTTCATCAGGGCAAATTTTACGCCCTGCCCCAGTCGCCCCAGATATTTAAGCAGCTTCTGATGGTGGGCGGCATTGATAAATATTATCAGGTGGCGCGTTGTTTCAGAGACGAGGATTTGCGTGCCGACCGTCAGCCCGAATTTACCCAGGTGGATATGGAGCTGTCGTTTGTAGACCAGGAGGATATTTTAATCCTTCTTGAGGATCTGTTTAAACACATTTTCCTGGATGTTAAGGGCTTAAAATACGAGGAAGCATTTCCCCGCCTTACATGGCAGGAGTGCATGGACACCTTTGGAAGCGACAAGCCTGATTTGCGTTTCGGGCTTCCCATCATAGATTTAACCGAGCTCATGCGGGGGTGCGGATTTTCGGTTTTCCGCAATGCGGTGGATGGCGGAGGATATGTCCGCGCCATCAATGTAAAGGGCGGCGGGGAATTCAGCCGCGGCACAATCGAGGAGCTTACTGCCAAGGCACAGGGCTTTGGAGCCAAAGGCATGGCGTGGATAGCCATGCGGGAGGACGGCACCCCCTATTCAATCCTTAATAAATACTTTTCCCCTGAGGAGTTCACAGGGCTGCTTAAAGCGGTGGATGCACAGCCGGGTGATTTTATCCTATTTTGTGCCGATGAATATTCAACCGTCTGCCGCACCCTGGGCGGGTTGAGGTCGGAGCTTGCCGATATGCTGGAGCTCAGGCAGAATAATGATTTCAAATTTCTTATTGTCACCGATTTCCCCGAGTTTGAGTATTCCGAGGAGGAGGGCAGGTATTTAGCCACCCATCATCCATTCACCATGCCCTATCCCGAAGATGTTCAGTATTTGATATCCGACCCCGGCAGGGTGCGGGCGCAGGCGTATGATGTGGTTCTCAACGGGGTTGAGCTGGGCAGCGGCAGCATTCGAATTCACCGTCGGGATGTGCAGCAAAAAATGTTTGAGGCGCTGGGATTCAGTAGCCAGCAGATAGATGAGCGGTTCGGATTTATGGTTAATGCCTTCAGATACGGCACCCCCCCCCACGGCGGATTTGCCTTTGGGCTTGACCGTCTGGTAATGCTTATGCTGGGTGAGGAGTCTTTGCGGGAGGTTATTGCCTTCCCCAAGGTAAAGGATGCAAGCTGTCTAATGACCGATGCCCCCAATGTTGTAGACCCGCAACAGCTGGATGTTTTGGGGCTTTCCCAAACGTCCCAAGAGGATACAAATGTCGGTGCAAAAGGCAGAAAAACAGCCGAGAAAATAAATCTGGACAGTGTTGCCCAACTTTCCAAGCTGAGGCCGGATGACAAGGAGAAAAAGGAGCTTGCCCAAAGGCTGGACGCAACAATTGCACTTATAAATCAGCTTGAGCAGGTTGATACCTCGGGTGTTCCGGTTACCACCCATGTTATGCCGTTAAAAAATGTATTTCGCGAGGATGTCCCCCAATTGTTATACAGTCGGGAGCAGCTGCTTTCAGGGGCACCCCAAAAGCAGGACGGTTATATATTCGTTCCCCAGGTGGTGGAATAAAAGACGGTCGGCACAGCTTAAAGTTAAGAAAGGCAGGGTGTTAAATGAGCAAGAAAATCTTAGAAATGACCGTCTCGCAGCTGAGCGGCCATCTTGCAGCAAAGGAAATTTCGGCCGTTGAGGCCACAACTGCATATATCGATAATATCGACTCGGTTGACGGCGATGTGGGGGCGTATATACGGGTGACTGCCCGACAGGCGTTGGAACAGGCCGCCGAGGTTGACCGGCTTCGTACCTCGGGGGAGGAGTTATCCCCCCTAGCAGGTATTCCTGCGGGTATAAAAGACAACATTTGTACAAAGGGTATACAAACCACCTGCGGCTCAAAAATGCTTGAAAACTTCATCCCCCCCTATAACGCAACCGTTATAGACCGGCTGGAGCAGCGGCATGTTGTCATGCTGGGCAAGCTCAATATGGACGAGTTTGCAATGGGCTCCACCAATGAATACTCATACTTCAAGCCGACCCGAAACCCACACGACCTTTCGAGAGTTCCGGGAGGAAGCTCGGGGGGCGCGGCAGCGGCGGTTGCCGCCCAGGAGGCGGCCTTTGCCCTGGGCTCGGATACAGGCGGGTCGGTGCGCCAACCGGCGGCATTTTGCGGAGTTGTTGGTATCAAGCCGACCTACGGTGCGGTTTCCAGAAATGGACTAATTGCGTTTGCATCCTCCCTCGACCAGATAGGGCCGATGACCAAAAATGTGCGGGATTCGGCAATGGTTATGGAGGCAATTGCAGGCCATGATGCGGGGGATGCCACCTCCCTCGATTATGCTTGGCCGTCCTTCACCAAAAAGATTGAGCAGGGGGTGCAGGGGCTTCGCATAGGATTGCCCAAGGAGCATTTTGGTGAGGGTATCTCGGCCGAAATGAAGGATGCTGTTCTTAAAGCGGCGGCAGCCTACGAAAAGCTCGGTGCAAAGGTGGAGGAGATATCGGTACCGAATGTTAACCATGCGCTGCCTGCATATTTTGCAATCTCATCCGCCGAAGCATCGTCAAACCTGGCGCGGTTCGATGGTATAAAATACGGCTTTCGTGCCGATGTTGACGGTGATGTTGAGGATATTTACACGGCTACAAGAAATGAGGGCTTCGGGCTAGAGGTCAAGAGTCGCATAATGCTGGGCAACCATGTTTTAAGCGCGGATAATTATGATTCCTACTATAAAAAAGCTATGCAGGTTCGTACCTTGATTATTGAGGATTTTAATCGGGCGTTTGAGAATTGTGATTTTATCCTGTCGCCCACCACTCCCACAACGGCATTTAAGCTGGGTGAAAAGCACCAAGACCCTTCCATTATGTTTAGATGCAACCTATATACGGTGCCCGCAAATATTGCCGGAATACCCGCGCTGTCACTGCCCTGCGGCACCGATTCAAAAGGGCTGCCAATCGGAATGCAGCTTATGGGTAAACAGTTTGACGAGCCACTGCTTTATCGCGCGGCTTATGCTTATGAGCAAAGGGGGAATTACTAATGGTATCCCAAAGCACTCTTCAAAAATATGAAATGGTTATCGGTCTGGAGGTTCATGTAGAGCTGAAAACCAAAACCAAAATATTCTGCAATTGTCCCACCGACTTTGGTGCTCAGCCCAATACCCAGTGCTGCCCGATATGCACCGGAATGCCCGGAACACTGCCCATATTAAATCGTCAGGTGGTGAATTACGCGGTTAAAGCGGGACTGGCCACCAACTGCAAGATTGCCTCCAGCACAAAACAACACCGCAAGAATTATTTTTATCCCGATCTTCCCAAGGCATATCAGATATCTCAGTATGACCTGCCCTTATGCGAGCATGGTTATTTGGATATTGAAACCGGTAAGGGTGCAAAACGAATCGGCATTACCAGAATTCATATCGAGGAAGATGCCGGAAAGCTGGTGCATCTTGAGGGTAAGGGAACACTTATCGACTGCAACCGCGGCGGAATGCCCCTTATCGAGATCGTCTCCGAGCCGGATATCCGCTCGGCAGAGGAGGCCAAGGCATACCTGCAAAAGCTGCGCGCCGTTATTATTTATACCGGGGTGTCGGACTGCAAAATGAACGAGGGCGCCTTCCGCTGTGATGTCAACCTTTCGGTTCGGGAAAAGGGCGAAAAGGCGTTTGGAACACGCGCCGAAATGAAAAACATTAACAGCTTTCAGTCTGCGGTCAGGGCCATCGAATATGAGTTTGTCCGCCAGGTGGAGGCGGTGGAAGCAGGGGAGAAGCTGGTTCAGGAAACTCGCCGCTTTGACCAGAACACCGGCAAGACCTATTCGATGAGAAGGAAGGAAAATGCCGACGATTATCGGTATTTCCCCGATCCCGACCTGCCGATAATAGAAATAACCGATGACGAGCGGGACGCTTTGGGGGCAGAAATACCCCTCTTGCCGGATGCCCGAAAGGTCAAATATATTGAGGAATACGGCCTGACCGCCTATGCTGCCGAGCAGCTTACCATCCAGCGGGAAATTGCCGATTATTTTGAAAAAGCGGCCGAACTGACCGCCCATCCCATCCTGGTAGCAAACATGATACTAAGCGATGTATCTCGCCTGTTACAGCCGGATGAAACAGATATTCCCATACAGCCCGAGCACCTTGCCGCCGTTGCACAGATGTCGGGGGAGGGCAGAATAAACAGCGGAACCTGCCGCACCTTGATTCAAACGCTGTGGGAGAAGGATGTCGACCCGGAAATCATTGTTGGTGAAAAAGGGTGGGAACAGATTAATGATGATGGGGTGCTGACCGGCTTTGTGAAAGAGGTCATTGCCCAACAGCAAAAATCGGTTGCCGACTATAAAGCGGGTAAAGCCGCCGCCTTCCAATCGCTTGTTGGGCAGGTCATGAAAAAGACTTCGGGTCGCGGAAATCCTGTGAAAATCAAGGAATTGATGACGGCATTACTTGAAGATTAAAATTTGAATTAAAAAAAGTCACCTATAAAAACCTGTTTTGAACGGATTCCGAGCAGAATTTGTGTCGGGCAAGGAGTAGTATAAGGGGCTGTTGCAAAATGAAAACCATGCAGCAGCCCCTTATTTATTATGAACTTAAACTGTTCTCATCTTTTACATGAGATCAGTATTACTTGAGAACAGTATGAGAACAGTTTAAAATGGTTGTTGAAAACCGCAAAGCAACATCACCTGCATTTTAATGTGATTACCTTATGAGCTTGATGTTTATGAAGCTTACGGGTGGATATTGTAAAAACAATCAGATTAAATAACATACCTACCACTCCACCGTCAATATTCCACGGCTTGAGAAGTATGTAGTTCCATAGGAGTGAGAATATCAGCCCTGCAGCCAGTGCCCGACGGAATGCCCGACCGTTAGATTTTATTCCGAGCATGGCGGCGGCAAGCGGTATAAATATTAACGGCGACCAGAAGGAATAAGCAAAAATCAGTATACTGAATATATTGGGCAGAATAAATGCCAATGCAACGGCTGCAAGCCCTGTTGCA
>JAQWBK010000081.1 GCA_028706415.1 Oscillospiraceae bacterium | reverse complement strand
CTTTCTGGCAGTTTTAATTCGCCGGTATCATCCCGAATACTCGATGGCAATAGGACTTATTACCGGCACTTTGATACTTGGTATGCTGATAATTCAGCTTGCTCCTGTATTCAGCAGATTGCAAGCCCTACTTAACTCCACTTCTCTCCCCAGTGAATATGGGTCGGTGCTGTTTAAGGCACTGGGCATCAGTCTACTGGCTCAGTTTTCCGCCGACGCCTGCCGAGACGCGGGGGAGAATGCTATGGCTGAAAAGGCAGAGCTTACCGGCAAGGTGTTCCTGTTAATTCTTGCCCTGCCTCTTTTTGAAAAAATAGTAGAATTAGCCGTTCATCTTATGAACGGAGGTGAGACAGGATGATAAATATTAAAAAAGTCTGCCGTTGTTTTATTATTATTACATTGCTTTTGTCTGTTACAGGTTTTTTAGCACATGCCCAAACAACCCTTGATGACATTTACGACGAACAGCTGCAGGCAAGCGGAGCCGAGAATATTTGGGGCAATTTGCCGCCCGAGACCAAGGATTTTATGAATAAAATTGGGGTAGACAGCTTCAAAGCCGAATCCTTTACAGGCCTGAAACCGGAAAATGTGATAAACAGCCTGGTTGATTTGTTGAAGGACAGAGCAACCGGTCCTTTTCGCTCAGCAGGGGTTTTGCTGGGGGTGGTGTTGCTATACGCATTGATGGATGCATTGCGTCAAACGGTCAAGGAGGAATCAATTTCAAAGGTTTTTGGAGCCATATGTGCCATAACAGCGTGTGCCGCACTGCTAGTTCCTATTTCGGGCTGTATACACGATGTCAGTAACGCCGCGAAAAGCACCTCGGTTTTCATGTTCAGCTTTGTTCCTGTATTTGCAAGCATAATGCTTGCCTCGGGACAAGCTGTAACATCGGCATCTTATCAGACGGTGGTGCTGTTTGCAGCCGAGCTTATATCACTTGCTGCCACCCACTTTATTGTGCCCATGATGACGGTATCACTTGCAATGGGGCTGACCGGCTCGGTTACTCCGAATATGAAGCTGGATAAGGCAGGCAGCTTTATCAACAGTTGTTGCGGATGGTTGCTGGGCATTACAACCTCGGTATTTGTCGGACTTCTTTCAATGCAGGGGTTGGTAGGTTCTGCTGTCGATACCATGACAGGACGAGCAATTCGTTTTTCTCTGGGAGCGTTTGTGCCTGTGGTGGGGAGCGCTCTTGGCGAAGCATATAATTCGGTTCGGGGCTGCCTTTCGCTATTAAAATCAACACTGGGCGGGTTCGGAATATTAACAACCGCCCTCATTGTACTGCCGCCGCTTATCGAATGTATCCTGTGGCTGCTTTCATTAAGCTTTTGCATAATGGTTTCCGAAATGTTCTCGCTGGATACCGTCGCATCACTCTTTAAAACGGCGCAAGGGGTGCTAAAAACCCTAATAGGTGTTCTTGCCGCCTGCTCGGTATTTATGATTGTAGCGACCACAATAGTAACGATGGCCGGTAATAATGTATGATTACCTGTTAAAAATTCCGCGGAAAGGCATTGATTATAAATGGATGGTATAACGAAATGGGCAGCCGCTCTTTGTTTTGCGGCTGTAGGATGTACCGCTTTTCAAATTCTCGCACCAAAAAAGGGTCTGGGCAACATCTTCAGGCTAATAACCGCCGCATTTTTTCTTTGCTGCCTTGCTTCTCCGCTCCTTTCGGTGAAATCAATAGAAGATATTAATTTCGATAACCTGCCCCGGGCGGTTTCGGCAGATGATATTCAACACAAGGTAAAACAGCAAATAAAATCACAGGTAAATACGGCATTGGAACTAACCGCTAGACAGACTTTATCCGAACATAATATTGAGCTTGGAAAAATTGAAGCAAACATTGATATTGATGAGGACAGCCGCATATATATTAACGGTGTTGTTCTTTATCTGGACAAACAAAACAGGTCTTTGTCCCTAACTGCCGAGCAGTTAATGGAGGAGCGTCTGGGGGTAGAAGTTACCGTGATAATTCTTGAATAAATGATTCATAATCAAAGACATGCATATGCTGTTGTATGACGGAAAGGATTGAATAAATATGGAGGAAAAATCAGGCCTGGTAATATTAAAACGGCTGCCGGATTGGATGAAGAGTAATATGGGGCGCCGGATATTGATTGCTATTGGTCTAATAGGAATATTACTAATCGGTCTGTCATCATTTTTATCCAATGGAACAAAGAACAGAGCAAAACAGGGTAAGAGTGTGAAAACAGCAGAGGAGTTTGTTGTCGATACAGAGCAGAGGCTTACCGAAATAATCGGCAGTATTGAGGGGGCGGGTGATTGCAGGGTTATGGTAACGCTTGAAAACAGCGTTGAATACATATACGCGGTGGAGCAGGATATAAATACAGACCGCCAGGAAGATTCAAACAGAATTTCTGAGCGGGAAGATAATCGTGAATCGATAATTATTGTGGATACCGACAACGGTAGGCAGGGATTATTGGTGACCGAAATCCAACCCACCGTTAAGGGGGTTGTGGTGATATGTGAGGGAGGGGATCAACCGGTGGTGCAACAACGAATAGTAAACACCTTAACCACCGTGCTTAATATATCTTCAAAAAGAGTTTGTGTAACGAAATTATCCGATTAACATTTTTTACTAACCAATTTAATAAATTTTCTAAAAAATGAAAGGATTGAAGCAGCTATGAATAGAATATTGGGTAAAAAACAGGTAATGCTGGCGATTCTGGTGGTGGCGTTAGGGGTGGCGGTATATCTCAACTATTATTTTACCGTGGATAGTTCGCTGCCAACCGATGCATCAACCTCCAGCTCCGGAAATTTCGGAGACGCACATTTTGTTGACAATCCGTCAACCGTCACAAAGCCGGACAAAGCAGGCGAAAAAGAGTCTGTCAACCCGTCAGATTATTTTGTGCAGGCGCGGCTTAATCGAGAAACGGCCAGACAAGAGGCTCTGGATATTATTCGGGATATGGTAAATGATGTTAAGGCAAGCCAGAAAACACAAGAAATGGCGCTTGAAAAGGCTGCCGCACTTTCCGCATCCATTGAGCAGGAAAGTAAAATTGAAAACCTAATAAAGGCAAAGGGTCATAAAGAATGCATTGCATATATTGAGGATGATAAATGCAATATTGTGGTGCGCTCGGAGGATTTAAAAGCGACTCAGGCGATACAAATCACCGATATTGTTGTTGCTCAGTCGAAAGTTGTCGCACAAAATGTCAACATTGTAACCGTAAAATAATAAATAATGGTTGCTCGAAAAGCACTTTGTGGTATAATAGTTGTTATAGCGGATTATTAATGTTTTCTATTACAGTCTTAAATTCAGCAGTATAAGGCTGTTGATTGTTTAGGAAGGATTCTGAAAGGCAGGTTTTTTAATGAACAGGAAAGAATATAAGTCCTCCGAGGGCAGCTGTATAATATCGGAGGAAGTGATCGCTTCAATAGCCAGTTCTGCTGTTATGGAGGTTGCAGGGGTGGCCGGAATGGCACAGAAGCCTACCGATATCCGGGGCCTTATAGGTAATACTGCGGCCAAGGCTGTAAGGGTTCTTAACAATGAAAGTGAAACCATTCTGGATGTATATATCAACATCTATCTTGGTGCACGAATTCCTGATGTGGCGCCCGCAGTACAGCACAGTGTTAAGGTCGCGGTTCAGTCAATGACCGGCAAGCCGGTAAACAAGGTCAATGTTCATATTGCCGGAATTGTAATTGACGAGAATAAAGAAACTCCTGTTTAACAGAGCAAACAGCACTGTCTCAAAAAACGGGCGGGTATTAAACCCGCTCCTACAGATAGTATGCATATTACCATGCTCACTGTAGGGCAAGGGCTCTGTTCTTGCCGGAATTCTTTTTTTGAGGCGGTGCTTTTTTGTTATGGTAAATGTCGGATTATGGGTGATAATATTTTTATCTGATTGAATTACCTGCGAAAGGCATGATAGATAATATGACACGACGCGAAGCGCGCGAACTTGCATTTATTCTTCTTTTTGAAAAATCCTTTACAGATTGTTCCATCAAGGATATTCTTTCTAATGCAGGCGAAGCGAGGGATATTAAGGTAAATGCGTTTGCACTTGAGCTTGCAGAAGGTGTGGACAAGCATATTGATGAAATCGACCCCGCCATTTCGGCTAATTCCCACAAATGGAACAAGGAACGCATTTCCAGGGTTGGTCTTGCCATCATGCGTCTTGCCGTTTTTGAGATGCGGTATATGAATGATATTCCGGTCAGTGTTTCGATTAACGAAGCGGTCGAGCTTGCAAAAAAATACGGCGGAGATGAAGATCCCGCTTTTATTAACGGTGTCCTGGGCGGTGTAGCACTTCAAAAAGGGGAATAGGGCATGTCTGGAATACTTGGCATAGACACCAGCAATTATACCACCTCGGCCGCCCTGTATGATATCAAATCAGGTGAGCTTATTCAGAAAAAGCAGCTTTTGCCTGTTAAAGACGGCGAGCTGGGGCTAAGGCAGAGTGATGCAGTATTTCACCATACACGGCAGCTCCCCATGATTATAGAAAATCTGTTTAAGTGTTATGACGGCACGATCACTGCCGTGGCGGCATCAGATCGCCCCTCTCAAATGGAGGGTTCATATATGCCCTGCTTTCTTGCAGGCATGGGGGCGGCGCGTCAGCTGGCTGCCGTGCTTGGCATACCGATTTACAGCTATACACACCAGCAGGGGCATGTCGCAGCCGCAGCTGTCGGTGCAAACCGACCGGAACTGCTTAAACAAGAATTTTTGGCGTTTCATGTTTCGGGGGGCACAACCGATGTTTTGCTTGTCCGCCCGGATGACTCTTCGGTAATAACCTGTAAGCGTGTCGCCGGTTCTATGGATTTAAAAGCCGGACAGCTAATTGACAGGGTGGGGCTTATGCTGGGGCTTCAATTTCCCGCAGGGCCAAAGTTGGAGGAGCTTGCGGTAAAATCGACCGAGCGGCACCACCAAAGGGCTGTATTAAAAGACGGATGGTGCAGCCTGTCCGGCATAGAAAATAAGTGTTTGAAGCTTCATAATCAGGGCACATCCGCTGCTGATGTTGCAATGTTTTGCATATTGAGTATTCTATCGGCGCTGGAGGGTATGACAGAAAAGATTCTGTCCGATTATCCCGACCTTCCGGTGTTATATTCAGGCGGCGTAATGTCAAACAAAATAATGCGTTCTATTCTGGAAAGCCGTTTTGGTGGATTATTTTCGCCTCAGGAATTTTCCTCGGATAATGCCGCAGGAATTGCCTTTCTCGCATCAATGCAAACCGAAAGGAGCAGCGAAAAATGCGGGTAATCACCATAAGTCAGCTTAACCGTTATGTTAAATCGCTGCTCGAGGGCGATAAAAACTTAACCTCGGTTTATATTGGGGGCGAAATTTCGAATTTCACCAACCATTATAAATCCGGGCATCTTTATATGTCGCTTAAGGATGAAGGGGCGATTGTCAGGGCGGTTATGTTTAAAGCCCATGCCTCCAAGTTGCAATTTTCACCCGAAAACGGAATGAAGGTAATCGTCCGTGCCCGGGTGTCCCTATATGAAAAGGACGGTTCTTTCCAAATATATATTGAGGAAATCCAACCGGATGGTGTGGGTGCATTACAGATGGCATTTGAGCAGCTTAAAAAGCGTCTGGCGGCTCAAGGTCTGTTTGATGAAGCCCGTAAACGCCGGTTGCCGAGTTACCCGTCTAAAATCGGGGTTATAACCTCTCCCACCGGTGCGGCTGTCAGGGATATTTTTAATGTGCTGGGTCGGCGGTATCCCCTGGCAGAAATTGTGTTTGCCCCTGTTTTGGTTCAGGGGGACGGGGCACCCCCCCAGTTGATAAATGCTCTGAAATGGTTTAATATAAATAATGCCGTCGATGTAATCATTATAGGTAGGGGCGGCGGCTCTATTGAGGAGCTATGGGCGTTTAACGACGAGGGTGTTGCACAGGCTGTGGCGGCATCACATATACCGGTAATATCGGCAGTGGGGCATGAAACGGATTTTACGATATGCGACTTTGTCGCCGACCTGCGGGCTCCCACACCCTCTGCCGCCGCCGAGCTTGCCGTACCCGATAGCCAGCAACTGCTCTCAAAGCTGCTGCAAATGCAGGTTATTACCCGAAGAAATATCAGCACTGTTCTGGACTCTTCAAAACAGAGGCTTGGGGCGGCGCTTTCACATCGTTGCCTTTCAACCCCTCTGTTTTATGTTGAAGAACAGTCTATGAAGCTTGATTATATAACTTATTCATTCATACATGCCGCACAAGGATGCCTGTCCCAGCACGATAGAAGACTGGTCTCAATAAGCGCCAAGCTTGACGCCCTCAGCCCTCTAAAGGTATTATCAAGAGGTTACTCGATACCTTATGTGAACAACAGGGTTATAAAAAATGTCGGGGATGTTAATTCGGGGGACAGTCTCTCCCTTCGTGTTAGTGACGGAACTATAAAATGCACGGTTGATTGATATTTAATCAGAAAG
>JAQWBK010000080.1 GCA_028706415.1 Oscillospiraceae bacterium | reverse complement strand
CCGACACTTACAGGAACCCCGTCATGGTGCTTGCCGACGGAATTCTCGGTCAGATGATGGAATCCCTCAACCTTAGTACCCCCCAGCCCAAGGTGATTGATAAGGGTTGGGCAACCACAGGAACCGACAATATCAGGGAACACAATATCATAAATTCCCTATATATAAAGACAGACGAATCCGAGCAGCTCAACTTGAGATTGCAGTCAAAATACGAAAAGATAAAGCAGACAGAGCAGAGATATGAAATAACAAATCCGGATGCAGATATTATGCTGGTTGCATTCGGAATTACCTCCAGAATTGCAAAACAGGCGGTGGAGGAGGCGACCTCTGCCGGACTTAGCGTGGGGCTGCTGCGCCCCCAAACGGTATGGCCGTTCCCCTCAAAGGCCTTTGAAAAGATTGCAAAGGCTTATCTTACGGTTGAGCTTAACAGCGGCCAGATGATTGAGGATGTTAAGCTTGAAGTGAACGGCCGCGCTCCGGTTCATTTTCTGGGTAAAATGGGGGGCGCCGTTCTTAGCGTGGACGAGATATTAAGTAAAATAAAAGAGATTGCGGGAGGGATTAACAATGCCGGTTAGGTTTGATAAACCGGCGTGTCTGACAGACATGCCAATGCACTATTGTCCCGGGTGTACCCATGGGATTATTCACCGCCTTACCGCACAGGCTATAGATGATTTAGGTATCGAGGGCAGAACAATCGGAGTAGCTTCGGTGGGCTGTTCGGTTTTCGCTTATAACTATTTCACCTGTGATATGCAGCAGGCTGCCCATGGCAGGGCCCCGGCGGTTGCAACCGGAATTAAAAGAAGCCTGCCGGATAAGATCGTTTTCACCTATCAGGGGGATGGCGATCTTGCCGCCATCGGCACGGCTGAAATTATTCACGCCGCCGCAAGAGGAGAGAACATCACGGTTATTTTCGTAAACAATGCAATTTACGGAATGACCGGGGGACAGATGGCCCCCACAACCCTAAGTGGGCAGGTGACCTTAACCACCCCCTACGGAAGACGGCCGCAAGAAGGGTTTCCGATCAGGATGTCCGAAATACTTGCCACCATTGACGGTGCCGGATATATCGAGAGAGTTTCTGTCACCAATCCTAAGGCGGTCATTCATGCGGGTAAGGCTATAAAAAAAGCCTTTGAACGGCAGATAAACGGGAAGGGCTTTTCCATGATAGAGGTGCTGTCAACCTGCCCTACCAACCTTAAGCTGACCCCGGTAAAGGCGCTGAAATGGGTTGATGATAATATGGCTCCGTATTATCCGCTCGGGATCAAGAAAATTGGGGGTGTGAATGATGTCGACTGAAAATATTATTATTGCAGGCTTTGGCGGTCAGGGAATTGTTGCCGCCGGCAGAACCCTTGCATTCGCCGGAATGACAGAGGGTAAAAAAGCCTCCATGCTGCCATCTTACGGGCCTGAAATGCGGGGAGGATTTGCAAACTGCCATGTGATTATTTCGGATTCCGATATTGCCTCACCCATCGTTTCCAAACCCGATGTATTAATTGCAATGAGCCACCCTGCCGCCGATAAATTTGAACCCCTGGTTAAACCAGGCAAAACCATGATTGTTGACAGCTATCAGGTCAAAGACAGAGAATATCGCCATGATATTAATGTTATAAAAATACCTGCAACAAAAATTGCAATGGAAGCCGGAAATGTAAAGTTTTCAAACATGGTGATGATTGGCGCACTTATGGCGGTATTAGACTTGCCGTCAATCGAGAGCATGACCGAGGCGGTTATAAGTTTCCTGCCAAAGGGGAAAGAGGGTCTTTTACCCCTGGAAATGAAGGTTCTTACGGCAGGAATGGAGTTGGCAAGGCAAAAAACCGAATAGAGGAAGGATACGATTAATTATAATGTATAGAAAAGTTGGAATAGTAGGGGTGGGCAGCTATCTGCCCGAAAAAATCCTTACAAACTTTGAACTTGAAAAAATGGTGGATACCAGCGACCAATGGATAAAAGAGAGAACGGGAATATCCCAAAGAAGGATTGCAGCCGACGACATGCCCACATCATATCTGGCAACTCAGGCAGGTAAGCGGGCGCTGGAGGATGCAAATATTAAGCCCGAGGAGCTGGATTTGATCATCGTATCCACCGTCACTCCGGATCAGTTCTTTCCATCAACCGCCTGTATTGTGCAAAATAACATCGGAGCGGTTAATGCAACAGCTTTTGATATTTCGGCGGCCTGCTCAGGCATGATCTATGCAATGTCTATGGCAGAGCAGCATATAAAAACCGGATTTTTTAAAAATGCTCTCATCATTGCCGCCGATACCCTATCGAAAATTACCGACTGGCAGGACAGGAATACCTGTGTGCTTTTTGGTGACGGTGGGGGTGCATTTGTATTGAGTGAGGTTGAAGAGGGGGGAATACTCTCTATTCAAATAGGTTCTGACGGAACCGGATATAAACATCTGACCTGCCCGGCCTGCTTTTTTACCCCTGAGGATATAGAAAAGCGGGATGGCAAAAAGCATACCGCCTGGATGAACGGCGGGGAAGTTTTTAAGTATGCCGTCAAGATTATGCCCTATGCTTTAGAAAAAGCGATGGAAAAGGCAGGGGTTACGGCCGAACAGATTGACTGGTTTGTTCCTCATCAGGCAAACCTCCGAATAATCAGTGTTGCGGCAAGAAAATTTAATATTGATATGGATAAATTTATCGTTACCCTTGAAAAATTCGGGAATACATCTGCATCCTCAATCCCGATTGCGCTGGATATCAGTATAAAAAGCGGAAAGATAAAAAAGGGAGATAAACTGGCAATGGCGGCCTTCGGAGGGGGGCTGACATGGGGCTCTGCCGTTGTTACGCTGTAAACGCAGAGATTAGTATAACAAAAAGCCCATCGGCATTTTTTTGCCGATGGGCTTTTTGTTAGTGCGCCAGACAGGGGGAAAACAATTTAAATAGACATGGTTTCATTAAAACACGAAAGGAACCAAAGGGGGGGTTATGGTTCCATTGCGACCAGATGCACCAGATGGGCAATTCCGGGAATGCTCTCCCCCTGCTGGGTAGAGGTTGGGGACATTAAAGCACCGGTGGCGACGAACAGCACATTTTTAAGCTCGCCCGCCCCCATTTTGCCCAGAATATAAGAACAAAGCACCGAAGCCGAGCAGCCGCAGCCCGAACCGCCGGCGTGAACATCCTGTTTATCCCTATCGTATATAAGCAGCCCGCAGTCGGTATAGTTGCTACCCAGAGGATAGTTCTTTCTTTCCATGAGCTGTCGCAGAAGGTCACTGCCCACCGAACCCAAATCGCCGGTTATTATCAGGTCAAAGTCATCGGGTTTTGCCTCGGTATCCTTTAAATATGCGGCAATGGTTTCGGCGGCGGCGGGAGCCATTGCAGCCCCCATATTGTTGGAGTCGGTAATCCCGAGGTCGGTGATACATCCGATGGTGACATCGGCAATACGCACTCCGCTGCCCCCAAGGCCCACAATGATCGAACCGGCTCCGGTTACCGTCCACTGGGCTGTTGGGGGGCGCTGTCCGCCATATTCAAGAGGAAAGCGAAACTGCCTTTCTGCCGAACAAAAATGAGAGGAGGTGACGGCACCGCAGATATCCGCCGCTCCGCTGTCCACGAATATGGCTGCCATGGATAAGGTCTGTGCCATGGTGGAACAGGCTCCGTACTGACCCAAAACAGGGACACCAAATTCCCGTAGTCCAAAGGTAGAGGCTATATTTTGATTGAGCAAATCTCCCGCAAATAAATAATTGACCTGTGAAGGAGATATTTCGGCTTTATTTAAAGCGCGTGTAAATGCTTCGCGCTGCAATGCACTTTCTGCCTTCTCCCACGATTTCTCCCCAAGGGAGGTATCTTCAAAAACCATATCAAAGCCTCTGCCAAGCGGGCCTTCACCCTCGCGCTTGCCCGCCACAGATGCATAACCCAGAATGGTTGGGCGACCAGACAGCATAACCGTATATTGTCCTTTGCGTTCAGGCATCTTAACCAGTCCTTTCAAGCAAAAAAGTTTAAATTAATTAAACAACGTCAGAAGATTTAATATCAGCCCATAGATAATCGAGGCGGTGATACCGTATACCAAAACAGGTCCCGCTATGGTAAACATTTTTGCGGCCAAACCCAATATAAGCCCCTCACTCTTATACTCGATTGCGGGAGCCACTATTGAATTTGCAAAGCCGGTTATGGGAACCAGGGTGCCCGCCCCTGCGTGCTTTGCAATATTGTCATATAAATCAAAGGCTGTCAGTATGGCACTGGCGGCAATCAAAGTAGATGAACCTATAAGTCGGGCATCCTCAATTCCCAGTCCCGCATTCATTACAAATCCGGTAATAATCTGCCCGATAACGCAAATAAGCCCCCCCACAAGGAACGCCCATATACAGTTTTTCAAGATAGGAGACTTAGGTGCTGTTTGCTGGTTCATTTTCCGAAATTCTTGACCGGTCATTTCCACAATCATGCCCCTTTCTGTTTGTTGTTGTATTTTTTCCGATATGTATGCAAATATTCAAGTTCAGTAATAACGGAACATCTTTTATTATCCTACATACAATGGCATGAGAGAAAAGGAAAGGGGGCACTACCATATGTGTCTGAAGAACCTGTTTGGCGACATGGACTGCACATGGATCCTGTTCATAATTGTCTTGATCCTTCTGTGCTGTGATGATGAACGCGGCCAGTGCTAGTTAATACTACTCTCAAATAAAAGGATCGATAAAATTGTCGCTCAAGACGCGTTCTTCTTTAAAGAACGCATCGCTCCATTTTATCGGCTTTTATTATTGAGATTAGTATAAATAGCGGGTATTGTGATACTATTCCCCCATTAGAAAATATAATGAGTGATTAGTATAAACTGTACATCAACGAAGTTACCACGCAAATTGCAATTTTATCCAGAACTCTCACCCCCTAAAAAAAGACACCGTGCCGGCTGTAAATCCCCCACAGCGCACGGTGTCTTTATTTTTACTTGAGAACAGTATTAGTCCAGTTTATTCATGGTAAGTCCGGTAATAAGCTTTGGATAAAAGTATGTTGACTTTTGTGGCATCTTTTCACCCGCCGACGCAACATCCCGAATTTCCGAAACACGGGTGGGATTAAGGATGAAGCCGCATTGGAAGTCACCCTTATCCACCCCTCCAAGCACATCACATAAGCTTCGGGTATAGGTAAGATTGCGTTGGTTTGCCATGTTTTCGCGATCTATCCCCATCAGCCGTTCCAGCACCAGAGTATGTAGTATGGTTACATCCAGTGAACGCGATGTAGGGGAGAGGGAAGGCAGAAGCTTATCCATGGTGGATGGGTCCCGAAGGGTCATCAATGTGAAGAAGTCGCCGCCGGTATAAAATCCGAATGCATGGCGGCCGTCCATATATGCCTTCTCAAGCGTTTCATTAAGGGCTGCAATCTCAATATTCTGGGTCACATCAAAATAGGGTGCGCTTGCCTTGATTAGGGCGGTGGCATCGAAATTCTCAAGCCCTCGAACCAGCCTGTGGGTGGGGAATACAACCAGACCGGGGTGGTTCATTTCCACCATCATCATCATAACATAGTCGGAAGCGGCGCCTTGGGGGGTGCCCTGACTTCTTAAAGCATTGCGATGGTTGAGTGCGGTTTCATACCGATGGTGACCGTCTGCAATATAAAGGCGGGTATCTGCCATGTTACGCTGTATGCCCGAGATAATCTCAGGGTCGGTTATCGCCCATAGGCGATGCTCCAGCAGATTTTCATCCGTCATCTCGGAAATAGGCTGCATATTTGATATCACAGCAGGGATATCCGGCATTTCACCTTTCCCGTCCTCGTCCATGTAGAGGGAATAGATGCAGCTGAAATTACAATTTGTCGCCTGCATCAGATTAAAACGGTCGGTTTTTGCCTTGGACAAGGTTTCTTCATGGGGGAGGACTACGCCATTTTCAAACTCTTCAAGCTTGACAAGGCTGATTAACCCCATAATGCTGCGGCTTTCATCCTGGGTGCCGAGGTTATCACCGTCCCGCTCAAGAGTAAACCGTATTTCATATACATACACGGCGGGGGTATCATCTTGCCGCAAAATGCCGTTGTCAAGCCAACCTTTCAGCACCTTGCCCGCCTGCTTGTACGGATCGGCTCCGTCTCGGGGCAACTCAAGCCTTATTATATTATGAGGATTTTGCATCAGGAATCCCTTGCGCTGTTCCTCGCCAATAATGTCATAGGGGGGGCAGGTCACCTCCTCTGCTTTTCCGGCTTTGGGTGTAAATCTCAGTGCGCGAAAAGGACGGATTTCAGCCATTTATTAACCATTCCCTTGCTGTTATTTTTTAGGTCACCTCTAAAAACCCCTTCCGGCGTCTTCCGGCACAATTCCCGCCGGACTGCTTTATACTAATATCCGACTAAAGCCTTAACATCTTTCCGGTCTTTTTTGCACCGGGCTTCGTTCTCCTCCTTGCCGGGCGCCAGCCCGCCTGCGTCGTCGGCCTTACCCGATACAAAAAATCCTCGGAAACATTATCAATATTTTAGTCGGATATTAGTATCAAACCTCCTCGTAATGCGGAAAGCATTGCTTCGTCGGCTTTCCTTGCCCGACAAAAATTCTGCTCGGAATCCGTTCAAAACAGGTTTTTAGAGGTGACCATTATGAACGGTATGCTTTGGATACCCCGCGGCTGGCCGCAAGGTAGTTCATTTACGGATATCATTATAACACTTTAATAGTGGGTATGGAAGGTACGGTTTATAACATCAAGCTGTTGTTCTCTCGAAAG
>JAQWBK010000079.1 GCA_028706415.1 Oscillospiraceae bacterium | reverse complement strand
TTCATCAAAGCTACCGAAAAGTGAAACCACCTGCTCCATCCGATCCAAATTAAGAACCTGCTCAAACATCAACAGACCACGCTTCCTGATAATACTGTAAATCGATAAAGTAATATATATATATATATTATATCAAAATTTATTACTTTGTCATTACACAATTATAACAAAATTTTCGCTTAATATTGATGATTAAGCAGTTCTATTTGTGCTATTTTACCAATATACCCTCATTCTACTAATAATTGTTCCTCCATACAAATATTCTCAATGCAGTCATATCGTCCGGTAATAACATAACAACCGTTTTTTATCTCACCCTTTTCATCCGTTGTAACTATTTCTGCCCCTGCAAGCTCGTTTTCTTTTTTATCTTGAAGCATCTTTTTTGCAAGAATTTGAGCTTCTTGCTCGGAACGAACAACCTCTCCCGGCTCCAGCAGTTGGTAATTATGACTTATAAACCCCACAGGAAGGTCAATATGGTTGACATTGAGCATATTCTTCGAAATCGTTAGTTTGTTTTTCTGCTCGATTTTACCATTCGTATACAGCGGTATTTTAAGGGTAAATAGGTACAGCGACGGCCGGAAAACAGTCCTGCCTGAGGGTATCAATAGAGTTTCTTTCAGCGGTACGCTCACCTCAAGACGGCGGGCGGTACTGGCAAGTATGCGCGCTTGTGAACGCCTGAAAATGGGTCCAACCTTGCTGTCAATAACCCCGCTGACAAGAAGCATTCCCTTGGCAACCGCATCTCCCTTACTAACCAACGACTGGCCTGTATATACCTCAACCGATACTATTCTGCCATCGCGTGTTGCTTTGATATTTGAGGGGCGTTGATGGTCGGATAATTGCGGTGTAGGCACCCTTTCGGTCACATCAATAAATGCAATGCTGCCCTGCAAATTAACAGCACACCAGGCAAGATTGGGAAGCTTTTGAAGGGCTTTTAACTGTAGCGAAGCAACATCAAGTTTAGAAAGATCAGCCCCCTCATTAACCCCGAATTCCTGCATCACGGCAAGGATTTCTTCTGGATCAACCTTGTTGTTGCCCCGAACCTCCACCACCCAAATGCGTTGTGAAAAAAGCTGGAGCACAAAATAAAAGGCTGCAAGACCGACCACCAAACCGGCACGGGAACGGTAGCGCCTTATGGTAAACGGAACACCGTACCGCTGAGTAACATGAATCCGCATTCCGGATTTTCTTGCGGGGGAGCGTAATCGTTTATATTGTCTTACAGGGCAACATGCCTCAAGTATTACTCCCCTTCTTTTTACCCCCCATAGCTCAATATTATCCCTGGCAGCCAGATTCAACAGCCTTTCAGGGAAACCGCCTTCGGCCTCCATTCTGACCCAGCCAAACAGCCATCTCAACAAGTAAATTAAAAACATATGTATGCCTCCTCCTGCTACGACAAGTATTCCAGTACAAGAATATTGCCCTCAATTATGGCGCTGTCCTCGGTAAGATTGCTGATGCTTAGCTGACTTCCGGTAAAGCGCACCATTCCGCTTTCTGTTTGTAAGCGTATAAGCTCATCACTGTATTCTACTATTCCTTGGCAGCCGTCAACAACAGCCCTTTTATTGCCGATTAGTTCTATTCGAGACGCATTGCTAAGCGTTCCCACAGGCAGCTCCAATATTTTTTCGACCCGCTCCTGCAAAACACTTGGCATAGACGAAGCTTTCTTTTTTCTTTTTTTTAAACCGGATGTTCTCATAGTTTTGAACCCTTTCGTATATATATTTAATACTAATACTAATATCCGACTAAAGCCTTAAGGTCTTTCCGGTCTTTTTTGCACCGGGCTTGGTTCTCCTCCTTGCCGGGCGCCAGCCCGCCTGCGTCGTCGGCCTTGCCCGACACAAAATATCCTCGGAACCCTTATCAATATTAGTCGGATATTAGTATAACCACTCATTAAAAACGAGATAAGTACAAATGGCAAATTAGGATTTCACTCCTTACAAAATATGCGGGTCAGGTTCTAATAATGCGGCGGTTATGCTAATCAATACTGAAATAATACTGTTCTCAAGTAAAAGGTGAGACAAAATTTGCGAGGATGTTTTTCGTCATGCAAGGCGGAGGAGGAGAGCGGGCTGCCGCCCGCCGACGACAACAACGCTGTATGGCGGAAAACAGACCGCAAAGATGTCTTGATTTTTACTTGAGAGCAGTATAAGGCATCCTGCATATGCCGTTGCATCAGTGGAAGGAATGAGCTAGATGATTATAAAAACAATTCGCAAGTCCACCCTCAGCAGTTTTTTGCTGCTCTTTATATGCATAGCGGCATGCTGTGTTCTGCTTACCTGGCCGAATGCCGCAGCCTCGGGTATCAGCCGAGGTGTGGGAATTTGCTCATCAATAATAATCCCCTCACTTTTCCCCTTTCTTGTTCTGGCGGGATTCATTGTAAAATCGGGATTATGTGCCTCGATAGGAAGGAGGCTGGAGCGTCCGACACGGTTTATATTTGGTCTGCCCGGGTACTGCGCCCCCGGAATTCTGATAAGCCTGATTGGAGGGTATCCTGCCGGTGGTATTGCGGTGGGAGAGCTTGCCCGTCAGGGTTTAATAACACGAAAACAGGGCAGAAGAATGCTGAGCTTTTGCGTGAATGGCGGCCCTGCCTTTATTATCAGTGCCATCGGTGCGGGCATGTTGGGGAGCGTAAAATACGGTGTGATGCTTTATACCGCCCATGTTGCAGCTTCACTTTTAATCGGATTATCTCTGCGGCTTGGGTCGGATACCGAAGATAATAAAAACTCAGTAATAAATGTTGCCTCCGTTTCGGCTTCGCGTACATCGGCCGCTTCGGCTTTTGTCGAATCGGTGGGTAGTGCTTGTTATTCTCTTCTTGTAATGTGCGGATTTATCATTTTATTCGCTTCCCTATTATCCATATTAGATGCCAGTGGTGCAGCGGCAAAATTCCAAGCTGTTTTGGTAAACATTTTAAGGAACATTTGGCCTGAAGGCACGCTCAAGGACATAGTATCATGCATCTTTCCCTGCCTGCTTGAGGTGAGCTGCGGAAGTGTAGAAGCAGCCCGTATCGGTTCGGAGGCTCCCCTGCTTTTGGGAATTTCCCTTGGTTGGGGAGGCTTATCGGTTCATTGTCAAATTGCCGCCGCTCTTCAAGGGCAAAAGCTTATCGGGCGAAGCTTTTTTGCAATGCGGTTTCTTCATGCAATTCTGGGGGGCATCTTCAGCATAATCCTGTTTAGGTTAATACCGGTTACCGTGCTGGCATTTAAGCCGCTTTCAGATGCAATAGTATTGCCCAGCCCCTCAAATGCTGCTGCCTCTGCCGCCCTGCTTTCCCTTTGCGCTTTATTTCTGCTAACCGTGGCGAGACGGCCAGAAGAACCGACCGAAAGCTGAAATCCCGGGAGCTTTGTAAATTCAAAATATACTGGAAAAAGGGAGGCAGATATGCTATGATTAACAACAACGACAATGAGGAAAGGGATGAAATTATGCACCGCAAGCTATACGGCAACAATGTGCAGGCAACATGCGAATATTGCATGTATGGCCGGCGCTCTTCTGACGGTAAAGCGATTTTATGCCCGAAAAGGGGGGTTATGCCGCTTTATCACCATTGTCGTAAATACATTTATGACCCTCTAAGACGCATTCCGTCGGTGCAGCCCGTACTTGAAAAATTATCTAAAGAAGATTTTGATATAGATTCCGATTAAGCATCTTATACTAATATTCGACTAAGGTATTAGAGGTGAGCTTAATATAATAAAAATAAGGAATTGATTTTTATGGTAAATAAAACGGTGCTGATAACCGGGGCATCAAAGGGAATAGGCCGTGCTACCGCAGAGTTGTTTGGGCAGCATGGCTATTCCCTTATTCTTAATTATAACACTTCTGAAGCCCAAGCTCTTGAACTTGCCGATAAGCTAAAAAACCTTGGTTGCGATGTTCTCCCCTATAAAGCCGATGTCACCGACCGTGAACAGGTTGAGCAAATGGTAGCGGCAGGCGAAAAGGAATTCGGCGGCATAGACATACTTGTCAGCAATGCCGGAAAGGCAGAGCAGTGTCTGTTTACCGACATAACCCCCGAGCAATGGCGTGAAATGATGGCGGTATGTGTGGACGCGGCATATTATTGCTGCCGCAGCGTGCTGCCCCACATGATTCGCCGACATCAGGGGAAAATAATATTCATCTCTTCTGTCTGGGGAATGGTGGGCGCTTCCTGTGAGGTACACTATTCAACCGCAAAAGCAGCCCTTATCGGCATGACCAAGTCATTGGCAAAAGAGCTTGGTCCAACAAATATTACGGTAAACTGCGTAGCTCCCGGTGTAATCGACACAGATATGAACAGCGGTCTGAATGCTCAAACACGAAAAATGCTGGAGCAGGAAACCCCCCTTGGCAGGATTGGTACACCTTTGGATGTTGCCAACTCGGTTTTATTTCTGGCGTCTGAACAGGCAGATTTTATTACCGGTCAGGTTATAAGCCCCAACGGAGGGCTTACAATAATATAGTTTTACATTAAAAAATAGGTTGAAAGAAATTCTCCTTTCAACCGGGTTTTCTGCTTTTCTGCCCTAAATCATGGCAGAATTTTCGGCGGAGCCGAAATCTCACAAATCCCCAACAGATGAAAGGAATGGACATTTTATGAGTATTTTAAAGGAAAGATTTGGTACCGCATCAGACGGACAGGCTGTGGATTTGTATACCCTTAGCAACTCCACCGGAATGCAGGTCGGTATATTGAACTATGGCGGAATCATTCAGTTTCTTAAAATTCCGGACAAAAGCGGTCGTCCTTTGGATGTAGTTTTAGGCTTTGACAACATTAATGCATACGAGCATGATAATGTACACGAGTATGATAATCCATATTTCGGCGCCCTGATTGGGCGTTGCGCTAATAGGATTGCAAGGGGTAGTTTTAATCTTGACGGCAAGGAATTTAATCTTAACCAAAACAGCAACGGGCACCATCTTCATGGCGGTAATATAGGGTTTAGCCATAAAATATGGGATACCGAGATAAAGGATGATAAATTAATTTTATCACTTACAAGCCCCTCGGGTGACGAAAATTATCCGGGTAATCTATTTGTTAGGGTTACCCACTCTTTGTCGGATGACGGATCATTTATGTGGGATTATTATGCCCAAACCGATGCCAAAACCGTATGTAACCTCACCAACCACTCCTACTTCAACCTTTCAGGGCATGACTCCGGTTCTGTACACAATCAGGTGCTTCAGCTTGAATCTGACTTCTTTACACAGGCCGATTCCGAACTGATTCCCACAGGAAATATAATCGAGGTTGATGGAACCCCGATGGATTTTCGCACACCCCACAAAATCGGTGAAAGAATAAACGATGATTATACTATGCTTAAATATGCCGGAGGGTATGACCATAATTATTCAGTCCGTGGTCCTCTGGGCACACTTAGGGACACTGCATCATGTTATGACGAGCAAAGTGGCATCTCCCTTAAACTGCGTACCACCCTGCCCGGAGTTCAGCTTTACACCGGCAACATTATAATGAATATCCCCGGGAAAGACGGTGCTGTTTATCAGCGCAACGGCGGTTTTTGCTTGGAAACGCAGTACTTTCCTGATGCAGTCAATCACCCGTCGTTTGAGCAGCCCATCATTCTCCCGGGTGAACCCTATCATCATATAACCACAATAACATTTGAAACACATTAATAACCGAGCTCTGAGTTTTGTATAAGCACAAACCATATCAATATTTTGTCGTATTTCTGCGTACACTCATAATATTTTTATGATATGAATCCGCATTTTCCCCTTGCATATGGCAATACTTTAATTGTCATTCAAATGCAGAGAGGACGGAGCAATATTGTATAATAAAGTCGAAATTTGCGGGGTCAACACATCAACTTTAAAGGTGCTCTCGGAAAGCGAAAAAATGCGGTTGCTCAAACTGATGCATCAGGGTGACAAAAGCGCAAGGGATCAGTTGGTAAACGGAAACCTTCGCCTTGTGCTCAGCGTTATTCAACGCTTTACCCAAAGAGGAGAAAATCTGGATGACCTGTTTCAGGTCGGATGCATCGGTTTGATTAAAGCCATTGATAATTTTGACATCACCCTAAATGTACGATTCAGTACCTACGCCGTTCCTATGATAATCGGTGAAATACGACGCTATTTAAGGGATAACAACAGCATTCGCATAAGTCGCTCTATGCGAGATATTGCATACAAGGCAATGCAGCTAAAGGAAAGGCTTACCAGCGAAAATTTAAGAGACCCTACCATTGAGGAAATTGCCGAAAAAATGGAGCTTCCAAAGGAGGACGTTGTTCTCGCGCTTGAATCAATCGTTGACCCTGTGTCTCTTTACGAGCCTGTATATTCGGACGGTGGGGACACGATTTATGTAATGGATCAGGTGGGTGACCACAACGATGATAAAAACTGGCTGGATGAAATTGCGCTTAAAGAGGCCATAAGAAACCTGAATAACCGTGAAAAACGGATTTTGTTTTTACGCTTTTTTAAGGGCATGACACAAATCGAGGTTTCATCCGAAATCGGAATCAGTCAGGCTCAAGTAAGCAGACTGGAAAAGGCGGCTCTCGACAGTATAAAAAAACAAATATAATACTAGCCGCCCGTTCAACCATTCCATCACAATTAAGGTCACCTCTAAAAACCTGTTTTGAACGGATTCCGAGCAGAATTTTTGTCGGACAAGGAAAGCCGACGAAGCAAGGCTTTCCGCCTTACGAGGAGGTTTGACGCAGTCCGGCGGAAATTGTG
>JAQWBK010000008.1:20991-28290 GCA_028706415.1 Oscillospiraceae bacterium | reverse complement strand
AGGCTGCAAAAAAAGCTGTTGCTCTCGGATATCAGTCGGCACTTTTAAGCATCGGGGGTAATGTCAGAGCTATCGGAAATAAAAACGGCAAAGACTACTGGAAGGTAGGGATTCAAAACCCCGACACCCAAAGCGAAGATCTGCTCAGGGTGGAAATAATGGATATGTCGGTGGTTACAAGCGGAATATACGAACGATATTACACGGTTGGCGATAAAAACTATCATCATATTATCGACCCCGTCACCCTTTTCCCTGCCGATTATTTTAAGGCTATTACAATAATTTGCAAAGATTCCGGAATTGCCGACGGACTGTCTACCGCGGTTTTCTGCCTGCCGTATGAGCAGGGTCTTGAATTGATTGACAGTCTTCCGGACACCCAAGCACTGTGGGTTATGCATGACGGAAGCTTAAAAACCAGCAAAGATTTCAATCGATATGTGAAGTAGTTTTATTTCCCAACTCGGTTAAAAAGCATAGCCGGCAACCATCTGCCGTTTGACAGGCGGATTGCCATAATATATAATCTAGTCCTGTAAAATAATGCACTATATGAAAGGATGAAAAATCCTATGAGTATCTTTATACTGTTGCTGATTGCCGTCGGGCTTTCTATGGATGCCTTGGCGGTATCTGTCAGTAACGGTATGGTTTTATGTTTTACAACCCGCCGCCAAAATTTACGGATTTCAGGCAGCTTTGGTATTTTTCAGGGGATAATGCCCCTTATAGGATACACCATAGCCAGAACCTTTTCAGACAAATTTGAGGCTATTGATCACTGGATTGCTTTTTCCCTGCTTGGGTTTGTCGGGTGTAAGATGCTGTTCGAGGCCTTTCGCAGTGGGGATGAACTGCCGGTCAGCGATCCCAGCCGATGGAGATCGGTGCTGGTAATGGCGATTGCAACCAGCATAGATGCTCTTGCTGTCGGGGCCTCCTTTGCGGTTATGCCCCACCAAGGAGTGTTTTCTCTGGAATACGGATATTTGCTTGCCTGCTTGATAATTGCAATAGTAACCTTTGTTTTATGCTATTGCGGGGTTATTATCGGCTGCCGTTTCGGTAATGTATTCGGCAAAAAAGCCGAGATTGCAGGCGGTATTGTTTTAATCGGGATAGGTCTTAAAATTCTACTGGAACACATTGCTTTTTCATGACCGATTAGTTTATTCCTTTAATGAGGTGACCAGCATTGATTATAGATTTTCATACCCATATTTTCCCGGATGAGCTTGCAGACAAGGCTTTGGCTCATCTGGTGAAAAATCTTCGGGAATATGAACCCGACTGCGACCCTAATGCCCCCTACACCGATGCCACCACCGCCGGCCTTATATCCTCCCAAGCTGCGGCAGGAATAGATTTAAGCGTTGTTATGCCTGTTGCCACCTCAATCCGTCACTCCGAAACATTAAATAATTTTGCGGCAGCCGTGAATAAGACAGAAGGGCTTTCTTCCTTCGGCAGTGTTCATCCAAAATGCCCACAAGCCCTTTATGAGCTTGAACGAATACATCAGCTGGGGTTAAAGGGTATTAAGCTGCACCCCGAGTATCAGGGCTGTTATGCCGATTCGGATGAAACCATAGCGGTGGTAAAACGGGCAGCAGAGCTTGGGCTTTGGGTGCTTTTTCACGCCGGAGCGGATGTGGGAATGCCTCCCCCGGTTCATGGCGCGCCCGGGTATTTTTTGCAGCTGCGGGAGGCTGTCCCCCAAGCAAATGTTATTCTTGCTCACATGGGTGCTTTCCGGCTATGGGAACAGGCGGCAGAATTATATCCGGGTATGGGTTTTTATGTGGACACCAGCTTCTCTTTGGAGGAAGCTGGGGATAAAACCGATTGTTTTGCGGATATAATCCGCTTGTTGGGTGTCGACCATGTGATATTCGGAACCGATTCCCCATGGGCAGACCAAGCCAAAGCCCTGAAGACGGTAAAGGATTTTCTATTAGAACACGGTTTCACCCATCAAGATGCACAAGCGATATTAGGTGGCAACGCGCAAAGAATACTGAATGGTAACCGGGGCTGACATGATAATACTTTGGCTTATGATCCGGCATGGTTCGGAAAGGACTGATAAATAAATGGACAGCCATAAAAGGGACAAGGGGGGGCATACTGCCGTAGGGTGGTCGGCTTTGGGCATCTGGGGGATTTTTTTGATGCTGGTTTCCTCCCAATCAAAACAAGTAATCGAGGATATAAATAAACGCACGGCAAATCTGATGGAGCGTTTTATTTATACACTTTTTGAAGCGGAAATCAGTCCTGTCCAACATACCCTTCTTGTAAGTCTTAGCGCGCTGGTCTTGATAATGGCGGGATATGCCGTTTTTGCCCTGCTGCTTTGGTATAATCTTCGTATAAAAGGAATGAACTCCCGCCGCTGCTTAATCCTCTCCCTTGCGGGAACGATTCTTTTTTCAATAATTAATGAGCTGCATCTGCTTCTTTATCCGGGCAGGCTTCCCGAACTCACGCATTGGGTCAAGGGTATATCGGGGGGGGTGCTTATGCTCGGGTGGGTGGCAATCCTTGGTTGGCTGTTGGATAAATACCCCCGGTGGGTAAACCGCGAAACCATCAGCTATCTGGTTTTTGGGGTGTTAACCACCCTTGTTAACCTGATTACATACGGAGTGTGCTATAATATATTCGGCGTTCACAATCTTATCAGCAATGCAATCGCCTGGGCGGCAGCCGTGATTTTCGCGTATGTGGTTAACAAATTATTTGTGTTTCGCTCACATACGCACAGCACCAAACAAGCCCTTCGGGAATTCGGGCTTTTTATCGGGGCGCGTGTTCTCTCCTTCGCCGTGGACGAGCTGGGCATGTGGCTGCTTGTCAATATCCTTGCCCTCAACTCCGGAATATCAAAAATCGGGATGAATATAATTGTACTTATAATTAATTACATTTTCAGCAAGCGCTTTATTTTTTCCACCCAACCCGAGTCGCACAAAAACTGAAAGGTAGATGAAAATGACCGGAAATTACATGAATGATTGGCAACAGAACGGCGGCTACTATATGCCGCCCACGCGCCAGCTTAGGCGGGATTCTAACTTTGTCGGGATTGCGGTATTAACACAGATTATTTTGCTCCAGCTCTCATTTGTTTTGGTCATTTTTGCGCTGTGGTTCTCGGGCATAATAGAAGTCCAAAACGACCAATTCTATGGATTGGGGAATATCGGTTTTCTTGTCATTTACTCATTTGCCTATATCATTGGAATGGGTCTGCCCGCTCCGATTATCGCGGCCATTTCCCGCCGTAAAATCAACCCTTTCAGCAAATTGGATTCCGCCCCGGGAGAAATTGGTTTTGTGTCGGTGGTTCTTGTACTGCTTGCCGGCATGGCAATTTGTGTGTTTGCAAATTTCATTACCTCTTATATAACCTTCTTCCTGAGCCAATTTGGTATCTTACCGCCGGAAATGCCATCCTATCTCGAAAACAATATACCCAGCTTTATTATGAACATTATTGTATTTGCTGTTTTGCCGGCAATCTTGGAGGAAATGGTATACCGCGGATATGTTTTAAGGACCCTGCTCAAATACGGAAATGGGTTCGCATTGGTGGTTTCATCCCTTCTGTTCGCACTTATGCACGGTAATCTTCAGCAAATCCCCTTTGCATTCATAGTCGGTTTAGCCTGCGGTTATTTAATGATTAGTACAGGGCAGATATGGCCGGCCATGATGCTTCATTTTCTCAACAACTTCATGTCCACCCTTTTGCAATACGCGGGCATGTCTTTGGACACCGAGGTACAGAGTCAAAAAATGATTTTGCTGGTGTTTGCATTTATCGTTATGCTCGGTCTTACCAGCCTATTAATCCTTTTTGGTAGATCCGACCCGATTATTCGTTTAAACCGGTCACCCAACAGTCTGCAATTGACAAACGGGCAGAAAGCGTCCTCCAGCCTACTTGCACCTGCAATTATTATAACCATTGCAATTGCAATCGCACTTACCATTTTGAGCATTATTTGGGGAGGATAAGCCGATGGATGATCGCGAGAATTTTATGCGACAGGCACTGATTCTTGCACGCGAGGCAGCCCATGAGGGAGAAGTCCCGGTGGGGGCGGTGGTGGTCAGGCAGGGTGAAATTGTAGGCAGGGGAAGAAACCGCCGCGAGGGGGCGAAAAACGCGCTGGCTCATGCGGAGATCGAGGCGATAGACGATGCCTGCCGTCGGCTTGGTGGATGGCGGCTTTTTGATTGTGAGCTTTATGTTACCCTAGAACCCTGTCCCATGTGTGCAGGTGCAATTATTAATTCACGCATAGATCGGGTGGTCTACGGAGCAACAGATTCCAAAGCAGGGTCATGTGGTTCATTAACAAACCTGTTTGCCCTGCCCTATAACCACCGCCCTGTATCAGAAGGCGGCGTTTTGGCAGAGGAGTGCGCATCCATATTAACCGATTTTTTTAAAACGCTCCGCAAACACGAAATATGATTATATTAAAAAATCTTCGGAGAAATTTTCTCCGAAGATTTTTTCAGCTCAAGCCTTGGTATGAGATTAGTATCATTAACTTATAAGACCTTCAATATCCTCAACCCTTTGGGCGATAAGATCGGCTCCGGCGTTTTCCAGTTCCTCCTTGGTGCCATACCCGTACAAAACCCCAATCGAGTGTAGCCCCGTCTTTTTTGCGCCAATAATATCATGCTCTCTGTCCCCTATCATTACCGCGTCCGAAAGGTCGGATATATTGCAGCTTTTGAGAGCATATGAGATAACCTCATCCTTTTTCACCCTGGTTCCGTCAAGGTTGCTGCCCGCAACAAAGTCAAAATACTTTTCCATTTCAAAATGCACTAATATCCTTTTAGCAAAAACCTCGGGCTTTGATGTTGCCAAAATAAGCATTTTGCCCTTATCTTTCAATACTTTTAATAAATCTATGACACCATTATACACTGCGTTTTCATAGATTCCCTTATCTTTATAGTATTCGCGATAATAATCAATCGCTTTTAGTGCCTCTTCCTCCGAAAACCCAAAATATTTCATATAAGAATCGGTAAGAGGAGGTCCAATAAAGCTATATAGCTCTTTCCTGTCCTCTACCTCGATATTAAATTTTCTTAATGAGTAGATTACAGAATTTGTTATCCCCAAAGCAGGGTCGGTGAGGGTTCCGTCAAGATCGAGTAAAACATACTTAAAGTTGCTCATAATTAACCTTTCTTGTTGCCTATACTAATATCCAATTACAACATTCTTGTTTCGTTTATTACCAGTTCGAATTTAAGCCCCAGAAACTCGGCGGCATCGCGGCATAAGGTCATGCGGGTAAGAAATATCTCAAAATAATCCATCACGGCACAAATGGTGGTATCAATTTTCAGTTGGAGTGAAATAATCCCCTTTTCCTTATTAACGCTCAGTGATGAATCAACCGCTGCATAATTTACCCGGTCATGTATGTCTAAATACGGCTCATGGGCGCGTACACGGCTGCGGCGAACATCACTTTTATCGGCAAGAATAAGGGCGGCACAAAGTGGAGTGACCGTGGCCGCAGTTCCCTCGTCATGGTTGCCTATTGCCGTCATTATCGAGATTGCATCTTTTGTGGTGGCCCCCATCGAGCGCAAAATATCAAATGCCAGCAATCCTCCCGACATGGCATGAAAGGTGCGGTTGACCGCGTTTCCGATATCGTGCATAAATCCGGCAATTTTGGCAAGCTCGCAGGTGTGTGGGTCATAATCCAGAGTTTCAAGAAGTCGGCCGGCATTGACTGCCGACAGCTCGGCGTGTGCAAAGCCGTGGTCGGTTATGCCCATTACCCCCAGCGCTTGGCCGCTTGCTTCGATTAAGGCGCGAATATCAGCGTTATTCTTGACATCCTCATATGTTATCATAAAAAGCTCCATTCCTTTCCGAATTGGGGGTTGTGCGGTTTCGGCTCTGCCGAAATTCCTGCCACGATTTACGGCAGAAAATCACAGCCTTTGGGTATCATTTTTTTAATAAAGGTCACCTCTAAAAACCTGTTTTGAACGGATTCCGAGCAGAATTTTTGTCGGACAAGGAAAGCCGACGAAGCAAGGCTTTCCGCCTTACGAGGAGGTTTGACGCAGTCCGGCGGAAATTGTGCCGGAAGACACCGGAAGGGGTTTTTAGAGGTGACCTAAAGACACAGCGATTACCACACATATTGTATCTGCTTTTTAATGCCGATGCAACCACTCAGGGCAAAATAGTTATCGGCTGCGAATATTTTTGGGTAACGGCGTATACTTTACTATAATATGCCCGCTATAAAGATTGACAAATTTGAGACAATCGGATTATAATATGTTTTGTAACAAACAATATGAAAACATTTTAAGCATTACGGGAGAGAAAATAATGGGATACACTTTGGCACAAAAACTTATAAGTTCACATTTGCTTTCGGGTGAAATGAAACCGGGCAGTGAAATCGGGCTCAGGATTGACCAGACCTTGACTCAGGATGCAACCGGCACCATGGCCTATCTTGAGTTTGAGGCGATGGGGGTTCCCAGGGTAAAAACCGAGCTGTCGGTTGCATATATCGATCATAATACCCTCCAGACCGGCTTTGAAAATGCAGATGACCACCAATATATTCAGTCGGTGTGCAAAAAGCACGGGCTTTATTTTTCCCGCCCCGGCAACGGCATCTGCCATCAGGTTCATCTGGAGCGTTTGGGTATTCCGGCCAAAACCCTTATAGGCTCTGACAGCCACACCCCCACCGGCGGCGGAATCGGTATGCTTGCCTTTGGCGCGGGCGGCCTGGATGTTGCGGTCGCTATGGGGGGCGGTCCTTATTATATCACCATGCCCAGAATTGTATTTATTAATCTTAAAGGCCGCTTGCAGCCCTGGGTAGCCGCCAAGGATATTATTCTTGAGGTGCTGCGTATCATGTCGGTCAAGGGCGGCGTGTCCAAAATCATTGAATACGGTGGTGAGGGGGTAAAATCCCTGAGCGTGCCCGAACGGGCTACAATAACAAACATGGGTGCCGAGCTGGGGGCTTCCACCTCCATATTTCCCTCGGACGATATCACCCTCGAATTTATGCGGGCACAGGGCAGGCAGGAAGATTGGGTCGAGCTGCAACCGGATGCCGACGCGGTATATGACGAGACTATTGAAATCGATCTGTCCCAGCTCTCCCCTCTTGCCGCATGTCCGCATTCCCCCGACAATGTCAAGCCGGTTGAGGAGCTTGAAGGAATTCCGGTCAATCAAGTAAGCATTGGCTCCTGCACCAATTCATC
>JAQWBK010000008.1:9323-20891 GCA_028706415.1 Oscillospiraceae bacterium | reverse complement strand
CATGCGGCACTGGCTCCCCTCTATCTTGGGATAAAGGCGGTTATAGTAAAATCCTTTGCCCGCATCCATGTTGCGAACCTTATAAACGCGGGGATTTTGCCCCTCACCTTTGAAAACGAGGCCGATTATGACCGTGTATCCATGTGGGATGAGCTCGGTCTTCCCAATGTGCGGGAAATGCTGCAAAAAGATGAAGCGCTTATATTGGAAAACAAGACAACCGGCGAAACCCTGTCCCTCACCTCCGGCTTTTCAAAACGCCAGACAGATATTCTGCTGGCTGGCGGCCTGCTTAACTACACAAAAGAACAAAACTAATACTGGCTTTGTCCGTACTTTATAATATCCGAAAGCCATACAAAAGGCTTTCAGGCACAAGGAAGGGATATAATGGCTAAGGGTGAACACATTTCAATGTCGGTTGTCCGCCGTCTTCCGCGATATTACCGTTTTCTTTATGATCTCAAAGAAAATGGTATAGTTCGTATCTCCTCGCGCGAGCTATCCCAGCGTATGGGGCTGACCGCATCACAAATAAGGCAGGATTTAAACTGCTTCGGAGGATTTGGGCAGCAGGGCTACGGCTATATTGTGGAGCAGCTTTATGCTGAGATAGGGCATATTTTGGGGGTGGATGTCCTTACCCCGGCAATTCTGGTGGGGGCGGGTAATATGGGGCATGCTATTGCCAATCACATGGATTTTGAGCAGCGCGGTTTGCAGCTGGTAAGCATTTTTGACAACAATCCCGACATACTCGGGAAAAATATCCGAGATATTGAGGTTCTGCCCATCGAGAGAATTGATGAAATTTGCGCAAATCAAAAAATCC
Source organism: Oscillospiraceae bacterium (assembly GCA_028706415.1). GTDB lineage: Bacteria > Bacillota > Clostridia > Oscillospirales > Acutalibacteraceae > Avimonas. The sequence goes on along the minus strand of JAQWBK010000008.1, from coordinate 20,059 downwards.
AAGCCACCATCCTTTGCATACCCAAAGAGGCTGCATCAAAGATTGTGGAAAGGTTAATTAATCTGGGGGTTCGGGGTTTTTGGAATTTCAGTCATTATGATATAAGCTATAATCACCCGGGTGTGCTTGTTGAAAATGTTCATCTGGGCGACAGCCTGATGACCCTATCATATAAGCTGAATGAAAACCGGTAATTTATCAAAAAACCTTATGCATACCCCCCTTGCAAATTAGGGTAAATTATTATAAAATATTGGAATGTAATGGTGCTTTATTTTTAACAATTAAAAGGAAGGTGTCCTCATGAACTATCTGAACAAGAAAACAATAGAAGATATCGATGTAAAAGGAAAAAAGGTGCTTGTTCGCTGTGATTTCAATGTACCGCTTACCGACGGCGCAATCGTTGACGATAAACGCATCCGTGAATCAATTCCCACCATCAAGTATCTGGCCGATAACGGGGCCGGTATAATCCTTTGCTCCCATCTCGGTCGTCCCAAGGACGAGGAATCAAAAAAGGCGTGCACACTCGCCCCTGTTGCCGCGCGTTTATCTGAGCTTATGGCAAAAGAGGTCAAATTCACAACCGATATTATCGGGGATGAAGCCCATGCTATGGCGGCCGCCCTCAACCCCGGCGAGATTATGTTAATCGAAAATGTCCGTTTCTATAAGGAAGAAACCAAAAACGACCCTGATTTTGCCAAAGCCCTTGCCTCATTGGCAGATATATTTGTAAATGATGCGTTTGGTACCGCCCACCGTGCCCATGCCTCGACTGCCGGGGTTGCCGACTACCTGCCCGCCGTATGCGGTTACCTTATCCAAAAGGAAATCGCCGTAATGGGCAACGCCCTTGCCGACCCCAAGCGTCCGTTTGTCGCCATACTGGGCGGGGCAAAAGTGTCGGATAAAATCGGTGTTATTACAAACCTTATCGATAAGGTTGATACACTTATTATCGGTGGCGCGATGGCATACACCTTTAACGCTGCCCGCGGCTGGAAGATCGGTGATTCTAAATTTGAGCCCGACAAGGTGGAGCTGGCCAAAGAAATTTTGGCAAAGGCCCAAGCAAAAGGGCTTAAATTCCTGTTGCCTGTCGATAATGTGGCGGCGGATGAATTTAATGTCAATGCCAATACCAAGGTGTTTGAACACGGTATTGAGGACGGCTGGATGGGGCTTGATATCGGGCCAAAAACCCAGAAAATATTTGCCGATGCGGTTGCCGATGCGGGCACTGTTATCTGGAACGGCCCAATGGGGGTATCCGAAATGCCGCCCTTTGCACATGGAACCATTGCGGTTGCCAAGGCTATCGCCGACAGCAATTCTGTATCAATAATCGGCGGCGGGGATTCGGCGGCCGCGGTTGAACAGCTTGGATTTGCAGATAAAATGACCCATATCTCCACCGGCGGTGGGGCTTCGCTCGAATTCCTTGAAGGGTTGGAGCTGCCCGGCATTGCCTGTCTTGACGATAAATAATAAACAGGGCGACCGACGGTCGCCCTGTATTATAGAAATTATAAAATATAAGGAATGATATTAATGCACCGTAAATATGTTATCGCCGGAAACTGGAAAATGAATAAAACCCCGGCTGAGGCCACCGCCCTTATCGAGGAACTGAAGCCCCTGGTAAATGATGCCCGCTGTGATGTAATCGTGGGGGTTCCCTTTATTGATCTACCCGCCGCTCTTGAAACGGTAAAGGGCAGTAAAATCGGGGTGGCGGCGCAAAACTGCCACTGGGAGAAATCGGGCGCCTTCACCGGCGAAATTTCGGCAGAAATGCTTATGAGCATGGGTGTTGGATATGTTATAATCGGGCATAGTGAGCGCCGAACATATTTCGGTGATACCGATATTACGGTACAAAAACGGGTGCGTGCCGCATTGGATGCGGGGCTTACCGTAATCCTGTGTGTGGGTGAATACCTTGAACAGCGTGAGCAGGGGGTTACCGGTGAAATCTGTGCCCTGCAAACCAAAATTGCACTGGGCGGAGTCTCTGAAGAGGAGATGGCCCGGGTTATCATTGCATACGAGCCGGTCTGGGCAATCGGAACCGGACGCACGGCAACCGCAGAGCAGGCAAATGAGGTTTGCGCTCTGATACGCGATACCGTTTGCGGACTGTATAGCGTGTCAACTGCCGACAGCACGGTTATACAATACGGCGGCTCGATGAATGCTTCGAATGCCGCACAATTATTGGCACAGCCCGATGTTGACGGGGGCTTAATCGGAGGCGCATCACTTAAACCCACCGATTTTGCCGCAATAGTCTCGAGCGCCGGCAATGCATAACCAACTCTGTTCAGGGCAACGGCCCTGTTCCCGAAAGGAAATTACTGTATGAAAAAACCTGTTACCTTAATTATTATGGATGGCTTCGGGTATAACCCCGATTCATGTTCCAATGCAATAAAATCCGCAAACACCCCCAACCTGGACAGATATTTCGCCCATAACCCGTTTACGGCGATAGCGGCATCCGGTATGGATGTGGGGCTTCCCAAAGGACAGATGGGAAACAGCGAGGTTGGCCATACCAACATAGGCGCGGGCCGGGTGGTATATCAAGAGCTTACCCGCATTTCCAAATCCATTGATGACGGTGATTTTTTTGCAAATCCCGTTCTTATCGATGCTATTAACAATGCGAAAAAGCCGGGGTCTGCCCTTCATTTACTCGGGCTTTTGTCCGACGGCGGGGTTCACAGCCACAACACCCATCTATACGCACTACTGAGTATGGCAAAGCTCAATGGATTAGATAATGTTTATGTGCATGTCATGCTGGATGGCAGGGATGTGCCCCCAACCTCGGGTGCAGGCTTTATCCGTCAGCTTCAGGATAAGCTTAAAGAAATCGGGATTGGTAAAATCGCAACCGTTATGGGGCGGTATTACGGAATGGACAGGGACTCCCAATGGGGTCGTGTTAATAAAGCGTATGCCGCCATGGTGTATCGAGAGGGCTTGCATTCATCCGATCCCGCCGCCGCTGTTGAGATTTCATATAAGACAACCGATGCCGAGGGGAAATTTACAACCGATGAATTTGTGGTACCCTCCGTCATAGAGGGCGGCAAGGCGGTAACTGCCGGCGACAGTCTGATATTTTTCAATTTCCGCCCCGACCGTGCGCGGGAGATAACCCGCACCTTTGTGGATTCGGATTTTAAGGGATTTGAACGCAAGGACGGAAGGCTGCCCCTTAGTTTTGTCTGTATGACCGAATATGATGCCACCATGCCGAATGTACAAGTGGCGTTTGAACCCAAGGAGCTTACCATGACCATGGGTGAAGTGGTCAGCAGGGCGGGGAAAACCCAGCTTCGCATTGCCGAGACCACGAAATACGCCCATGTCACCTTCTTTTTCAACGGAGGTGAGGAGGTTATGTTCGAGGGAGAGGATCGAGTGCTTATCCCCACCCCCGATGTCGCAACCTTTGACCTCAAGCCGGAAATGAGCGCCTATGCTGTCTGTGAGGCGGTGGAGGAGCGCATTCTGGCGGGTAAATATGATATGATTGTGCTTAATTTCGCCAACTGTGATATGGTTGGACACACAGGTATTTTCGATGCCGCGGTTAAGGCGGTTGAGGTGGTTGACGAGTGTGTTGGGCGGGTGGTGGAGGCCATCCTGAAGATGAACGGAACGGCTCTGATAACTGCCGACCACGGGAATGCCGATCAAATGTCCGAATGTGACGGCACACCCTTTACAGCCCACACACTATCTCCGGTTCCCTTCTGTGTTATCGGGACCCCCTGCACACTGCGGGAAGGCGGTCGCCTTGCCGATATTGCCCCGACCATGTTAAAGGTGATGGGTATTCCAAAACCGCCCGAGATGGATGGAACAAGTATTATAATATAATGATTTGATAGAAGACTTGGTTGAGCTCACGGTAGGGGCACTATATGCACAGACGGTTATCTACCCCCTCAGCCCAACTCTTTATAGTTCCCGATAAACGAAAATGACGGCAGCTCCTCGGACAGGGCACAAAGCAGATCGATGGTCCCCGGATTGCCGAAATTGCCCTCAAAATCAATATAAAACAGATAGTCAAAGCCGCCATTTCGTTGAGGGCGGCTTTCCAATTTGGTAAGGTTAAGCCCCGCCATAGCAAAACGGGATAATATACGGTAAAGAGAACCGGTCACATGGGGCAGGGCAAAAATCAGGCTGATTTTATTTGCATCGTCCGGTATCACCAAATCCCGGGAAATGACAATGAAACGGGTGCTGTTTTCGTTTACCGATTGTATATTTTCTTCAATTATATGCAAGTCGTATATTTTCGCTGCCGCGGATGATGCTATGGCGGATATTGAAGTATCTCCGCTTTGGGCCACCATACGCGCCGCCGCCGCCGTATTTATATAGGAGCGGGGTTCAAGACGGTGTTGGGCAATGAAATCCCCACACTGCGCCAGCCCCTGGGGATGTGAATATACCGCCCTGAGCTTTTGAAGGTCGCTCCCCGGCAAACCAAGCAGGCAGTGATTAATCGGTAGCTCAACCGCCGCGGCTATTGTAAAGCGATACTTCATAACAAGGTCATATACCTCGTTTACCGAACCGGCCGAGGAGTTCTCGACGGGAAGTATGCCATAATCGGCCTGCTCATCCCTGATTGCAGCAAACACATCCTCAAAGGTTTCATAAAACTGCGGCCTTGTCCCCGGGAAAATATTAGCAGCCGCCTCGTGCGAATACGCGCCGGCTATGCCCTGACAGGCAATCCGCGCCCTATCTGACGGAATCAGGCGACGCTTTGCCCCGGCTATACTGCTTCTGAGCCGGTCACCCGCCGCCAGTATCTGATGCTGCAGCCCTCTGGATGCATCCATCATGGTGGCAAATACAATGGCTGCCGCATTTCCGTAGCCGTCACGATATTCGTCACAGCTCTCCTTGACCCGATTAATTATCTCCTTTTCGCGTTTTTCGTTTAATATCGCCATATTATTGGCCGCCTTATACTCGGCAACCCTTTCAGAGCAGTCCATCCGGCGGCATATAAGCTTTATAAGCTCGGAGTCGATTGTGTCTATCTCCCGGCGTATATCGGATAAATCCAACTCCTAACCCCCCTTCTTTTCGGATTCAATTAAGTCCAACAAACCCAATGCCAATCCGGCTTCAACAACCGGCAGGGCGCGGGGAACAATGCAGGGATCATGCCGTCCTCTTACCGATAATTCGGCCGACTTACCGTCAATAAGATCTATGGTTTTCTGGGGCTGTGGTATTGACGAAGTTGGCTTTATAACCGCCCGAACAATCAAGGGCATTCCGCTGGTTATGCCTCCCAAAATCCCGCCGTTATTATTTGATAGGGTGATAACATTCCCGTCCTTGTCATAATCAAAGGGGTCGTTTGCGGTACTGCCGTTCATTGATGCAAACCCAAAGCCCGCTCCAAACTCAACCCCTTTTACAGCCGGAATGCCGAAAAGCAGTGCCGCAAGCCTGTTTTCGACCCCCTCAAACATGGGGGAACCCAGGCCGGCAGGAAGTCCCACCGCCGCCGCCTCCACAATGCCGCCTACGCTGTCCATGTTTTTTTGGGCGGTTTTTACCTGCTCTCGCATCAATCCCTCTGCCGCTTGATCGATTAAAGAAAACGGTTTTGCGGCAAGCCGTTCTAACAGCTGAGCATCCACCTTAACCGGATCAAATCCCTCATCACGAGCCCCGTGTATTTCAAGGATATGACCCCCAATGTGCACCCCCCGCCTGCGTAAAATCTGTCTGCATACCGCCCCGGCAAACACAAGTGGGGCGGTTAATCTTCCGCTGAAATGCCCCCCACCGCGTATATCGTTAAACCCGTCATACCGCACATGGCCGGTATAGTCGGCATGCCCGGGGCGGGGTGTTCGGGCGATATCCTCATAATCACCCGAACGGGTGTTATGGTTGACAATCATCATTGCAAGGGGGGCACCGGTTGTCCGCCCATCAAGCATTCCCGACAATATTTCGGGGTAATCTCCCTCCGAACGCGGGGTGGCCGTTTTATCCCGTCCGGGCGCCCGCCTTGCCATCTGGACAAGCATCTCGTCCATGTCAATATTCTCACCTGCGGGCAGCCCATCAACCACACAGCCGATTGCCTTACCGTGGCTCTCCCCGAATATGGTACATTTCACACGATTACCTATTCCGGACGACATCTGCAACACCTCCGCATTTATTATATATATTAAAGAAATCAGGCCAGCTTTTGGCAACGCATTCTGCGTCCTCAATAATAATAGGATTATCACAGCCGAGTGCCGCCACCGCCATACTCATTGCAATTCTATGGTCGTTGAAGGAGGGCAGTGTAACCCCGCCAAACAGCCTATTAACTCCATTAATTCGAAGCCCGTCCTCGGTCTGCTCTATATGCCCCCCTAACAGTTTAAGGCAATGGCTCACCGCCTCAAGGCGGTCGCTTTCCTTTAACCGCAAGCGGGAGGCGCCCGAAATTATGGTCTCCCCCTCGGCCAGCGCGCCCAGGGTCGCTAATATAGGAACCAAATCGGGGATCTGGGATGCATCGATTTTCACTCCTTGCAAATCTCCCCGCCTGCATTTAACCCCGTGTTCGCTAGTTTGGACCTCGGCGCCAAATTGTCGGAGAATATCCAAAATAATAATATCTCCCTGTAAAGATTGCAAATTTACCCCGTCAAGAGTGATTTCTCCCCCCACCCCCCCCATAGCCAGAAGAAATGCAGCCTGGGACCAGTCGCCCTCTATTTCATATTCATATGGGCGGTAGGTTTGTCCCCCAAGGATATGCCATCCATTATTTACTTTTTGTATTATTATCCCCGCGTTATACAGGGCGTCTATGGTTAAATCGATATAAGAAGCCGACTCAATAGGGGTCGTGAGTATAATATCGCTGTCTCCGTCACAAAGGGGTAGAGCAAACATCAGTCCGGAAATAAACTGGCTGGAGACATCTCCGGGCAGCTCATACCTGCCGGCCTGAAGCCGACCGCTGATTGTAAGCGGCAGCCCGTCCATATTTGATAGACTTACCCCATGCTCGGGCAGACACCCAGCATATACTCCAAGGGGGCGCTGGGGCAATCTCCCCCTGCCGATAAAGGTGCATTCCATTCCCAAAGCCGCAAAAACCGGTATAAGAAAACGCAGGGTTGAACCGCTCTCAATGCAGTCTATAATCGGGTGTTCGGGCGGTATGATAGCCGATTTCTCGATTATCACCTTTTCACCCTCAACCACGGCTTTCACTCCGATTGCTTCAACCGACCCCAAGGTTGCCCGCATATCGTCAGACCGAATAACCCCGCTTATGCTCCCCCCCCCTGCGAGGGCAGCACAGATGACCGCACGGTGGGCGACCGACTTTGAGGGGGGTGGGGCAGCGCGCCCCGATATTTTTGAAGGGGATATCCTAATTCCTTTCATGTTTCATCCTCCCCCGTTACGGCCAAAAATGAAGCCAGGTCAGCCATAGGAAGGGTATGAATAAAAGCGTGGCCGCTATCCCGCAGCAGTACCAAATCTATATCCGCGCCCGCCCGCTTTTTATCAAGGCGAATTCCGGACAGATAATCCTCCAAACAGGCCTTATCCGCCACAGGCAGCCCCCACCTTTTCAGCAATAATTCCAGTTTTGCCGCTGTTCCCTTGGCGGTCAATCCCCGCCTTTCGGATGCGGCGGTTATTTTATTCATGCCGACCGCCACAGCAAAGCCGTGTGTAATATCAGAATAATTATAATGCTTTTCAAGCGCGTGACCTAATGTATGCCCGAAATTGAGCAGCTTCCGCTCTCCACCTTCATATTCATCCCGCTCGACTACTCGGCGTTTAATATCAATACAGCGCGAAATTATATCCCGCCGGCTACCGGATGACATTGCCCTGTCATCCATAAGAAGCTCAAAAAGTGAGGCGTCCATTATGGCGGCGGTTTTTATAACCTCTGCCATGCCGTCGGTAAATACGGCATGGGTCAAGGTGTCCAGCGTGCTTATATCCGCAACCACCCGCACCGGCTGCCGGAATGCCCCGACCAGGTTTTTCCCCTGAGGGATATCCACTCCAGTTTTGCCGCCGACCGAGGAATCCACCTGTGCCAAAAGGGTGGTTGGAAGCTGAATAAAATCAATCCCCCGCAGCCATGTGGCCGCCGCAAATCCGGTCATATCCCCGGTGACCCCGCCCCCCAAGGCGACCAGCAAATCCTTTCGGGTGAAATTCGCTTGGGCGAGGCGGGTATATATTTTCGAAATGGTATCCAACCGCTTGCTCTGCTCCCCTGCCGGAAATGTGAATATTTCTGTTTCAAATCCCGCTCGGATGAAGGAGGCCGCAACCTTCTGGGAATATAAAGGAGCAACATTCGAATCGGTGACAATCAAGGCCCTGTGTCCGTTATTCACCTGGCGCGCCAGCTCACCCGAACGCTGGAGCAGCCCGTCACCTATCAGAATATCATAAGGACAGGTCGTTTTTACCGTTATCTGAGTCATTCCTTCACACACTCCTTTTTTAGCCGCCCCTCCCGCAAAACCTTGGTTAAATTGCTCGGCTCCCCGTTTGCAACAGCCTCCCTGCAAGCCTTGAGGTTTTTTATCAATTCATCGATTTCATTACAAAGGTTATCGGCATTCATCATACACAGCTGGGTCCAAAGGCTTTCATCCACGGTTGCCACACGGGATACATCCCGATAGCTTCCTGCTGAGTAGCCTTTATTTTCGGCACATCTGGGTGATTTAACATATGCCCCCGCAAGCACATGGGGGAGCTGGGATGTGAAGGCTATTATGCGATCATGCTGTTCAGCTTTGGTAATCGTCACCCCTGCACAGCCAATATCATACGCCATTTTTCTAAGCATTTCCAAATCTGCCTTGGGAGTATCCTCGGTTGGGGTTAAAATATAATAAGCACCCTCGAACAAATCATCCGTTGCATTTGAAAAGCCGCTGTTCTCCTTGCCCGCCATAGGATGACCGCCCACAAAACTAAGTCCGTATTCAAGACAAATCGGTCTGCATTTATGGACGATATACCGTTTTACACCGCAAACATCGGTTACTACCGCTCCTCTTTTCAGCTTTGCCGCATGAGCTTTCAAAAATTCGACGGCGGCGGCAGGCGGTAGTGCCAGAACCAGCAAATCTGCCTGGGCAAGATGCTCGGTCCCCGCCATATCGGCCGCCCCGCTATCCAGCGCCCTTTCAACAACCTTTGGATCAATATCAATTCCTATAACGGTATGTCGGGTTCGCTTTTTTAAAGCCAACCCCATCGAACCGCCAATCAGCCCCATACCGGCTATTGCGATTTTCATCAATCGGTTGTTTTGCTCCATGGTTTTCCCCTTTCTGTACGCCTGTATATTTATACTAATCCCTATTTAAAATCATCCTCGCAAATAATAGAACGTTTTTAATCAGGGGTTAGTATTATACAGAGGTCCTGCGCGATACCACCTTGCCGAAAACGGGAGCAATCTCATTAATCCGCGCAGCAAGCAGTTCAAATTGCTGGGGTGTGAGGGACTGGGCTCCGTCCGACATTGCGTGGGGGGGATCATTATGCACCTCGATAATCAAGCCATCGGCGCCGGCGGCGATCGCCGCAAAAGCCAAGGGTTCAACCAGCGAGCTTATACCCGCGGCATGGGAAGGATCCACAACCACCGGAAGATGGGAAAGATTATTGAGCAGGGGTATGGCCGAAATATCCAGCGTGTTTCGGGTCATGGTCTCAAATGTGCGAATCCCTCGCTCACAGAGTATAACCTGCTCATTTCCCGCCGCCATAATATATTCGGCACTCATAAGAAGCTCATCAATTGTGTTTGCAAGCCCTCGTTTTAATAAAATCGGCTTATCGACCTTGCCCAGCTCCTTTAACAGCTCAAAGTTTTGCATGTTACGGGCGCCAACCTGAATTATATCCACATCCTCAAACAATACTATATGCCCGGGGGACATGATTTCGGTTACGATCGGCAGACCGGTCTTTTCGCGCGCATGGCGAAGAAGCTCCAGTCCGCTTGCCCTCAACCCCTGAAACGCATACGGTGAGGTACGAGGCTTGAATGCCCCTCCGCGAAGAAAAGCAGCCCCCGCTGATTTAACAGCCTTCGCAATACCGATTATCTGTTCCTCGCTTTCTACCGAGCAGGGGCCGGCAATCAGGGACAGTTTCCCCCCGCCTACCACCGAACCGCCCCCCAAATCTATTGAGGTATCTTCGGGATGAAACTTCCGGTTGGCTTTTTTATAGGGTTCCTGCACCCGTTTTACACTTTCGACAATCCTCTGGGCGCCTATCGACTCTATATCAACCGCGGCCGTATCTCCCAGCAGGCCTAAAACAATCGAATGCTCCCCATACCACGCATTCACCTTAACATTATTGGTGCCTTCAATCCAAGATGAAAACTCATTGACCTGTGTCTGTGTTGTTCCGGCCTTTAATACTATAATCATTTAGCTTCTCTCCTTCATATAGATACAATACAAAAAGCGGAGCTCATACCATGAGCTCCGCCCTGAATTACAAACCAAAACACTGCTGCTTACGGTTCATTCACGACAAAAGCGACATGGTGAAAATACCCCCAGCCAAAATAGCAGCCGAAGAAGCCCATAAATCGATTATATGCTTTGTGTAATGCCGTGTTTGACATGCTCTACTCTCCATATCAACAGTTTTTA
>JAQWBK010000008.1:0-9223 GCA_028706415.1 Oscillospiraceae bacterium | reverse complement strand
AGAAAGGTGGAGCCGCTATGGATTATCCCTCTAAGGAACTGAATAAATGGATTACCACGGTTAATGAATATACCCCTGCTCCATGGGAGCGGCTTCCCGAACTCGACCTTTATATGGATCAGGTGCTTACCTTCATGAATAAGTATCTTGAGCCTTTTTCTCCCGAGGGCGAACGCATTATCACCCCCAGCATGATTAACAACTATGTCAAGGACGGCGTACTGCCAAGACCTGTCCGCAAAAAATATTCACAAAAGCATCTGGGTATGCTTTTGATGATATGCTCACTCAAGTCGGTGCTTTCCCTGCCCGAAATATCCAAGCTGCTGCATGGCTTGAAGACAACCGACAAAATCAACGATATATATGCCGAGTTTGCCCTGACCCACAGCGAGGCCGTAAAGGAAGCAACCGACCGGATTACCGAAACCGCGGGGGAGGATGAAGATGCCCTGCGTAAGCTTGCCCTTCAGCTTGCGCTTGAGGCAAACGCCAACCGAATTGTAGCTGCCCGCATACTCATCTCCCTCTCAGAGCCTCCCCACCCCGACAAGGACAAGGAAAAGGAAAAAGATAAAGAGAAAGATAAAAACAAAAAATAAGACTAATAATTTTACGGGCGGTAGTATACCGCCCGTAATTTATTGTCTCAACTATTGGTCTAAAACCTTCGCCTTTCAGGCGAAGAACTTTATACTGATCTCAAGTAAAAATCAAGACATCTTTGCGAGGATGTTTTCCGCCATACAGCGTTGTTGTCGTCGGCGGGCGTCGCCCACTCTCCTCCTCCGCCTTGCATGACGAAAAACATCCTCGCAAATTTTGTCTCACCTATTACTTGAGAACAGTATGAGACGGCTTTCAGCTGAGGGTGGTCGAGTTTTATTCATTTACCAAAAGTATAATTTTTTTAACCGAATAACATACGGCATATATAACCGGCTGATGCAAAATATAAATTATCAACGAATACCGTCCGGTTTTTGATAGCAGGGGTATGCGCTGCTTGTTCATCCAGTTAGGCAGCTGCCTTCTGGCCGCCCATACTCCGAAAAAGCTGCCCCCAAGGAAGCAGAATATCCATGGTAGGATTGGAAAATAGTCCGAGCTTACCATGTCACCCAAGCCCAGCGGATATAGCCACGGCTGCTTTACCGTTTCGGGTATTTGCCAAGTAATAAGGCCCTTAATCCCGATAAACCCACCCTGATAATTGGGAACCCACCATGTTATAAGAAGGAGGGCACTGCATATAAACAGACCCAAAACAGGATGAATGCGGTCAAGAATCGGACGGATAAGCGCGAATATTAAGATTGATACGGCTAAAAAGTGCAGAATTCCGAATATGATTATCTCATCCGGCATAAATATGCTGAGCAATACCGTTATAAGAACGGCCACCACCAAAAGAAGCAATCCCCGCTTTATATTGCTGTGTGACAGTCGGCAGGATATACCGCTGATAAAAATAAACATGCCTGCAAAAAACGGCTCAACCGGTACGAAAAATTGAAACAGAAATCTACCCCATTCCGCGTCAAATAAATAACCGGCGGTGTAAAATGTGTGAAATGCCACCATCAATATTATGGCAAATCCGCGCATCTCATCTATAAAATGAATGCGGCGATCGTTCTTAAATACCTTTCTTGCACACAATATATTTTCTCCTTACTTGTCAACTCAACCACCCTCGGCTGAAAGCCGAGGGGTTCGGCTGGTAGCTGGCAGCCGTCTCAAATTCAATAGCTGAGACAATAAAAATCAGCCCTGAACATACCGAGCTGAAAATGTTTAAATATAATATATCACAAAGTTGTCGGTTTGGCTGCACAAAAAATAAAAAACATTAATTGACGCCACTTTATTATACTAATAGACACCTTTTTAATTATCTCTACACAAAAGCCCTCGGAATGTAGCATAAAGACCGAGGGCTGTATGTAATACTGTTTCCAACCCAACCACCCTCGGCTGAAAGCCGAGGGGTTCGGCCGGCTGCTGGAAGCCTTCTCAAATTCAATAGTTGAGACAATAAATATTAACCTAAATATCGCTTTAGCATTTCTGAATCGGTGCAATGAAGCAGGGCATCCTGAAGTATGATGTTCCCTTTTTTGACATGCTGAGCAAGGGAATAATCCATGGTCATCATGCCCTGTGAGAAGGCCGTCTGCATCATTGAAGGAATTTGTTGGGTTTTCCCTTCCCTGATTATATTTCTCATACCATCCGAGAAAAGCAGTATCTCGAATGCTGCAACCCGCCCATGTCCTCCTTGCACCCTTAAAAGCTGCTGAGAAATAACCCCCTGCAAAACTCCCGCCAGCTGAACCTTTATTTGCTGCTGCTGGTTGCTTGGATACATATCGATGATTCTGTCGACCGTCTGGGCCGCATTCACGGTATGCAGCGTCGAGAGCACAAGGTGCCCGGTTTCGGCGGCGGACACAGCAATGGATATGGTCTCCAGGTCTCGCATTTCGCCGACAAGTATAACATCCGGGTCTTCACGAAGGGCGGAACGAAGCCCTGAAGCAAATGATTTGCTGTCATCCCCCACTTCCCGCTGGTTTACAATGCAGCGGTTATGTTTGTGAAGATATTCTATTGGATCCTCCAGGGTGAGTATATGACCCCTTCTGTTATTGTTTATGTAATCTATAATTGATGCAAGGGTGGTGGATTTACCGCTTCCTGTGGGGCCGGTTACAAGAATTAACCCCCTGGGCTTTAATGCAAGGTCCTTGAGCACGAGAGGAAGACCAAGCTCATCAATTGTGGGTATTTTGCTTGAAAGAACACGAAGCACCACAGAAAATGAGCCCCGCTGTCTAAAAATATTGACACGAAAACGCCCCAAGTTTGATATGGAATAAGAAAAGTCAACCTCGCCGTTTTGTTCCAGTCTTTTCAGCTGATCCTCATTGACCATGGAATATGCCAGCGATTTTGTTTGATCGTTGGTCAGTCTATCATATCCATCAAAAGGAGTAAGCTGTCCGTCAATCCTCCCCATGGGCGGCACCCCAACGGTAATATGGATATCTGAGCATTTTCTCTCAACCGCAAGATTAAGAATGGTTTCCACTATATTCGGCATTTTCATTTCTCCCTTTATGACTACTCGCTTGTATAGGTCACTTTTATTAATTCATCAATGGTTGTTATACCCTCAAGCAAAAGCTGGGTGCAGCTTTCCCGAAGGGTGGAGGTACCCCCTCTTACTGCCGCCTGCCTAAGCTCCTCTGTCGAAGCTCTCTTATCCACCAATTCACGCAATTCCTTGGTCATAACAAGAACCTCATGAATTGCAATACGCCCCTTATAACCGGTGTTATTACAGTGTTCACAGCCCTTACCTTCATAAATATTGCAGGGCTCATCGATGTTCAAAAGCTTCATTTCCACAAAACCGGTTTCACGGCTGGTTTTACACTTCTCGCATATCCTTTTCACCAATCGCTGTGATATAACCCCCACCAGTGACGCCGCCACAAGGAAGGGTTCAATCCCCATATCTATAAGGCGGGATACGGTGGATGCGGAATCGTTTGTATGGATTGTGGATAAAACAAGGTGACCTGTGATAGATGCCCTGACGGCTATTTCAGCAGTTTCGCTATCACGAATTTCACCAATCATAATGACATCCGGGTCCTGCCTTAGTATAGACCTGAGTCCGTTGGCAAAGGTCAGCCCCGCTCTATTGTTCACCTGAACCTGATTAACACCCGGCATATAGTATTCGACAGGATCCTCAACGGTTATAATATTGATCCCCGGCTTGTTTATCTCGCTTAAGGCGGTATACAGTGTTGTGGATTTACCACTTCCTGTCGGGCCGGAAACCAGAATAATGCCGTTGGGATTTTTCAATATTTCATCAAACCTGGTTGAGTTTTTTTGACTAAAGCCCAATTTTTTACGATCGAGGGCCACCCCTCTCCCGCCGAGTATACGAATAACTATCTTTTCACCGTTTACCGTGGGAAGAACCGAAACACGCAGGTCAACCGCTACTCCGTTAAATGTAGTCTTAATGCGGCCGTCCTGGGGTATACGCTTTTCGGCAATGTTCATATCGCCCATTATTTTTAATCGCGTAACCACGGCGGCATGGGCTGATTTTGCAATGGTAAGCTGCTCAAACAGCTCACCGTCAATTCTGAACCGAACCCTGACGATATTCTCTAAAGGTTCGATATGAATGTCACTGGAACGCGAACTGATTGCATGGTTTATTATCAAATTAACCAGTCTGACAACAGGGGCATTATCTACATTTTCATTTATTTTTTCGCTTAAAAGCTCTACATCGTCAATGGTATATTCTTTATTCAAATCCTCCACCACTTCGGTGGTTTGGGTCATATCATATAGCTTAACGATGGCACCTTTTATATCGCTGGGTGTAGCCAGAACCGTCTTTACATCCAGCTTGCTCTCCAGCTTTACATCATCAACAGTATGAAAATTCATCGGGTCGGCGGTAGCAAGGGTCAGCTGATTGCCCTCTCTTGCTATGACGGCTACCGTGTGTTTCCTTGCGGTATCTGCACTGATATATTTCGCCATTTCGGGATCCAGGTCATATGTAGACAGGTCGTATAACGGAATTCTGTATCGATACTCCAGCGCTTTCATTAATTGCTTTTCGGTAATATAGCCCATAGAAAGCAACAAATCACCCATTGGTTTCCCCGGGGACTCGGTTTGCAGTTTGAGTGCTTCTTCAAGCTGTTCTTGGGTAATAATATTTATTCCGACAAGCAGCTCACCCAGTGGTGCATTACTAGTTATCAAATTCGACACCTCACACGCATTTGTTAAGGTAATTTAATTTCCGGAAATATGATCGGAAATCATATTTTATCTTATCATATATTTAAAATGATGACAAGGCGTAAATGCTAAATTACTCTATAATTATACAGTATTATACAAATTAACATACATTTATAATTATTTGTTAAAAAAACCGGTGCTCAATTGATGCCTTGCTTTTATTTTTTGTAAAGGATATAATATCCTTGTTATTTTTAACAAATACCACTACAATGTTTGTATGAGAAGAAAGGCGGTTCGACCGATGGACGGTAAAACAATGCAAAAATATAACCTCTGGCTTCAAAACGCCCTGGAGGATATTGATTTAACTAATGAGCTAAATAATATTAGTAATAGTGAAGATGAAATTTCCGACCGCTTTTATCGCGAACTGGAATTCGGAACCGGCGGCCTTCGCGGCGTTATAGGTGCCGGTGATAACCGAATGAACATATATACCGTGCGCAAAGCAACCCAGGGGTTGGCCGATTATTTAAAATTACGCTATGATTCATCATCGGTAGCCATTTCATTCGATTCACGAATTAAATCCGATTTGTTTGCACGGGAGGCCGCCCGGGTGCTGGCAGGCAACGGAATAACGGTGCATATTTTTACTAAGCTTCAGCCCACTCCGGTTTTATCCTTTGCTGTGCGTGAACTGGGCTGTCAGGCGGGAATTATGGTAACCGCAAGCCACAATCCGTCCAAATATAACGGATACAAATGTTATGGAGCGGACGGCTGCCAAATGACAGATAATGATGCCGGTGAGGTTACAGGGTTCATTAAAAATGTGGATGTTTTTGAAGGGGTAACCATATCGGACTTTGACCAAGCCCTGAATAGCGGGCTGATATCCGAAATCCCCTCTTCCCTTGTTGAGAATTTTTTTGAGAAAGTTGAGGAACAGCAGGTTAACAAGGGTATCTGCCAAAGGGTTCCTCTGGGGGTGGTATATACCCCACTAAACGGCGCCGGAAATATACCTGTGCGTGAAATTCTGCGGCGGATTGGGGTGCAGCATGTCTCGGTTGTGCCCGAGCAGGAGATGCCCGACGGGCGTTTCCCCACCGTTCCCTATCCAAACCCGGAAATTCGGCAGGCGTTTGAATGTGCGATTAGCCTTGCCAAATCTGTTAAGCCCGATATACTGCTTGCCACCGACCCGGATTGTGATCGAGTCGGGATAGCCGTTGCCCATGAGGGGGACTACCGTTTGATGTCGGGCAATGAGGTTGGCTGCCTTGTGCTGAATTATTTGTTATCTTGCAAAAGTGCCAACGGCACCCTCCCAAAAAAACCGGTTTTCATAAAAACCATTGTCACCTCCGACCTGGCCGCACGAATTGCCGAGAAATACAACTGTGAGGTTATCGAGGTGCTGACCGGATTTAAGTATATAGGTGAGCAGATAACCCGTCTTGAAAATGAGGGCAGGGCAGACAGCTATGTGTTCGGGTTCGAGGAAAGCTATGGTTATCTTTCGGGCACACATGTGCGGGATAAGGATGGTGTGCTCGCCTCCATGCTGGTTTGCGAAATGACCGCATACTATAAGGAACAGGGCAAAAATCTTATTCAGGTGCTCGATGAGCTGTATGCATCGCATGGGGTATATCACAACATCCTAATCAATGCGGAGTTTGAGGGCTCCCAAGGTATGGAAACAATGGAAAGGATAATGAAGGGTCTGCGGGAAGACCGTCCGGATGAAATCGCAGGATTAAGGGTGGTCGGCTTTTCGGATTATTTAAGCTCTCGGTCGATCGATATGAAGACAGGGAAAACCGCCGAGATAGATCTTCCCAAATCAAATGTGTTGTCCTTTAGTCTGGAGGGAAACGCCGGCGTTATTGTGCGACCGTCCGGAACCGAGCCCAAAATAAAGGCTTATATTACGGCCGCCGGAGCAGATGCTGACAAGGCTGCCTCAATGGCGGGGCAGCTTACCGCTGCGGCAGAAAAGCTGCTGAAAGGCATATAGTTTTATAAATTAAGGGACGACCCGTTCATATAATACTGCTCTCAAGTAAAAATCAAGACATCTTTGCGGTCTGTTTTCCGCCATACAGCGTTGTTGTCGTCGGCGGGCGGCAGCCCGCTCTCCTCCTCCGCCTTGCATGACGAAAAATATCCTCGCAAATTTTGTCTCACCTTTTACTCGAGAACAGTATAACGGGGCGTTCCTTTGCTTTTGAGAAATTTTAGTAACTCGTTTTATTATTGCATTAAAAATGAAATGTAAAGATTTATGATCTTCTCCCCGTACAGCATACAAATAATAACCGAAAACGCAATAAACGGGCCAAAGGGTATCTGTGTTTTACCTTTAGCCTTATTTTTTGCCATTAATGAAATTCCGAATACCGCGGCAAAGACCGAGGCAAAAAGCATGGTAAGCAGGATTGACTTCCATCCGAGCAGGAGACCGCACACCGCTATCAGCTTGACATCTCCCTCACCGATGCCCCCGGTTATGAGGGCGATAATAAGCAAGGGCAGGCTGACGGCGAAAAATCCGATAATCCGCTCTAACCAGGTTACATCCTTTGTGATGAAGCCTAAAATCAATGCCCCTACCCCTATTATGATATTAAACCTGTCCGGTATAATCTTATGGTCATAATCAATCATGGCAAGAACAATAAGGCAGGAGCATATAATCGCATAAATAAAAGCCGCCGGGGTTAAGCCAAAAAGCGAATATACAAGATAATAACAAAGTGCATTCAGCAGCTCAATAACCGGATAGCGAGGGCTTATGCCGGCCTTGCAATAACGGCATTTTCCTAAGAGAAATATGTAGCTGAAAACGGGGAAAAGGTCGATCCAAACCAGCTTGTGCTTGCATTTTGGGCAGAATGAAGTACCTTTAACCGATGATAGCTTGAGGGGGATTCGATAAATCAGCACATTTAAAAAGCTCCCGATAACCAGCCCAACCAATACCGTGTAAACATAAATAAATATATCCAATACATCACTCCATTCAAATTCCAAAATCCTTTGAGGTTATTGTCGAATTATAATACATATATTAATACTAATATCAATAAGAAACATTCCGGCCAACAGAGCCGCGACAACCGGGCAGAATGGCTGTCACGGCTCTGTTGGCATGTTTCTAATCGGAATTAGTATAACATATAAATACCCAACTGCAAATCGCAAAATATATTACCCCCTGTAATCATTGGATTTACAGGGGATGATATATTCTTAAAATCGGAACTTTGCAGCTTGATATGAGTTTTCATTTTCTAAAAAGTAAAGCCTCGAACACTAAAATCCGTTTTGGGCAAATTCTTAGATTGTCGAGCAAGAAATTCTTGTTTTTTCATTTGATGTTTGCATCTTTTCTACACTTTTACTTTACCATAAACAAATAGAGCAATTTATCGGAGCCGGAGTATCCATAGAATTTGTCTGCTTGGACAAGCTAAGTACAGAGGAACAGATGATTATCCGTAGCATCTTCTTCGAAGAAAAAACAGAAAGGGAATTAGCCAAGCAGCTACAAACATCGGCTTCGGCAGTTGGGTATAGGAAACGCAAAATTCTAAAAACTTTGTTTCAGGAATTGAGGACTTCTACGGGTAGGGAGAATACTTTATTCCCCCTGTAAGCGGTACAAACGCCCCACAGCAGCTTTTCCCTGTTGGGGTGGTGTACTTCCTTGCATTCGTTCTGCACGGCCTTTTGTGGGGCAATTTCTCGCTTGTTTTTCTGCCGAAAAGCAAGGATGCAAACCATACCCCTTTGGTTGTATTATTCTGATTCAAACACATATGAAAAGGCCTGTAGATACGCATATCTACAGGCCTTTTGCTTGGAGCTTCCGATCGGATTTGAACCGATGACCTCTGGTTGTTTATAAGGATGACCACTGACTGATAAATACAAGGTAGTGAGCAAATATAAAATCATTGCTCTAAAATGGTTAAATATCTAATTGCAAAGTGGACTATTTTTGTGATTGAGGCGCGAGAGTAAGAGGGAAATAAAATTAAAGAAAATACGCTCCATTTTCACGTAGTGTTTCGCGAAGCGCCGTGACATCCATTGCATGGACATCTACCTCGTTCTGAGCGCAGGCTAAAGCTGCCGCCGTGCCTGAGGCTTGGCCGGTTACCAGACACACCGGCATAACACGAACACTTGAAAGACCGATTGTTTTTGATAACTGGAACGAATATTTTGTTCGTGCTGTCTATGAGTGCGACGACAAATATTTTGCTCATTTCCTCTGCCGGTATGAAACTAAGTTGGATGGAATCGTAGGAGAATTTATTAAAACATATAATTTGGATAGTGGACGGCTTGATGACCTGAAACAGCTTTTCGCTTATGTTGTTTGGATAAATCTTCAAAAGTACGATCCTGACAA
>JAQWBK010000007.1:1416-28315 GCA_028706415.1 Oscillospiraceae bacterium | reverse complement strand
GCCGACACCCCACCCGCCAAAACTATTGTGGATGCACCGGTATCCTTTGCGGCAAGCAGAGTGTTTTGGACAAGCATGTCAACAGCGGTTTGCTGAAAAGAGGCAGACAGGTCGTCATAATTTAATGCTTCACCCTTTTGCTCTGCATTATGCAGTCGGTTGATAACAGCAGTTTTAAGACCCGAAAAGCTGAAATCGTAGGGGCTACCCTCCACCCTGGGGCGGGGAAGCTCGTAGGCATTAGGGTCGCCAAGTGCCGCCCTGCGGTCGAGATTAACGCCACCGGGATACTGCATTCCCATAGCTCTTGCCACCTTGTCATAGCATTCCCCCGCAGCATCGTCTCGGGTGCGCCCCAACACTATAAAGTGCGTATAATCCTCAACCTTAACAATATGGCTGTGTCCCCCCGAAACAACAAGGCAGAGAAAGGGGGGCTCAAGCTGTGGGAATGCCAAATAGTTGGCCGCTATATGTGAGCGCAGATGATGAACGGCAACAAGGGGCAGTCCGGCCGACATTGCAAGCCCTTTTGCAAAGTTTACCCCCACAAGCAGGGCACCTATCAGGCCGGGGGCGTGTGTAACCCCGACCGCTCCAATCTTTGAAATATCGGTTTTGGCATCATCAAGCGCCTGCCTTACCACTCCCGAAATGGCCTCTGAATGCCGTCTGCTTGCAATTTCCGGCACAACGCCGCCGTATATTCTGTGCTCCTCCACCTGTGAAGCGACAACATTTGAAAGGGCAAGCCTACCATCCTCAACAACGGCCGCCGCCGTCTCGTCGCAGGAGGTTTCAATTGCGAGTATTTTCATTACTTTTTATCATTTCCTTATGTTTATTACAATTATAATGAGCGATTAGTATTATATAATTCGTAAAGTCAACCACTTAAAAATATAGCGAATAAATAGCTGCATCCTCTTTGGGAGAATCATAAAAACCGGGGCGGATTCCCTCTCGCTTAAATCCCATCCCCTCGTAAAGAGCAATGGCCGGCAGGTTGGAGGCCCGAACCTCCAGAGTGAGGCGGTACAGCTCATTTTCTTTCGCGTAATCCACCGCCTCGGTTATCAAGGCTGTGGCAACCCCACCCCGGAGATAATCGGGATGAACAACAATATTGGCTATTGCACCCTCATCAAGAATATGGTGCATCCCGATATATCCCACGGCCTGTTCATCCTCCGCCGATTGGGCAACAAAAAAGACGGCAAGCGGATTTTGCAGCTCCTCTGCCAAAGCATCATACGACCAGGGTCTTGAAAAAGCCAGCCTTTCCAGCTGTGCAAGGTCATCCAGATGCTCTGAATGCATGGGGGATATCATTATACTCGGAGGTTTGCTGATTTCGTCCATTTTCCTGTTCAAACCCTTTCAGTCTTCAGGTTTATGTTTAGGTCACCTTTATTTATAATATATCGTCGGCCAGGGCTCCGACCGCCTCTATCAAACGATCACGGGTTTCCCTATATGTATCAATATCCCCGCCGAAAGGGTCGGTAATTCCGCTCTCTTTTTTTGTCGAGAGGATATGCACCTTTTTCGGGTCGGCTCCCCGCCGGATGGCTGCCCCAGCATGGGCATCGCTCATGACGGCAATGATATCGGCATTTATTAACTGCTCCTCGGTTATATTATGTGAACGGTGCCGGCCAAGGGTCTCGGCTGATCTTTGGTCAAGCTCGTCAATCACACTTATGGCATTCGGGGCAGCCGGTTCACCATAGGCGGACAGCCCCGCATTTTCAATAATTATATCCTGCACACCCCGCTTGTCAAGCTCTAAAGCCATCAGGGCAGCCGCCATCGGACTTCGGCAGGTGTTGCCGGTGCAAACAAATAAAATGGTCATATCTGTCATCCTTTCGCGTCATACCATGTTCTGCCGATTTGAACATCAGCCGCCAGCTTAACCGCCATGTCTGCCGCCGACTCCATCTCTTCCTTTAACAAAGCGGCAGCCTTTTCAGCCTCTTCCAGCGGAGCTTCAACGATAAGCTCATCATGCACCTGCAAAATAAGTCTGGCTTTCATACCTTCCTTTTTAAGCCGGTTATAAACCCTTACCATTGCGATTTTTATAATATCTGCTGCCGTGCCCTGTATCGGCGTGTTTCGCGCAACCCGCTCGCCAAATGAACGCATAACCGCGTTGGTTGCTTTTAGCTCGGGTAGAGGGCGGCGGCGTGCAAACAGGGTTTGGGCATATCCCCTTTCCCGCGCCAGTTCAATCATGCTGTCCATGAATTTTGCGACACCGGAATAATGTTCAAGATACTGCTCGATATATCGCTTGGCCTCTCCGTATGATACCCCGATATCCTCCGACAGCGAATGGGCGCCGATACCGTAAACAATGCCGAAATTAACCGCCTTTGCCCGGGACCTCATAAGAGGGGTTACCATCTCCTCCGGAACATCAAACACCTGAGAGGCCGTAACACTGTGAATATCGGTTCCCTTATTAAATGCGGAAATCATGTCCTTGTCCTCCGCCATGTGGGCCAACACCCTCAGCTCTATCTGGGAATAATCGGCGTCGCAAAGGGTCCACCCCTCCTGTGCCCGAAAAAATCGGCGCAGCTCCCGACCAAGCTCCTGCCTGACGGGAATGTTTTGCAGGTTGGGTTCGGTGGAGGATATCCTGCCTGTCCGCGTTTCGGTTTGATTAAACGAGGTGTGTATGCGCCCATCATCACCAACCACCTTGAGCAGTCCGTCACAATAGGTGGATTTCAGCTTGGTCAGGGTGCGATAATCAAGCAGCATGGCAACCGCCGGATGGGCATTACGCAGGCTTTCAAGCACCTCGGCATTGGTGGAATATCCGGTTTTGGTTTTTTTCTTTGCAGGCAACCCCAAATCTTCAAAAAGTGCCTTTGATAATTGTTTGGGGCTGTTAAGATTGAATTCATACCCCACCGCCGTGGTTATTTCTCTTTGTAAATCATCTATCCTTTTCCCAAGCATATCCCCGAATTCGGTAATTCCTTGTATATCAACCTCGAAACCGTTGTTTTCCATGTCGGCAAGGACATTGGCAAGGGGTATTTCAACATCACGCAGCAGAGCCTCCTGCCCGTGAGCCTTCAGCTCCCCTTCCAGCCTGTCCGCAACCGCCGGCAACAAAGAAACCCCTCCATCTCCCCCCTCAACCGTGGGGGCTGCAACCCCATATTCCTGTGCCAGTCGGCCAATTGAATAATCGGATGAAAGGGGATTTAACAGATAGCCCGCCAGCATTGTATCCATCACAATTCCGCCGGGCTGCATTCCCTCGTTTAACAGGGCGGCGCACAAAGTTTTTGTATCGGCAACCCGCTTATTTATATTGCCGTCACAAATACGCTTTTTTAATTCATCAAAGCCGTCGGTTTGGGCGCTGATAACCGCCGAACGCCCGCCGAATGAGACGGCAACGGCGTTAAGCTTTAAATTTTCTACCTGGGCGGTCATGTCGAGCTGTTTATTCTTATCGGTCCATTCAAGCAGCTCAGGCAGTGCCTCTCCCCCCTCAACCGTAACCACCCTATCAGACACCGGTTGTTCGCCGAGCGGCGTTTGTACTGCCAAGTCCAGCCCCAGCTTTTCAATCCAAGAAAAGAATTCGAGCCTTGCAAGCATAGCGGACAGCTCGGGGGCTTTCATCTGCTCCAGCTTATAAGTATCCAAATCCCGTTCAATGGGAACCTCACAGCAGATGGTTCCAAGCTTTCGGCTTAAAAACGCACTATCACGACCTGCTCGCAGCTTTTCTCGTACCCCCGCTTTTATATCAAGGGAGTCAAGATCATTATATATATTTTCAAGACTACCGTAACGCCGCACCAGCTCAAGCCCGGTTTTTTCTCCCACCCCGGGCACCCCGGGAATATTATCGCTTGCATCCCCCATAAGCGCCTTTAATTCAATAAGCTGTTGGGGTGCAAGACCGTATTTCTCATTTATCGCCGCCGTATCATAAACGATGGTTTCGGGCTTTCCCAGTTTGGTACAAGCAAGCATAACCGAAACCCCTTCCCGCACCAGCTGGAGAGAGTCGCGGTCTCCGGTCGCTATTACGCATTCCCAGCCCTTTTCACCGGCCGATGCCGCCAGGGTTCCTAAAATATCGTCGGCTTCATATCCTTCATGCTCCAACACATGGCAGCCCATAAGGGTGAGCATCTCTTTTAATACCGGCATCTGCTGACGCAGTTCGTCCGGCATACCCTTCCGCCCTGCCTTATATTCCGCATATTCCTTATGCCGGAAGGTGGGAGCATGAAGGTCGAATGCCGCCGCTATACCGTCCGGCTTCAGCTCCTCCTTCAGCTTGTGAAGAATAAGCAGAAAACCATAAAGTCCGTTGGTATACCTGCCGTCTTTTGTGGTCAGCAGCTTTATTCCGTAAAAAGCGCGGTTAATTATACTGTTACCGTCCAGCACAAGCAGGCGCATGGAAAATCCCCCTAATATAAAATCATTTTTTGGAAATCTAAAAGTGTAGTTATTATAACATATTAATATAAAAACAAAAAGTATTATACGCCGGTTTTCATTCCCCCACTTTGCAAAAAGCTGGGCAGGGGCTTGCTTCCCCCGCGTCTACACCCAAAATTTTAAATAATATGCTCCCTTTCCCCCCGACATAGATGGGGGTTTTTGGGACACTTAATTGGGGTGAGAGTATGCCCGGTCTTCCAACCCCCCGCCTCAAATATTAAGTTCATTTGATTTTTCCTCACTTTTCTGTTAAAATGAATATAAGGGGACGTGTGGTTTGCATTGCTGAATGTAATTTGGGTGCAAACTGCACTTTTATTATAAACCTTATGTTAAATAACATAAGGGGATTTTCCAAAATGTTTTCGGCTGTCAAGGCTGATGGTAAACAAACCGATAATATGAGGTTTATAATTGATTGGTATTATGCTTTAATATCCGGACTATGCCGCTGTGATGAATTGAAGGGTTGATATTAAGCAATTTGAGTAGTAACGAGTATGAATTGATTTGAAGAAGAGGAGTGGCAGAATTGTTTCACGTAAATGATACCGTGGTTTACGGAACAACCGGTGTTTGTCTTATTACCGATATTTCCGAAAAGGAGTTTTACGGTAAAAAAATAAAATATTACACGCTAAAACCGATTTACCAAAAGGCCTCCGTTATTTTTGTCCCTATGAATAACGCTAAATTGAAATCCAAAATGAGGCCTGTATTGAGTGCTACAGAAATATATTCTATAATCCGTTCGTTTTCTGATGTAGAAGAAGGATGGATTGAGAATGATAACGCCCGAAGGGAAAGATTTTCCGAAATATTGAAAAGCGGCGAACGCAAAGACCTTGTGCGCATGATAAAATCGCTGTGCGCCCATAGGGAGACACAAAAGGAAAATGGGCGGAAGCTGCATGCCTCGGATGAACGGATATTGAACGAGGCACAAAAGTTGCTGTATGAAGAATTTGCACATGTATTAAAAATTGAGCCCGAACAGGTATTATCCTTGATTTTGAATGAAATAAGCGTTGAAGAGAAAGACAATACTAATTATACTGCTCTCAAGTAAAAATCAAGACATCTTTGCGGTCTGTTTTCCGCCATACAGCGTTGTTGTCGTCGGCGGGCGTCAGCCCGCTCTCCTCCTCCGCCTTGCATGACGAAAAACATCCTCGCAAATTTTGTCTCACCTTTTACTTGAGAACAGTATTAGTATCCCCTGGCTTACAATCTAAAGGAGCGCGTATATATTGAGCACATTCCAAAAAGATATGACAAAAGGCAGTGTTACCAAGCATCTCATCCGCTTTTCACTGCCTTTTTTGGCGGCAAATCTGCTCCAGGCATTATATAATTTGGCGGATATGCTGATAGTCGGAATATATGGTGGGGCGGTCGGTACCTCGGCGGTTGGCATAGGCGGCTTAATAACCATAGTGGTAATCAACCTGATAAGTGGGCTGGCCGTTGGCGGAACCGTCATGATTGCACAATTTATCGGGGCAAAGCGGCAGGAGGATGTCGAGAAAACCATCGGCACCATGTTCACACTTTATGCCGTTGTAGCGGTTATAATAACGGTTGTAATGCTTATTTTTAACAGATATATATTGATTGCACTCAACACGCCCAAGGAATCATTTGACGAGGCGTTAGCATACCTTAATATATGCATGGGCGGCACAATCTTTATTTTCGGTTATAACGCTATCAGTGCCGTGCTGCGTGGATTGGGAGATTCCCGCCATCCGCTGATTTTTGTGGCCGTAGCAACCGTTATAAATATCGGTCTGGATATTATTTTTGTCGGCTTCCTCGACTTAGGGGCAGCAGGGGCGGCTTGGGCAACCGTTATCGCCCAAGCGACCAGCTTTATTATGTCGGTCATATTTCTTCGCTCCAGGGATTTTATTTTTGATTTTCGGCGTAAAAGCTTTAAGGTGAGTGGCTATGTGGCAAGGCGGCTGTTAAAAATCGGCCTTCCCACCTCTCTTCAGGGCGTAATGGTCAGCTTCTCATTTTTATTTCTTAACCGATTGGCAAACGATATCGCCGGAATTGTAGGCTCAACCGCCCTTAGTATTGCAAGCAAGGTAAACAGTTTCGCCATACTTCCTGCCATAGCATTACAGGTATCGGTTTCCTCCATGGCAGGGCAGAATTTTGGGGCCGGGAAACCGGAACGGGCTAAAAAAGCCATGCTCTCGGCCATAGGTATAGGCTTTATATTATCTCTGGGCGTCTTCGCCGTTGTCAGCACATTTTCGACCCAAATAATGACCTTATTCCTCGGTTCGGGCAACACCAATCTGTCGGCCGATATAGTTCAAAAATGCATTACCGACGGTAGCCTCTATCTTCGCAGTGTCAGCTATAATTATCTGATTGTCTGTTTCGTCTTTTGTATAAACGGGCTGGCAATGGGTGCAGGCCAAACATTATTTTCAATGCTCAACGCCATGGTAAGCTCGCTTTTGCTGAGAATTCCGCTGGCTTGGTTTCTGGGAATAACGCTTGGTTGGGGGCTGCTCGGCGTGGGCTATGCTGCATCGATTGCATCTCTGGGGTCTCTTATTGTCGGAATTATTTATATCCTTTCGGGTCGCTGGCGGACAAGCGGGATTGAAAAACATGCACATGCTTAATTCTTCGGTTATTAACCTTGCATTTTAATGAATGCAGACATATAATTTAACAAATGCATATTTAATAGGAAGTGTTGATTATGACATCCGCGGAAATTACAATTCAACGCACGCAAACACCAAAATCCAAGCCAAAGGACTCCTCCGGCTTAGGGTTTGGCAATTATTATACCGACCACATGTTTATCATGAACTATGACAGTGGTCAGGGCTGGAACAACCCCCGCATAATACCCTACGGCCCCCTCTCGCTGGACCCGGCAGCAATGTGTCTGCATTACGGCCAAGAGGTGTTTGAAGGAATGAAGGCTTACCGCGCCCCCGACGGCGGTACCGTGCTGTTTCGCCCTGATAAGAACATGGCCCGCCTTAATATATCCAACCAACGCCTGTGTATCCCCGAAATTGATGAGGAGTTCGCAGTCGAGGCAATAAAGCAGCTGGTATCCATAGATCAGGACTGGATTCCGCAGGGCGAGGGTACCTCCCTTTATATCCGTCCCTTTATAATTGCGGTCGACCCCCACATCGGCGTACATCCTGCAGATCATCTATTATTCATTATTATATTATCCCCCGTGGGGGCATACTATCCCGAGGGGATCAACCCTGTGCGCATATATGTCGAGCGTAACTTTGTGCGTGCCGTTCGTGGAGGTATGGGATATGTGAAAACAGCGGGCAATTATGCAGCCTCCCTCAAAGCTCAGGATCAAGCCGATAAACAGGGATATACTCAGGTTTTGTGGCTGGATGGTGTTGAACGCAAATATATAGAAGAAGTCGGCACCATGAATGTTTTCTTTAAAATTTCAGGTGAAATTGTTACTCCCTCGCTACAGGGCAGCATATTGGGCGGTATTACCCGCATGTCCTGCATCGATCTTTTGCGCTCATGGGGATATACGGTAAACGAGCGAGCCCTCTCTCTTGCCGAGGTTGAACAGGCAGCCGAAAACGGAAATCTGGAGGAAGCCTTTGGTACAGGTACCGCTGCCGTCATCTCTCCCATAGGTGAGCTGAAGGTGGATGACAAGCGTCTTATAATCAATGATAACCGGATTGGCGAGGTTGCACAGCGGCTTTATGACACCCTCACCGGTATCCAGAACTGCCGTATCCCCGATCCGTTTGGTTGGGTTGTTCGCATATAACCTGCTAATTTTATATGTGTTCATGCTTGGCCGTATTTTGTGTAACAAGTCCAATTCGCTCTCATATAATAAAACAGGTGCACCAATTTTTTTATAGGAGAGATTATGACTTGAACGGCGAAATTTTCAATGATAGTTTTGTAGAGCATCTCAGCCGTTATATCGGTGAAACCGTAACCATCTTCACCACAAGCGGCGGTCAGTCCGGTCAAGGATTTACCGGAGTAGTTCTTTCTGTTAATAAATGCTTTGTCAGGTTAATCACCCGAATCGGGTCTGCCCCCGGATGTGCCCTGGGCAATACCTGCAATGGCTACAGCAACGGCTACTCTAACAGCCGCCGCTGCTGCGGAAATAACGGCTACTCCAACTATGGCAACAACTATGGTGGAGATTACGATCGGCGCAGTCTTGGCTCTGTTACCGATATTCCGCTTGATCGTATTGCTTCTTTCGTTCACAACGCAGTATAATATTTTTACAATATCAATAATAGAAAAGCTCTCGTTTAGACTTCTAAATGGGGGTTTTTCTATACTACTAATCAGGTGGGCGTCATGGGGGAGCTTTTTTATACCGTTTCGGATAAATACGATAACGCAACCGTTCAAACCTTTTTGCGGCGGGGTTGCGGGGTATCGGCACGCCTGCTTGCCCGCCTGAAAAGAGTGGATAACGGTATAACGGCGGACGGTATTCATGTAAGGAGCATAGACAGGCTTCGAGCGGGTCAAAGGATTGTTTTGAGGATGCCCCCCGACATACCCCGGGTGGAGGGGGTAGAAATCCCCCTCTTGGTGGTTTATGAAGACGAGGATGTAATTGTTGTGGACAAGCCCTCCGGCTTGGCGGTTCACCCCTCATCAGGACATACCGAGCCAACCCTTGCCGCTGCCGTGATAGCACACCATGCGACCCTGGGAGCCCGGCTCAGCTTCCGACCGATAAATCGGCTTGACCGCAACACAAGCGGCTTACTTCTTGCTGCCAAAAATCCGCATGCTGCAAATCTGCTAAACGGTCATACCTCAAAGGAATACCACGCAATTGTGTTAGGTAGAATGGAGGGGGAGGGTGTTATTGAACAGCCCATCCGGAATAAGGAGGGGTTTGGTATAACCCGAGAAGTAGGGGTTGGGGGGAAATACTGCCTTACCCGCTGGTGGTCTCTTGCGGCAACCGATAATATTTCGCTGCTTCGCGTAATTATCGACACGGGGCGAACCCATCAAATCAGGGTTCATATGTCTTGGATGGGGCATCCCCTGGCCGGAGACACAATGTACGGCAAGGACAGCGAATTAATACCCCGCCATGCCCTTCATTGCAGCCGCCTTTCGTTTGATCATCCGGTTTCAAAAAACACCATGGAATTTATATCCCAAATCCCCTCGGACATGAATGCGCTATTGCGAGGGTTCGGGATAAAAGAATAAACTCTGATTATTTACATATTATTTACCATTTATTGCATATTTCTTATATAATAGCTTGTACAATAGCTGGTATACCTATAGGTGACCTATACTAATATCCGACTAAAGCCTTAACATCCTTCCGGTCTTTTTTGCACCGGGCTTGGTTCTCCTCCTTGCCGGGCGCCAGCCCGCCTGCGTCGTCGGCCTTGCCCGACACAAAAGTTCCTCGGAAACCTTATTAATATTTTAGTCGGATATTAGTATTAAAAATGAAAGGGGCTTTTAATATGCCTGCATTAATAACCCACCACCAGTTTGCACTTCGTGTTTTTTCCAAGTTGAAGAAAGCGGGCATTGAAGCATCCGACCATGAAATGGCTATGATTGGCGCACAAGGGCCGGATATTTTCTTTTTTCACCGCGTACTTCCGTGGGAGCGGGGGGAAAGCTATACCTCAATCGGAAGCCGTCTTCACAATATCAGCCCCGCCAAGCTGTTTGAGGCTTTTCGCAGTGTACTAAATTCAGAACGAATTAAATATAATGAAATGTTGGGATATGTGGAAGGTTTTTTCTGCCACTACGCCCTTGACCGTGCAGCCCATCCTTATATATGCTGGGCGCAGCAAAGGCTGGCTGAGGATGACCCCTCTTATGGCAAAAGCGCTATCCAATATCATTTTCGCATCGAAAGCGCCCTTGATACCATGGTTTTGCGGCGCGAAACAGGGCGTTTAATAAAGAGATACGACCTTACCAATACCCTTCCGAATGATTCCGGCGACCGTTATGCAACTGTGGGGCGGCTGTATCGTTCCCTTTTGTCCAGACTTTTTAATACCATGCTTCCGGCAGAGCTTCTTGCCCACGCTCCCGGGGATATGCGGCATGCACTGTTTTTTATGAATGATAAAACCATGATGGGTAGAAGGCTGGTGTTTCGCCCGGTAGAAAAGTTGATGAGGCGGGGACATTTTGCAACCTCCCTCCTCCGCCCCAACCACACCGGCGATTGGGATTATGCCAACGAGCGCCATGCCGAATGGACAAATCCGCATGACAATCTGCAAAAATGCAATGACAGCTTCTTTGAGCTGTATGATTTTGCGGTAAACGAAGCATCGGACATGATAACCGAATTCATATCAGCCCTGCCAAGCGGTAAATCCATGCAGGAAATCACCCAAGACAGAGGGTTTGCAAGCGACCTTCCCGGAATATATGAGGAAAAGTAACAGCCGAAAGGACATGGATGTTAATATGAACAAGATAGCAAGCTTTCAAGTAGACCATACAAATCTTCTGCCGGGTATGTATCTTTCCAGGACAGACGGCGATATTATTACATACGATCTTCGCTTTATCCGTCCGAATACACCCCCCTTTCTTGAAAACGGCACACTTCACACCATTGAGCATCTCTTTGCCACTTATATACGCAACAGCCCTTTAAAAGACGGTATTATTTATTTTGGCCCGATGGGCTGCCGAACCGGATTTTATCTTATTACCCGTGGGATTTCCCATGCGGATGCAATAGACATTACAAAAAAGGCGTTAAATTTTATCGCAGATTATAATGGTGATATACCCGGAGCCGCCGAGGAAGAATGTGGTAATTATTTGGAGCATAATCTTGATGACGCACGAAAAAAATCCAAAATTCAACTTGAAGTTCTGGAAAATTGGAAGGATATTCTACTAGATTATCCCACATGATTTTTGTGCATGTTGTTATAACTCTGCACAATTATTAACCGTTTTTCTGACGATTTATTATAATCTTTACCCGATAGGGTTGCAATCTTGTAACTTCTGAGTATAATAGAACAAAGGTTGTTACAAGTTTGTAACTATTTAGCTCCTCCCCTAAAACGACACGGAGCTTATTTGGTTAGGAAGTGGTTCCATATGATGCTGATCGATAAGTTTATAAAAAAGTCGGCGGAATTTATGCGCCGACTTAATAATGTAATACGAAATGTGATCGGCCACAATCTTGTGATCGCATATCACTATTCTTATACCATTTGTTATTTAACAGGTGCCCGCACAATTCGGGTTTTGCGCCGTTTGGGGAAAAGGCTGGCTCGTGTACTGATTCCCACGGGTCGTTTGCTATATAAAGCTGTGGATTTCCTTTTGCTAAAACGCATTCGTGCTTTGGGGTCAAGCATAAAACAGGAATTTATTCTTTTTGTAAAGGGCTTTCCTTTGGCTGCACAGCGTGTGCGAAGCGGATATAAAAGCAGCCCACTTACAGGTATAAAGGTTTCGCTGCTGCTTCCGTTTTTTGCGGTGCGCCGCCACAAAAAAACCCTTGTTAAGGTGTTTAATATCGCCACTCCCGCGGCAGCCTTGGCTGCCCTGATAATGACCATTAATTTCTGGAGCGGCATGACCTTTGCACTGGCTGTCGAATACGACGGACAGACGCTCGGATATATTACAGACGAAACTGTTTATGATAACGCTGCAAATCTGGCTACCGACCGGGTAATTAACCCCGACAAATCCTTTGAAGTTCAGCGCACACCCAAGCTTACCATTACCGTCGTATCCAAATCGGATATTATAGACGAGGTTGAAGTATGCGATAAAATAATCGAATCCTCCGGCGATGCAATAACCGAGGGTGCCGGGCTATATATTGACAATAAATTTGAAGGTGCTGTACAGTCCGGCTCCGAGCTTAATGACCTGCTTAATTCGATTTTGAGTAGCTACGAAAACGGCAGTAAAAACGAGCGCTCAGAATTCATACAAGATGTTGATGTGGTGGACGGTCTTTATCCCATATCCTCAATTACCCCCATCCAAGATATGCGCAAACATTTAACCTCCCTTTCAATGGTAGACAAATACTATACCATTGTTAAAGGTGATTGCCCGATATTAATTTCAGAAAAAACTGATATGACCATTAGCGAGCTGCGTTCTTTAAATCCCGATTTTGACAAGAAGATATTCCCCGATGTAAAGATGCTTGTCCAAAAGGCTCAACCCTATCTCAGGGTTCAGGTTATACGCACGGTGGAATATGACGAAACCATCGACTATAAAACCCAAACCGTTAAGGACAGCAAGCAGTATATTGGATATTCTGCTGTTCGAACCAATGGTATTGAGGGCAAGAAACATATAAAGGCCGAAGTAACTCTTATAGACGGAGTTGAGAGTGCCCGCAAAATTTTAGATACCAAGGTTATTAAAAAGCCCGTCGACAAGGTGGTTGTCGTGGGTGAAAAAAGGGTAAATAACAGTGTCAGCGCAGCGGGGGATGGCATTACCACAGGGCGTTTCACTTGGCCTCTTCCTTCCTGCAGAATGATCTCTTCAAATTATGGTTATAGAGGCGGCGGCTTTCACTCCGGTATTGATATTTCAGGCAACGGTGTATATGGCAAGCCGGTCATTGCAGCCGACGGTGGCAAAGTGTGTGAAGTAAGCCACGGAGGCGGCGGATACGGCAAATATATAATAGTAGACCACGGCGGCGGATACCGCACTCTTTATGCGCATCTCAGCTCGATCAATATCGCAACAGGACAAAAGGTAAGTAAGGGGCAGCTGATAGGCCGTGCTGGAAGTACCGGTTGGAGTACCGGACCTCACCTGCATTTTGAGATTCGTATTAACGGCAAACCTGTCAATCCAAATTCCTATTTAAAATAAAAACTAAATGGAATACAAATCAATCCGGCTGAAAAGCCGGATTGATTTATTTGGTTATATTGTTTATAATATTTTCAGAATGATAATCAATAATAACGAAGGGCGGATAAATACATGGCCGCAATACGAAACACAAAACAAAAGCAGCTTATTTTTTCACTGCTGGAGGATGCGGGTCATCCGCTTACGGCAAGCGAAGTATATGAGCACGCCAAACGGCTTCAGCCGAGTATTGCAAAATCCACTATTTACCGCAATCTTGAAGCCATGCTTTCACGCGGTGAGGTCGCGCATGGTATGCTTAAAAACGGAGAAGGTTATTACAGCGTGGTTGACGGCCAAAAGCACCAGCATTATATGATTTGTAAAAGCTGTAACAACATGCTTGATATTCCGAAATGCCCATTAAGCGAAATGGAACGGGATATTGCAAAGACATTTGGCTTTTTTGTGACCGACCACACATTGCAGATATATGGATACTGCAATGAATGCAGAAATAAAAACAAATGACAAATTAACCAGAAAAATAGCATTGGAAAATTTCGCGTCTGATTACACAACTTCCCTGTAATAATACAAAGACATAGGTTAAAAATACTACAGGCAAACGCAATAAATTTATTGCGGTAATGCACCGCCGAAACATGAAGGAGTGTAAAAAGAATGGCTAGAAATAATCAGGCTCTTGTTCCTGAGGCGCGTGAAGGCTTGAATCGTTTTAAGATGGAGGCTGCAAGCGAGGTTGGCGTAAATCTCAAGCAGGGTTATAACGGAGATTTGACCTCTAAGCAGGCTGGCTCGGTCGGTGGACAGATGGTTAAAAAGATGATTCAGCAGTATGAAAGCAATAACCTTAAAAACTAACAATTGAATATGTTATAATAATAGCCGCCCGGTGGACAACAGCCCGCCGGGCGGCTGTTGTTTTTATATTTATATTATGGTAGTATTTATAAAAAAAAGAAATGAGCATCTCAAACCCTACCTTTTACTTGAGAACAGTATTAGAGGTGGCCTTATATTATTACTAAACACTAGTGTTTAGTATAAGAAAGAACTGAATAAATATGAATGCATTATTTCACACCCTCGGCTGCAAGGTTAATCAATATGAAACCCAGGCAATGCGCCGACTGATGGAGGACGAGGGCTGGAACACCGCCGAATATACACAAGAGTCCCAAGTTTCGGACCAAGAGCTTGTTATTGTTATTAATTCGTGTACCGTTACGGGAGAGAGCGACCGCAAGCTCGGACAGCTCCTCCGACGGCTCAGGCGGAATCACCCCCACGCCATTTTGGTACTTACCGGATGTATGCCCCAGGCATTCCCCGAAATAGCCGACCGGTTTACACAGGCCGATATTGTGCTTGGTAACGCCGCCCGTCATGCTCTGCCAAGCAGAATAAACCGTTTTCTAACATTAAGACAGCGAATTGTTGATATTTCGGAGCATAACGAGCAGTTCGAATCCCTCTCGATAGATGAATTTCAGGGGCGTACCCGCGCCTTTATAAAAATCGAGGACGGCTGTGACCGCTTTTGCTCATACTGTATAATTCCCTACGCCAGAGGGCGGGTTCGCTCAAAACAGCCGGACGAGCTGAAATCAGAGCTCGAAAAGCTGGCGGCAAACGAATATTCGGAAATTGTTTTGGTGGGTATTAACCTCACCGCATACGGCAAGGAATGGGGCGGCTCTCTTTGTGAGGCGGCGGAAATTGCCTCTTCCATCCCGGGTATTCACCGCGTAAGGCTGGGCTCGCTTGAACCGGATTTAATGACCCCCGAAACAATCAATCGCCTTGCCGCTCTTGATAAGCTGTGCCCCCAGTTCCACCTTTCCCTGCAAAGTGGCTGCGACGCCACCCTAAAACGAATGAACAGACATTATACCCCTGAAGAATATAAAGAAGTATGCAGGGACTTGCGTGAAAAATTCCCCGATTGCGGGATTACAACCGATGTTATGGTTGGGTTCCCCGGGGAGGATGAGGATGAGTTTGTGCAATCACTCAATTTTGTTGAGAGCATCGGATTTTCTCGGGTTCATATTTTTGCATATTCCCCCCGCCCCGGCACTCCGGCAGCCAAAGCCCAAAATCAGGTGTCGGGTGCCGAAAAAGCAAAACGAAGTCGGCGCATGTCAGCCGTCTGTAACAAATCCCGAGATAAATATCTGGACGGTTGGATTGGCCGCTGCACCGAGGTGTTGCTTGAGGCGCGGATGGATGACAACGCCATCGAAGGCTACACCCCTCAGTATTTTCCGGTAAGGATAACCGACCATGACGGCAAATTAACCCCCGGCTTGACTGTTACCGCCGAGATTACTGGTCATCAAAACGGAATTTGCATGGGTGAAATTTCATCTAAATTTAATTAAGGTCACCTTAACCAAGATTATTTCTCAATTTTTAATAAAAACACTGCAAATAATTGAAAATACTATTATAATGAGATATAATGAAAAACTGTACGTTCATTTAATGCTAAGGGGAGTAATCATTTGGACTTTTTAAATCAATTCAGCTTTTTGTATGATAGTATCATCTTTTTGTTTTCAGCCGCTGGTTGGAAAAACCTGATAATGTTTGGTATCGGTGGTCTTTTAATATACCTCGCTTTGGTAAAAGACTTTGAGCCTGCGCTTTTGATGCCCATGGGTTTCGGCGCCATTCTCGTCAACATACCATGGTCGGGTGCCGTAGGGTTTGCCGAGGACGGTTCCCAGGGTATTATTGACTGGCTTTTCAAGGTGGGTATTGGAGCATCCGAAGCCATGCCGCTTCTCCTTTTCATTGGTATCGGCGCCATGATAGATTTTGGCCCCCTTCTCTCCAACCCGAAAATGCTGCTTTTCGGCGGCGCTGCACAGTTTGGTATATTTCTTACCATTCTTGTCGCCTCCTTCATGTTCCAGGACTTTAAGGATGCTGCGGCAATCGGTGTTATCGGGGCGGCAGATGGTCCGACAGCCATACTTGTTTCCCAAATTTTTGAATCGGAATATAAGGGCGCGATTGCGGTTGCCGCCTATTCATATATGGCTTTGGTGCCGATCATCCAGCCCTTTGCCATAAAAATGGTTACAACAAAAAAAGAGCGGCTGATACGCATGCCGTATAACCCCCAGTCGGTCTCCCGCCTTACCCGCATCTTGTTCCCGATTATAGTAATGATAATCGCCGGTTTGGTTGCACCTAAATCGGTGTCATTGGTAGGTATGCTGATGTTCGGTAACCTGCTGCGTGAATGCCTTAAGCTGGATAGTCTTTCACAGACCGCCCAGACCACCCTTGCCAACCTCATCACCATCCTACTGGGCCTTACCATTTCGTCCAGCATGAAGGCCGACAAGTTTATAGATTTCAGCACCCTCATAATCATGGCACTCGGACTTTTTGCCTTTGTATTCGATACCATCGGCGGTGTAATGTTTGCGAAGTTTATGAATATTTTCCTGCCGGAGGGCAGGAAAATCAACCCCATGGTGGGGGGAGCGGGAATATCCGCCTTTCCGATGTCGGCGCGGGTCATTCAGAAAATGTCGCTTAAAGAGGACAATCAGAACCACCTCCTCATGCATGCTGTGGGCGCCAATGTTGCCGGGCAGATAGGCTCGGTTGTGGCGGGCGGTATAATTCTGAGTGTTGTGCCCACACTTATCGGCTGATGTTTTTAAAACTTTCTACAAAGGATGGTCATTAATATGAATATAATATTCCAGACGAAACACATAAATGAATCCCTTGTGCTTATGCTCATGGGAATGGTGGGTATTTTTGTGGTTATGCTTGTCATTCTCGGGGTGGTTCTTATTCTTAATAAAGTTACAGATGAAAAAAAGGCTGAAGCGAGAAAAGAAAAGAAAGAGAAAAAGGCACAGCTCAAAAATAATATGAAAAGCGTATAACGGCAGCACTCAGAAAAAACTATTATAGGTCACATCTAATACTGCTCTCAAGTAAAAATCAAGACATCTTTGCGGTCTGTTTTCCGCATTACGAGGAGGTTTGACGCAGTCCGGCGGTAATTGTGCCGGAAGACGCCGGAAGGGGTTTTTAGAGGTGACCTATAGTAACAACTTGATTGAAGGTGAAGGTAAATGGCAGATAATAAAAACAAAAAGATGGTTGAAGCCATTACACCCATGGACGAAGATTTTGCAAAATGGTATACCGATGTTGTAAAGAAAGCCGAGCTTGCCTCCTATTCGGGGGTGCGGGGCTGCATGATCGTTCGCCCTTACGGGACAGCATTGTGGGAGAATATTCACAACGATTTGGATACCCGCTTTAAAGAGCTGGGGCATGAGAACATCATGCTGCCCATGTTTATTCCCGAAAGCCTGCTACAGCGTGAAAAGGATCATGTTGAGGGCTTTGCCCCCGAGGTTGCATGGGTAACCCACGGTGGGGATGAAGAGCTGCCCGAGCGGCTTTGCATCCGTCCCACCTCCGAAACCCTGTTTTGCGACCATTATCATGATATTATCCACTCATATCGTGACCTGCCCAAGCTATATAATCAATGGTGCTCTGTGGTCAGGTGGGAAAAAACCACCCGTCCTTTCCTGCGCACAACCGAATTTTACTGGCAGGAAGGGCATACGATGCACGAAACCCCCCGGGAAGCCATGGATGAAACCGAGCAGATGCTTGGCGTTTACGCCGATTTTTGTGAGCAGTCCCTTGCCATTCCGGTGCTAAAGGGTAAAAAAACCGATAAAGAAAAATTTGCAGGTGCGGAAGCTACCTACACCATCGAGGCCATGATGCACGACGGAAAAGCTTTGCAAAGTGCTACAAGCCATTATTTCGGTGACGGATTTTCAAAAGCCTTTGAAATACAATTTACCGGACGGGATAATACCCTGCAATATCCGTTCCAGACCTCATGGGGCATGTCCACCCGCATTATCGGTGCAATAATTATGACCCACGGGGATGATAACGGCTTGGTTATCCCCCCCGCAGTAGCTCCGGTTCAGCTTGTTATAATCCCCATTGCCTCACACAAGCCGGGGGTTTTGGATGCTGCGACCGCATTAAAGGAAAAGCTGAAATCATTTGTTCGGGTGAGTTTGGATGACTCGGATAATTCCGCCGGCTGGAAATTCTCAGAGCATGAAATGAAGGGTGTCCCCCTTCGTCTGGAGCTGGGCCCCCGTGATATAGAAAATAATCAGTGTGTAATTGTTCGGCGGGATAACCGCGAGAAAACCGTGGTTTCACTGGATGAACTGGGCACCAAAATCCCAGAGCTATTAAAAGCTGTGCATGACGGTCTATATCAGAAGGCTTTAAAGCGGCAGATAGCCATGACCTATTCGGCTGCCACCATGGACGAGATGAAGGATACGGCCGAGAACAAACCCGGCTTCATCAAGGCGATGTGGTGCGGTAGTAGCGAATGTGAAAGCGGGCTTAAAGAAAATGCAGGAGTGACCAGCCGCTGTATGCCCTTCGAGCAGGAACATATAAGCGACAGTTGCGTTTGCTGCGGCAAAAAGGCAGAGCATCTGGTGGTATGGGGCAAAGCATATTGACCCAATAAATTCGTCACAAAACCATAAATGATAATAACGGAGGTTTTACCAATGAACCAACTGAGCCACCCTGCCCAAGGGGATACCGTCGCAATTATGCACACCGGAATGGGGGATATTAAAATCCGCCTCTTCCCCGATAAAACCCCAAAGACCTTTGAAAACTTCACCACCCACGCCAAAAACGGCTATTATGACGGGCTTACTTTTCACCGTGTCATAAAGGATTTTATGATCCAGGGCGGGGATCCGTCAGGTAACGGTACCGGCGGCCAAAGCATCTGGAATGAGCCCTTCGAGGATGAGCCGGATATAGAGCTTCGCAATTATAACGGAGCATTATCAATGGCCAATGCAGGGCCGGGAACCAACGGCAGTCAGTTCTTTATTGTGCAGGCTTCCACCTGCCCTGAACAGATACTCCATCAGATGCCCTCTCTTGCCGACAAGGGCTTTCCTAACGAGGTGGCAGATAATTATGCAAAGGTGGGCGGGACACCGTGGCTTGATTTCCGCCATACCGTATTCGGTCAGGTATACGACGGCATGGATGTTGTAAACGCTATTGCCTCGGTAGATGCCGACCGAAACGACAAGCCGGTATCATCTGTCGTGATAAACTCGATTGAAATAACCGAGTATAGATAAAAAGATAGGATAATAGGTTTTGTACTTTTCTGCCGTAAATTGTGGCAGAAATTTCGGCGGAGAATAAACCGCACAACTCCCCAACAGCAGAAAGGAATGGAACTTTTTATGAAAAAATATCGCATTTTATCCGCCCTGACGGCACTGCTTCTCGTAATGTCAACCACCGCCTGTTCAAAGAAAACGGCGGATACCGCCTATCCCGATAAAGTGGTGGGCTTTCAGCTTGAAAAACCGACAAAGGGTGAAGAAATTGCCTTTATGCACACCAGCATGGGTGACATTAAAATACGGTTTTTCCCCGAGGCTGCACCAAAAGCGGTAGAAAATTTTAAAACCCATTCAAAGAATGGTTATTATAACGGACTTACCTTTCACCGTGTAATAAATGATTTTATGATCCAGTGCGGCGACCCCAAAGGTGACGGTACAGGGGGCGAAAGCATCTGGGGTAACCCGTTTGAGGATGAGTTTGACTCAAAGCTGTTGAACATTCGGGGTTCTTTGGCGATGGCCAACTCCGGAAAGGACTCCAACGGCAGTCAGTTTTTTATCAACCAAAAGAAGACTTTTGAGGGAAAAGAAAAGTACGAGGAAAATGCAGCCAGCTACCACAATGGGTATAATCAGCAGAGAATGTATCTCCTTCAAGAATACGGCAAATCCAAAGAGTATTATGACAGTCAGTATGGTTCATTTGAAGCTTTTTTTGAAGCCCAATATTTTCTAGCTCCCGATCCCAAGCTGGTTTCGGACAAGGTTTGGGAACTCTACGGCAAGCAGGGCGGCAATATTTCCCTGGACGGTGCGTGGAGGGAAAATGGCGGACATACCGTATTCGGCCAGGTGTTTGAGGGCATGGATATTGTGGACAGCATTGTGGCGGTTGAGCTGGAAGGTGAAAAACCGGTTAAGGATATAAAAATTAATAAAATAGAAATAATTAAATATTAAGCACAAAAAGGGAATGCCCCTCTCGGCCGAGAGGGGCATTCCCTTTTACTTGAGAACAGTATTAATATTTCAATGTCGCCATCTTTGCATAGCCATCCATTGAATAAGCACTTATTGCCGTATCGCTGCATACATAAAACATATCATCAATATAAATACCTCTGAGAATATAATTGTACTCATCAATTAAGAAATCGGCAGCCTTGGAAAATCCGGCATTTTTGTCATATGAGTAAATTACATAGGTGTTATCACAGGGGAAGGCTATTAGTCCCCGCTGGGGCGATACAATGATGGCCTTATGGTTATAGCTTGCATCCGTCCAATATTTATCTAAAACCAGCTTATGCTTTTCGGTAACATCGGCAGGGTCGGATACATCAAACATTGAAAGCTTAAGACCTTTTACCCGGCCGTTTTCATCCGCATCCTTGCCCAACCCGAACAGCAGCCCGTCTGAATAGGGGTGAAGATATTCCGAAAAGCCGGGGATTTTTAATGCACTGAGGATTTTGGGCGAGGCAGGGTCGGTTAAATCAACCGTAAACAGTGGGTCAACCTGGCGGAAGGTTACGAAATATCCGATATCCCCGCTAAAACGAACCGAATATACCCTCTCCCCTTTGGCGACATCCTCTATCCGCCCGACAATCTCCATTTTAGAATTCAATACATATAGGTTGTTTGAGGTGTCACCGCCCGAAACCGAGACGGTGGATTGATTTCCGCTTCCACTTATTTGCTCGGTATAATCGCTGCGGGTGGTAACAAATCGGAAATGTCCATTATACTCATCCATAGAAAACTGATTGAGGAGTGAACCCGGAACACTTCCGGTTGCAGCCAGCTCAATTTTTCCGTTATCTAGTGAAAACCGCATAAGATTTGTGACAAACGAATAGGTGGCCTTTCTCCCCTTGTCCGAATTGCTTGACTCGCTTGCGACTACCTTGCCGGCGGTATTTGTCAAATCAGGCTGGGGTTGAGCCCCGGGACTGTAAGCTGACGACTGTGTGCCGCCGCTTGTTTCAGACTTTTCTTTGGTGGCAGCCGTGGTGGTATCAGAGGTGTCACCTTGGGTTGATATTTCCTGTGCCCCGCTTGCAATCAAAATGTTTTCGGTGCTTGCATATATTGTGGAGCCGCACCCGAACACCGTTTTTGAGGATACTCGCTCGGTCGGTCTGTCGAAATCAACCGCGGTAACAACAATGTATTGCCTGCTCTGAGGCTTTACACTGACGGTTATGTCGTCGGCACCTATCACCCTTCCGTTGCCGTTTTTGTACAACATCGGCACAAAGGTTTCGGGCTTGTTCTTATCCGCTGCCTCGTATATATAATGGTTGGAAATGAAGTATAGCGTCTTCCCCACCATTCGCGATGACAGGTAGCTCCCGCTTTGCCCAAGATCACTCAACAGCTTGGGATTCGATCTGTCTTTGATATCATAAAGGGCTATGGATGTATGTGTGCTGTACCACATCATGTCGCGATATGCATACCCATTCTCTGCCGTGCCGGTATTCGTCTTTCTCTGGTCAAAAACCTCTTTTATTACCGCCAGCCTATCCCCGTTTACATACATCTCTAAAGGGCGGCTACCATCCTTTTTATCTGCATATTTGGTGCAATCAATGGTGGATACCTTCTTCATCTCAGCCCGGTCAATGCTCGTTATAATAAGCTTGCCGTTTGATAATGCATAAATGAAATTACCATCGGTTTTTATGATATCCGCTTCGTCAACCCCGTCTACCTGGATATTGGTTTTAGAATAATCCTTAAGAGCTACACTTTGGGGGTCAGAATTCCCTTGAGCGGGAACGGCTTGATTAGCTTTAAATTCAAACTGATTGCCGTTAGAAATGCTCTCCTTTCTCCCAACATCATTAACAAGGTCGTCTGTGTCCGGTTCCATCGACTTAACCAGCTCAAAAAGCTCGGTATATGAAATTCCGGTTTTAACCTTGATTATTTCTTCGGCTGTAACATCAGGCTCTTTCTTCTCATCATCAAAGACAATGTATAGCCCTCCGCCGCTTACTAACAGCGCAAGACACGCAGCAAGTGCGGCCACCCCCCTTAGCAGGCGGGATTTATGAGACACCCGAACAACCGGCGGCTCCTGTTCACCATTGGCGGCGGCATCCGACATACGAACCGATAGATATTTGAGCAACGCATCATCGGGTTTAATTTTTTCATTATCAGCACGATATTTATCCCTAAACATCAATAGCTTCTCCTTTCAGCTTTTCCCTCAGCATATTACGGGCACGATGCAGACGCGTTTTAACCGTTCCCTGCTTGCATCCAAGGAGCACGGCGATATCCGCAACTGCATAATCTTCATAATAGAAAAGGTGAATGACGGTGCGATATTGGGCGGGGAGCTCCATCACGGCATAATAGACCTCGCTGTGCTCCTTCATGTGAGTACACAGCGTATCTTCCATCGGAACGGTTTTACGAAACCATGCCGATGTAAGCAGCGTTTTGCTGCAATTAATGGTGGTGCGAATAAGCCAAGCTTTACGGTGTTCCTCATCCCGGAAATCAGGCGTGCTGCGAATATATCGCATAAACACTTCCTGCAGTACATCATCGGCATCAAAACAATTTTTTGTTCTTGTGAAAGCCAGACGATACACCATGGAGGCATACCGGTCAAGTGTTTCGTTCACCGAATCGTTCAGCGTGCGCGCATTACGCAGCGATTCTGTGCTCACCAACATCCCTCCCTATATATAACACTAATCAAAAAGCCAAAAGGTTTCATTTAAATTAAGACCGCCTCTAAAAAACCTGTTTTGAACGGATTCCGGCAGAATTTTCGTCGGGCAAGGAAAGCCGACGAAGCAATGCTTTCCGCATTACGAGGATATTAGTATGACGCAGTCCGGCGGAAATTGTACCTGAAGACACCGGAAGGTTTTTTAGAGGTGACCTTAGATAATTTAATATATATTACCATACTTTGTCAAAAATTTCGAGCCTTAGAATAATTTATGCCGTTTTATTTACTTCTTTTTTAAGTTTTAATTGAGATAAAATGATCGCAACAAAAATCAGTACGCATCCCACCGCCATACGCAAACTGAGCTTTTCCGCAAGAAAGATAATCGAAAACATAATCCCAAATACAGATTCGGTTGATAACAGAATGGCCGCGGTTGAGGGCGAGATGTATTTCTGGCATACATTCTGAAGAAGAAAAGCCAGCATCGTGCTCATAAGCCCAAGATACAGCATTCCCCCGATAATATCGGTATGAAAAGCCTCTGCCGGAAACCCGCCGTCGATTATGGGGGCAGCAATCCATGACATGACAGCTGCAATTCCCAACTGCAAAACCGTAAGCAGCACAGGGTCATGATTGGCAGTGTATTTAACAACAAACACCATATGTACTGCAAATGCGACACCGCAAAGAAGGGTTAATAAATCCCCGATATTCATCATAAAATCCTGACGGAGCGAAAGCAGCCCTATCCCTAAGAGGGCGATAAATCCGGCGGCAATGTTTATTTTTTTGGTTTTCTGATTATTAATCAACCGATGAAGAAAGGGCACCATCACAACATAAGCTGCCGTGAGAAATGCATTTTTCCCCGCTGTTGTATATTTACAGCCCACCGTCTGCAAGGCATAACCTATAAATAAAAGCAAGCCAAGAACAAACCCGCCCTTCAGCATAGACAGATTTATGTTTTTTAATCTCTTGAAAAAAATAATCGATAAGCCCAGAGTGGCAATCGAA
This sequence comes from Oscillospiraceae bacterium, assembly GCA_028706415.1. Classification (GTDB taxonomy): domain Bacteria; phylum Bacillota; class Clostridia; order Oscillospirales; family Acutalibacteraceae; genus Avimonas. The sequence goes on along the minus strand of JAQWBK010000007.1, from coordinate 4,012 downwards.
AATCTGAATGCAAGCATATAGAATGGATCAATTTTATCTAACGAGCTTTTCACCACAACAAAGGCAAAGCCCCATATTAACGCGGTCAACAATAATCCGGCTGATGCCTGACGGGACATATAATTTGAGTTTTTCATGTGTATGTTCCTTTATCTGAAAATATTGATACTAATACTGCTCTCAAGTATAATCCTATCAATTTTATATTTTATATAACCCCTTGTCAACTTTAAGCAATAAGAAAAACTATGTAATAAGCCGCCCTCACAAAACATATTAATTTAGAAGAGCAACTGATACCATTATCAAATTTACTTGATAATGGTACTAAATCAAGTGTAAAGGTGTGAGGAAGATGGTAATTTATACTGTAAGACGGGGTGACAACCTTTATTCCATAGCCCGTCGATTCGGTGTGCCCATGCAGATGCTTATTGACGATAACCGCCCGCAAAATCCCGATAACCTGGTTGTGGGGCAAACAATAGTGATTGCAACCGACAGCATAAATCATACGATTGCCCCGGGAGAATCCCTGTTCACCATTGCCCGCCGCTACGGCACAACCGTGGCACAGATACTGCAGGCCAATCCCGAAATAACAAATCCCGTCACCATATATCCCGGACAGGTTATCTCTATCCCCGTTCAAGACAGGAAGCTGGGCACCATTGATGTAAACGGATACGCCTTCCCTTCAATCTCGGACACCACTTTGCAGGACACCTTGCCCCATCTAACATATTTCAGTATTTTTAGTTATCAGGTGAGGGCTGACGGCAGTCTGGTTGCCATTAATGATGAATCTCTCATTTCGTCTGCAAGGGCTCAAAATGTCGCCCCTTTAATGGTTATCACCAACATACTTGAAGGGGGCAGCTTTGACAGCGACCTTGCTCATACCATCCTAACCAACCAACAGGTTCAGACCACCCTTCTAAACAATGTTGTGCAGACGCTGGATTCCAAAAACTATTTCGGATTGGATATTGACTTTGAATATATCTTTCCCGATGACCGGGAGGCATATAACCGTTTTATCCGGCGGGTAGTAGACCGACTTCGCCCGCTGGGTTATACCGTAACCACCGCACTTGCCCCAAAAATCAGCGGTGACCAACAAGGGCTGCTATATGAAGCGCACGATTACGCCTTTCACGGTGCCACCGTTGACCATGTAATTCTTATGACCTATGAATGGGGCTATACATACAGTCCCCCGCGGGCTGTGGCCCCGGTAAATCTTGTGGAAGATGTTTTACGGTATGCCGTAACCGTCATTCCAAGTGAAAAAATCCTGATGGGCATACCGAATTACGGTTATAACTGGACACTTCCGTTTGTTCAGGGTTCGGCGGCTCGCACCATATCCAATACTGCCGCCGTCAATCTGGCAGCCCGTGAAAATGCCGAAATCCAGTTTGATGAGGAATCGCAAAGTCCGTTCTTCAACTATTACGACGACCAGGGGCGGGAGCATGAAGTATGGTTCGAGGATGCGCGAAGTATTCAGGCAAAGCTGGAATTGGTGAATGAATACAACCTGGGGGGTGTCAGCTATTGGACGGTAAACAGCTTCTTCCCTCAGAACTGGCTGGTGCTCGAGTCGATGTATAACGTTAGAAAAGTGTTATAATTAAAAACAGTATGCCTTCCGTCGGCCAATAAACAGCCGACGGAAGGCATACCTTTTACTTGAGAGCAGTTTATACTAATGCCAGTTGAATTATGAACATAAATAAAATTTGATTGACAAACTATTTACTTTATTAAGTAAATCATTTATAATGATTGGCGAATTCGTTGAAAGGAGAATTATTATGACATTCGATAAAGTAAAGGAAATTGTACTGAATTGCCTTAAGTGCGATGAGAGCGATATCACCCTGGAGGCCGATCTTACCAACGATCTTGGTGCAGATTCCCTTGATGCTGTTGATCTGATTATGGAGCTCGAGGATGCGTTCGAAATCAGCTTTCCTGAAGATGCCGCAATAAAAATTAAAACAGTTGGCGATATTGTTGCATACATTGATGGTGTAGCATAAAAAATTAGCCAAGCCCGCCGTGACGACACGGCAATATTTTTTAAAACTTACTTTGATTATCAAAGTAAAGGAGGCCTGACGGTTCAATGGATTTTACAGATATACGGCAGCTGATGCACGACTTTTGTGATTTGAACATCGGGAAACTGAGTTTGGAGTTGGATGACCTTAAAATATCTCTTGAAAAACAGCAACCCTCAACAGGTGAAAACTTCGGGTCGGTTAATGCTACCGCCTCCCCAAAGGTTGAGGTATCTGTAAACGACGAGATAACAGACGATATAAAGGCCACGGACAATGAAGTAGCTGTCTGCTCGCCGGTTGTCGGGAGCTATTATGACTCCCCCTCGCCCGATGAGCCGCCCTTTGTCACGGTGGGCGGATATGTTGAAAAAGGACAGACCTTGTGCATTGTTGAAGCCATGAAAATGATGAATGAAATACCTGCTCCGGTTTCGGGCAAGGTATCCCGAATAATTGCAAAGCCCGAAGGGGCAGTCGAATATAATCAACCGCTTATGTTTATTAATACTGTTCTCAAGTAAAAG
>JAQWBK010000007.1:0-1316 GCA_028706415.1 Oscillospiraceae bacterium | reverse complement strand
TACGCGCCTGCAAGGAAATGGGTATCGAAACTGTGGTCATATACTCCGAGCCTGACAGCGATGCTTTACATGCACAGCTGGCGGACGAGGCTGTATGTGTAGGCCCTGCCAAGGCGCAGGACAGTTATCTGAATATTAAAAACATTCTGTCGGCAGCAATGATAACCGGCTGTGATGCGGTGCATCCCGGCTTTGGATTTCTGAGCGAAAATGCCTCATTTGCAGATTTGGTAAAGAAGTGCGGTCTTGTTTTTATAGGGCCGGACGGGGATGTTATACGCGCAATGGGGAATAAATCCGAGGCGCGCCGTCGGATGGTAGCCTGCGGTGTCCCGGTGGTTCCCGGCTCTGTGGGAGGGGTAGACTCCTTGGAGCAGGGGCTTGCCGAGGCCGAGAAAATCGGTTACCCCGTCCTGATAAAAGCAAGCTCGGGCGGCGGCGGACGGGGGATGCGAAGGGTCTTTTCTCCGGAAGAATTCGAATGTGCATTTTCTACCGCCAAGGCAGAGGCAAAAGCCTGCTTTGGTGATGATGAGGTGTATGTCGAAAAGCTTATTCAACAACCCCGCCATATAGAATTCCAGATTTTCGCCGACTCAAAAGGGAATGTCATTCATCTGGGTGAACGCGAATGTTCAATCCAGCGGCGAAATCAAAAGATGATAGAGGAATCCCCCTCCCGCGCCCTCACCCCTGCCCTGCGTGAAAAAATGGGGGAACATGCGGTTATGGCAGCCCGTGCCGCCGAATACCGGAATGCGGGAACGGTTGAATTTGTGTTGGATAAGCAAGGCAACTATTATTTTATAGAGATGAATACCCGGGTGCAGGTTGAGCATCCCGTAACCGAAATGGTAACCGGAGTTGACATTATCCGTGAACAAATACGCGTAGCCGCCGGCTTTCCCTTGTCCATGAATCAAGAGGATGTTAAGCTGCGGGGGGCTTCAATCGAATGCCGTATCAATGCCGAAAACCCGTATGAGGGCTTTCGCCCCTGCCCCGGTCAGATTGTTGGGCTACACCTTCCCGGCGGGCCGGGGGTCAGGGTGGATACAGCCCTTTACCCGGGATGCAAAATCTCTCCCCATTATGACAATATGATAGCCAAGCTGATCGTCCACGGGCCAACCCGTGCCGATGCAATCCGAAAAATGCGCCGCTCACTTGAAGAATTTCTTATCCAAGGCGTGGAAACCAATATCGAGCTACAATATCTTATTTTGCATCATCAAGACTTTATCAAAGGCCGATATGACACCGGCTTTATGGAAAAGCATCTTGATACACTGGTATCATACTGATCTCAAGTAAAA
>JAQWBK010000078.1 GCA_028706415.1 Oscillospiraceae bacterium | reverse complement strand
GTTATTGCCAACGCCATGAAGGACTGGGCAATAGAAAATGGAGCTACTCATTATACTCACTGGTTCCAGCCCATGACAGGGGTTACGGCAGAAAAACACGAGAGCTTTATTTCTCCCAAATCCAACGGAGCGGTTATCATGGAGTTTTCGGGAAAAGAGCTTATCAAGGGTGAGCCGGATGCATCCAGCTTTCCCTCTGGCGGTCTTCGTGCTACTTTTGAAGCACGGGGTTATACCGCGTGGGATCCGACCTCCTACGCATTTATTAAGGATAATACACTGTGCATACCCACAGCCTTCTGCTCCTACGGTGGCCAAGCACTTGATAAAAAGACCCCTCTCCTGCGTTCCATGGAAGCGATAAACAAACAGTCTTTGCGAATACTAAAGCTGTTTGGAAACGAGGATATCGGCAGGGTAATTACCACGGTGGGTGCCGAACAGGAATATTTCCTTATTGATAAAGAGCTCTTTGAGAAGCGCAAGGACCTGATTTTCTGCGGTCGAACTCTATTCGGGGCCAAGCCCCCCAAGGGGCAGGAGCTTGAGGATCATTATTTCGGCACAATCAAGCCCCGTGTCAAAGCCTTTATGGCCGAGCTGGATGACGAGCTTTGGAAGCTTGGCATACTTGCAAAAACTGAGCATAACGAGGCCGCACCTGCACAGCATGAATTGGCTCCGATATTTACAACCACCAATATTGCCGCCGATCACAACCAGATTACAATGGAATTTATGAAAAAGGTGGCACAGCGCCACGGTATGGTTTGTCTGCTCCACGAAAAGCCGTTTGCAGGAGTAAACGGAAGTGGAAAGCATAATAACTGGTCCCTTACCACCAACACCGGCATAAATCTGCTTGAACCCGGTGATTCGCCCGAGGAAAACGCACAGTTTTTGCTGTTCCTTGCAGCTATAATCAAGGCGGTTGACGACTATCAGGACCTGCTTCGCCTATCGGTTGCAAGCGCGGGAAATGATCATCGTCTGGGCTCCAACGAAGCGCCTCCCGCCATTGTATCCATTTTTGTGGGGGAAGAGCTTTCTAATGTGCTTGATGCCCTTGAAAGCGGAAATGCCTGTGTCCGAAAGGATAAGCAGGAGATGCGTATCGGTGTTCATGTTCTGCCCCGCTTTTTCAAGGATACAACCGATCGGAATCGCACCTCCCCCTTTGCCTTTACAGGCAACAAGTTCGAGTTCCGTATGCCGGGGTCGTCACAGTCTATTTCCGGCCCAAACACAATTCTTAACACCACGGTTGCCGAGGAGCTTTCGCAGTTTGCAGATATACTTGAAAAATCCGATAACCTACACTGCGATATTCTGGAATTGGTGCGTAAAACCGTTATCGAGCATAAGCGGATAATCTACCACGGTAATAACTATTCTGATGAATGGATAGCCGAGGCCGATAAACGCGGACTGCTTAACCTTAAATCAACCGTTGATGTTCTGCCATACTTCATAGCAGATAAGAATGTCGAGCTGTTTGTAAAGCATAAGGTTTTTTCAGAATCCGAGATTTATTCAAGATATGAAATTCTTCTTGAAAACTATTGTAAGGTTCTCAATATTGAAGCCTTGACCATGCTTGATATTGCGCGCAAAGAGATATATCCGGCTGTTAGCGAATATATCAAGGACCTCAGCCAAACCGCTTTATACAAACAACAGCTCATACCGGATGCCTGCTGCGATGTTGAAAAGTCTCTCATTTCCAAGCTTTCGGCCTTATCCTCCAGCCTTTTCAAGAAAACCGAGGCATTAAGTAATGCCCTGCTTGAAACAAAGAATTATACGGATTTTCTTTCATGTGCATATTTTTATAAGGATACCGTTCTGGCAGCCATGCACGAAGCGCGTGCTGTGGCCGATGAAATGGAGCTTTTGACGGACGCACGACTTTGGCCTTTCCCCACATTCAGCGAACTGCTCTTTAAGGTTTAGTTAGTATTAGACCGGAGAAACTCAACCGTTTCTCCGGTCTTTCATGTTTAATATATCGCTTTTAAGATTATCAAAGTCTAAATAATCCTCAATAAATTGCTTTCGAAGCAAATCCAAAGGTATAAATTTATTATATTTGTCCTCTATTTGCACCTTTTCGGGTAAAGGCAGGCTGTATAAGTCGAGATCGGAACGAAGAATATCCTGGATGATTTCTTCAATCTCTTCTTTTCCGCCATTAAAGTTGACTACCAGATAAATGCAGGTTAACCACGGCAACTTACTTTTAATTTTACGCTTCCGCAGGGCATAGTTTAAGGTTATAAGCTGCCTTGTCCCCACCCAAGGGAATATTGCATACTTTGTGTCGGACAAGGGAGTAACCAAGTTGTCTAACATTCCGATGCCTCTTGCAATATATCTGATTTCGTTCAGTCGTTCCTTGCAGCGTTCGCTCAAATATGGATATACCTCGTCAGACTTTAAAATGCTTCGCACCTTTTGCACCAGTACAGAATGAAGTTCGCAGGTAAAATCGACATTCCAATCCACAACCGATATGCCGGGCACAGGTTTTACAAAGATAACCTTAGATTTTTCGTTTATATCCACCGTCTCCCATGCTCGTCCTGCCAGCGCGAAACGAATACCCACAGGATAAACCTTGTCAACCGTGCCTATGGTGCGGTTTTCGTCCTTCACCAGCAGATATTCCGGCGCAATAAATACCGTGAGAAATTTATGGCTGTTTACAATTCTTTCGCCCTCTCTGCCAATTATAAGTCCCCCGTTTTCCGTTCTTTGCAGCTGTTCGATATCTATTAAGTGTAATAAAAGCTGCCTAAAATCCTCCTTTGGAATGCTTTTAAAACTGCCCAAGGATAAAACCGCCTGAGCAAGCCCTGCGGGGGACATTTCCCCATTGCTTTTCAGCATACTCATTGTCTGATGATATAAAAGATTATAAGCAAAGTTTTGGGGCGGGATGGGCTCCATCCAATGGTCTTTAATATACAGCTCAATAATTGCAATGGTGCGAATAAATTCCCAATTGATAGGGCCCAAAATATCGGCCGAATTTATCTTGATGCTTTCAACAAAGGTAAAGAGCAGCTGCGGAATTTGCCCCCGCCGTCCGCACCTGCCCAGCCGCTGTGCAAAGCTTGAAACATTCAAGGGGGCGCCGATTTGCACCACTTGGTCAAGGGAGCCGATATCAATTCCCAATTCCAATGTTACGGTGGCACCGGTGACGATTTTTTCATCGGCAGATTTCATTTCGTCCTCGGTGTTTTCTCTTATTAGGGCCGATACATTGCCGTGATGTACGCGGTATACATCGGGGGCTTTGTTTTTAAGTGCGATTTCGCGCAGATGAGCCATCACAAATTCGGTTTCCTCCCGGCTGTTTGTGAAGATAATTGTCTTCTTATCCAGGGTATTTTTAAATAAATATTCATAATGCTCACTATCCCCCACATCCCCGCCGGTGCTGACCTTTGTTGTATTTCCGCTCCCGTCCTTCTCTTCCATATCGCGGTCGTCGGCAAGGTTCACAAACCTTTCAATATGTAGGCCTATACGTTTTTTCCCCTCCTGAGTAATGGGGGCTTGACATCCCCGCCCTGTGCCTGTGTTTAACCAATTCTGAGCAAGTGATACATCCCCCAAGGTTGCCGAAAGGCCGATCCTTCTGGGGGTAACTCCGGTCAGCTGCTGCAAGCGTTCCAGCACGCATAAAAGCTGAACACCCCGCACATCCCGCATAAAATAATGCACTTCATCAATAATGATATACCGTAAATCGGAGAACATATTAAGGCAAGCCCCCCGCTTATTTGTAATCAGGCTTTCAAGGGATTCGGGGGTGATTTGCAGTATTCCTTCCGGATTCTTTATGAGTTTATTCTTCTGTGTAACCGAGGCATCGCCATGCCATTTACACACGGGAATATGGCTGTCAATGAGCAACAGCTCCAACCTCTTGAACTGGTCATTTATAAGCGCTTTAAGAGGGGATATATACATTACACCAACCGATTTTGAAGGCTTGTTGTATAGCTCGGTCAGCACGGGCAAAAAAGCGGCCTCTGTTTTTCCGGTGGCGGTACCCGAGGAGAGCAGCAGATTATCGCCGCTGTCAAAAATTACTTCACAAGCGGCAACCTGGTTCCCCCGCAGTTCCTCCCACTTGTTTTGATATATAAAATCCTGTATGAAGGGGGCAAGTCGGTTGAAAGCATCCATATTCCACTTCACCTTTCCGAAAATTCGCCGACAATGAAAAACACATAGCCTATACCGTATCTGTCACAGCCGTTTAAGAATACTTTGTTTTCCATTACACTTTTTAAATTTTATTTAAGGTCACCTCTAAAAACCCCTTCCGGTGTCTTCCGGCACAATTTCCGCCGGACTGCGTCAAACCTCCTCGTAAGGCGGGAAGCCTTGCTTCGTCGGCTTTCCTTGTCCGACAAAAATTCTGCTCGAAATCCGTTCAAAACAGGTTTTTAGAGGTGACCTTAACAATTAATCTATACTTCAAACTCTTGGAATTCAATGTGAATTTGCTCATCGGTAAGCCCGCCCTTTGCCATTTCAAAGCTGTTGTCCCCCATAATTTCACAAACACTCTTTTGGGGGTTTTGCTGCAATATATTGATAAGCTCGATAAAATCACGAATAATCTCACGGGGTGTTATATGTGAGAGTGCCCCCACACGGTTATATTCAATATTCAAAAAGTAAATCAAATCATCGTGTCCCAGAGCAGGATTATATTTATAAAGCTTTGAGTGCATATTCAAAAGCTTTTCCACCAAAATATACATTTCCTCTTGGGAGAGCATTTGCAGACGGATGATGGGAGCGGAAAGGTCTTTAATCTCCCCCGATGCAAAGTGCCCCTCGGCCAAGCGGGAGCGCAAAGCCTCATAGCTGAAGATGCCTTTATACTTATCTTCAATACACTGGGGTGTTCCCCCCATTAAAAAGCCGATATGCTTTGCTTTACCTTGCAAAACATCATTATACATGGTCAGGATTTTTTCATAATTATTGGCGCGGGTTATTGAATTAGGAATTTTAAAGATGTTTACCAGCTCGTCGATCATAACCAACATGCCTTTGTATCCGGCCCCCACCAAAAAGGCTGCAAATATCTTGAGAAAGTCGTACCAGCTCTCATCGGTGATAATGAAATTTATGCCCAGCTCGTCTTTAGCTTCTTTTTTGGAGGTGTATTCTCCCCGAAACCATTTTAAAACATTGGATTTTAACCCGACATCATCTTGGCAGTATGCCCTATAATAAGTAACCACTGCTTTGGCAAATTCAAAGCCGTTTACCATACCTTCGAGGGGGGCGGCAACCGCATAAATCTGCTTTTCTACCAAAGCATCAAATTCATTGCCGTCCGCATCCGACTGTGTTTTGACGGTGAGCTGAATACCGGAAATCCACTTTTCTAAAATAAGCGGCAGGGCGCCCCCGTCCGGTTTTGATTTAGTTGAAATGTTTTTTATAAGCTCCCTATATGTTGCAAGCCCTTGCCCTTTGGTTCCTGCAAAACGCCGTTCTGGGGAAAGGTCTGCATCCACAACCACAAAACCTTTGGCGGTGGCATAATTTCGTATGGTTTGAAGCAAAAAGCTCTTGCCGCTGCCGTATTTCCCCACAATAAATCTAAAGGATGCGCTGCCTTGCTCAATCATTTCAATATCATGCAAAATCGCAGATATCTCCTGTGTGCGCCCCACGGTAATATATTCAAGGCCAACCCGGGGCACAACCCCACCTTTTAATGCATTAAATAGGATATTCGCTATCCTGGTGGGCACGGCATTATTAATGTTCATCCTACCATTTCCTTTACTTTAACCATGTAGTCATCAAAAACCGCTAAATCTTCATCTAAAATACCATCACCTATACAGTCCATTGCCTTTTCATTTATTCCATCTATTAAAACCTCAAGCATCATGCCGTTTTGGTCTGCAAACTGCTTGATTTCCTGTTCACCCGAAAGAAGCCTTATCAGTGCTTGTCTTTCAATATCCCCAATAGTATTTCTGAAGTTTTCCCATTCGTCGGTTATCAAATCGGGCTCATCTTCAATAATCTCTTGGGCAGTAGGAACAACCCTCTCTTCCTCTTGTTCTACAATAAGCTTCTCTTGTGTGGATAATGCTTCTTGCCTTATTTTAATTAACAAGCCCTTATCCACCCTAACAACTATTTTGGTGGCCTCCTTGTAAAATTCCATAACGGCTGATGTTATAATATTTTCGAGGGACAGCCCCAATTTATTTAATTCCTGAATAACCGGATGGTTAACCGTGCTTATATCGGCAGAAAGCTTATATTTAAATTTCAACAGTCTTCGAAGCTCGGCTTCCATCCCCTTCATAATATAAGCAACCAGCTGCCTGCCGCTTTCTGATGTGATTACGGTATTAAACTCCCATTTGTTTTGACGACACACATAAATTTCATTTTGCGACATGATAACCCGTCTGTCGGCTTGCTTTAACCATCCATAAAAAAGAGCATCACGAAAGGGCTGCCAGGGCGACATTCTCTTTGTGGGAGTAAATATGGAATTGTCGAAATGTAGGCCGTTTTCAGAAAATATCTGCTTTATCTTTTTTATTAAGAAGTTAAAGCAATCTGTTATAAGTTTTTTGTTTTCCTCTGTGAAAAATATTGATTTTTTAATATCATACTTGGATATTGCATAAAATAAGCTGAAATGGTCATCCCTTTCCGCCATTTTCGGATAATGCTCGGAAAGGTTATTTTCTTGTGCAAACTCTTTAAATGAGTGTGGCAGCTGATAATATATATGATAATCCTTAAGCCAGCGGAGGACATATTTATCAATGGTTTGGCTATAATCCCGAAAAGAATTCCAAAAACTCATCAGTTTATTAAGACCGTCGGCGGGATCTTCCACCCCGATATTGTTTAATAGTTCATAAATATAAATAAATGCATAAGAAAGGGATGTATCTTCTACAAAGCCCTTTCTGACATTGGTACGCCATGTAAAATAAGTCCTGAGCTGTTCGTAACCCATCATATGATAATTCGGGTAATAGGAAGAAAGGGGGAAATTGTCGCCGTAATCATCGGTAAATCCCTTCATAAAAA
>JAQWBK010000077.1:4106-7255 GCA_028706415.1 Oscillospiraceae bacterium | reverse complement strand
CTTTTTACCGGCGGCATTTTCTACACATTCGGGCTAATATTCTACCGTCAGAAAAAAGTGCGTTATACCCATATGACATGGCACTTCTTTGTTCTTGCAGGCGCCGTGTCTCACTATTTCAGCATTCTGCTTTATGTGCTATAATCTAATTCTTATACTGTTCTCAAATAAAAGGTGAGACAAAATTTGCGAGGATGTTTTTCGTCATGCAAGGCGGAGGAGGAGAGCGGGCTGACGCCCGCCGACGACAACAACACTGTATGGCGGAAAACAGACCGCAAAGATGTCTTGATTTTTACTTGAGAGCAGTATTAAGTCAGAACCCCCGGCTAAATTGTCGGGGGTTTATTTTTTTTATAGAATCAAGAAAATAAGCCTTTTGATTTGGCAGTAATTATTTTAGCTCAACTATGGTTACACCATTTTCGCCCTCACCGAATACACCCAGGCGGAAGCTTTTAACCAAAGGATGCTTGCGTAAATGCTGATGAACTGCAACCCGCAAGGCTCCGGTACCCTTGCCGTGTATAATGGTTATAAGATCGATACCCGTCATAACCGCATCGTCTAAAAAGCGGTCGAGCTCAAGAATCCCCTCGTCGGTCATAAGTCCCCTGATATCAAGCTCTGTTCTGAGCGCACGAACCCCTCGGGAGGAGTCGCCTTTTAGGGTACGCACCGCCGCTGACTGAGGTGTTGATTTTTTGCCTGTTTGCTCATTGAGCAGCCTGAGATTATCTATCCCCACCCGCGTTTTTATTATGCCGGCCTGAACGCTAACCTTACCATTGCCGTCAGTGGGGCTTATTACAACGCCTTTTTTATCAATATCCACAATAAGCACCTCATCCCCCGCCATAAGCTCGCGGGGTAGCTTATACTCGGTTTTGCGTTTATTTAATACGGGATCAATGGCATCTTCGACCTCCCTGAGTCTGGAACGAAGGCGACTTTTTGCATCCTGTGCGCGCTGTGTAAAGTCCGCCGAATTCTTTTCTTTTCTGAGGGTGTCAAGCTCGTTTATCAGCTGTTCCGATTCGCTCCTTGCCCTTTGGATAATCCTGCGGGCATCTACTTTTGCTCGTTCGATTTCCTTTTCACGCATTATCTCAAGCTCAACAAGCTGCTGCTCGGCTTTTTGACCTGCCGTCTGAGCCGTTTGGCGCAGGTGTTCAGCCTGTTCCAGTTGACTCTCAAGTGACTGCCTGCGCTCCTCCAGCTTCATTACAACATCCTCAAGCCGCTGGCTTTCGCTGGAGACCAGCTGTTTTGCTCGTTCAACCAAGGCAGCATCCATGCCCAGCCGTTCAGATATTGCAAAGGCGTTTGAACGCCCGGGAATGCCTATGAGCAGACGATAGGTTGGGCGCAGGGTGGCAACATCAAATTCGCAGCTGCCGTTTTCAACGCCGGGGGTGTGTATCGCATATGCCTTAAGCTCAGCATAATGCGTGGTGGCTGCAATCCGCGCGCCCTTCATCCGAAGTCGCTCCAATATAGCGGTTGCCAGGGCTGCTCCTTCAACCGGATCGGTTCCCGCTCCCAGCTCATCCATCAGGACAAGACTTTTATTGTCAGCTTGATCGATTATCCTTATTAAATTTGTCATATGGGCAGAAAAGGTGGAAAGAGACTGTTCAATCGACTGCTCATCACCGATATCGGCATGAACCTCATCGAATACCGATATTACACTGCCATCTCCGACGGGGGGCATCAGTCCGCACATCCCCATCAGGGTAAGCAGACCTATCGTTTTAAGGGTTACGGTTTTTCCGCCGGTGTTTGGGCCTGTGATTACCAGCGTGTCAAATTTGCCGCCCAGTTCAACATTAATCGGCACTGCCGTCTCGGGGTCAAGCAAGGGGTGGCGCGCCTTTGTGAGTATGATATTACCGTCTTCTGTCAGCGTGGGCTCTACTGCCTTCATTTTATATGCAAGTCTTGCCTTGGCAAATATGAAATTCAGTTCAACAACCAGATGATAGTCCTCGATTATCGCCTCGGAAAATCCACCGACCTCTACCGACAGGGCTGAGAGAATGCGTTCTATCTCGGCCTTTTCTTTTGACATAAGAACCCGCAATTCATTGTTGGCTTCCACCACCCCGATCGGTTCGATAAAAACGGTTGCGCCCGAGGATGAAGTGTCATGAATAAGTCCGGCAACCTCTCCCCTGTGTTCGGATTTAACCGGTACCACAAAGCGGCCGCTTCGTATGGTAACAATCGGGTCCTGCAGATACTTTTGGTATTCTGCCGAACGCGTCATTTTATCAAGCTTTTCGCGTACCCTTGAGGAGGCTTCCCGCATTTTTCGGCGTATATGCGAAAGCTCGGGGGACGCGCTGTCTGCCATTTCATCCTCTGATAAAATTGCCCCCCTGATTTTCTCCTCTATATACTTATTGGGAGACAGTGCATTAAAGCGGTCATCAAGGCATGTTCCTTCACCTGCACAGTTATTATGCCAGTCATACAGGGAGCGGATTATACGCAGTGTTTCGGCAACCTCCAGCAGTTCGCGCATTGAAAGAGATGATCCCGCCTGAGCCCGACGCAGGGGGTCGGTAATGTTTTTAATGTGGGCGAATGACGGACTTCCGAAGCGTGCCATCAAAAGGTATGCAGCCGAGGTATCCGCCATCATTCTTTGTGCGGCCATAATATCGGAAGAAGGTTCCAAACTGCGTGCCAAAGCAGCCGCATCATCACAGCTTGTTTCGGCCACCAGCAGCTCAAGAATTTTATCAAGTTCGAGTACCTTGTAATTTCGATTCATAAAATTGTATCATGCCTTTCAATTGTATGACAAAGGGCAGGGGGCAACGCCCCTGCCCAGCACTTTTTTATAACGGCAGGGCAATTACACCCGATTTACCGCTTGTTAAGAATGGAAAGCACATCCTGTAACGCCTTATCATATTCGTCATTGGCCGATTTTTTGGTAGCCGCCGCCTCATCTATGCTGTCCGGCTTTACATTATAGGCATTCTCTTTATTCTCCTCGGTTCCCTGAGGTTCAATCCCCGGCTGAGCAACAGGCCTTTTTACCGGCTGAGGCTGGGGCAGGGTATCCGGCCTGGGCACCGGTACCGGCATCGGCTTGGGCTTGGGCTGGAATTCGGGCATGGGCATCGGCCTGGGCT
>JAQWBK010000077.1:0-4006 GCA_028706415.1 Oscillospiraceae bacterium | reverse complement strand
ATTTTTCTGCATAGACCGAAAGCTGTTTTAAGCCTTCCTCCGACATGGTGAATGAAAAGCATTTATCAAATTCGGAGTAAACGATATGACGCATGGCTGCCAGCATATCGGGTGAAAGCGCAAAGCCGCCCTCGCTCGGTTGTGCCGGACTGCAGTGGCAGCATATAATACTCCCGCTCGTTGGTGAGAGCCACATGCTTTCACTTTCAAATGAGCCACACGACGAACATGCAATAAGGTCGGGCATGAAGCCGGCCATGCCCAGCATACGCAGTTCCAGCACGATTTTAACAAGCCGTAAATCCCGCTTTTTTTCTGCAAGAAAATGCAGAGAATTTAAGATTAAACGCAAAAACTCCTCCGCCGGTTCCTCCTGCGGAGCAAGTATACCTGCCAGTTCACAAAAATACTGGGCAAGTGCAGTTATTTCAATATCCTTGCGAAGTTCAAAGAAAACGCTGATCGGTTGTGCATCGGTAACTATGTATTTGTCCCGCCCCTTTATAAGTGTAAGGCGGGAATATGAAAGCAGTTGGGTTGGTGAAGCATTTCGATTTTTAATGTTCCGTGCGCCCCGCACAGATGCTCGTATTACGCCAAGGTCCCGCGTGAGTGCAGTAACAAAACGGTCGGCTTCCCCAATGTTATTATTTTCCCTTATTATCAGGGCGTCGCTTATCATTCCGGTTCCGTTCCTCCCTGCCCTTCATGTTGTAAATGTCCACCCCGCGATATCTCAAATAATCCTCGATCCTTCCAGTTTTTGCAAATGAGTCCCACATATCATATCTATTCATAATAATACCCATCCTTTTTCGTAATCTATCCATTTTGAAAAAGTCATCATTAAATATAATACACATATGATGGGATCTAATACGCGGAAACAAATACCGGAAATAAGTTCCGTAAAGAAATGTCAAAAATATTTTTAATTATATCCAAATCCGTTAAGAAAGCCCTGCCTGTTTCTCCAATCTTCTTTTACCTTTATCCAGCATTGGAGGTTAACCTTGGTGTCAAATAACGATTCCATCTCGATTCGGGCGGCCTCACCTATCCGGCGGAGCATAGCCCCCTTTTTCCCAATCAATATTGCCTTATGACTTTCACGCTCACAAAATATATTTGCTTCTATATCTAAAATCACCTTGTCACCCGATTGCCGCTCTTTAATGCTTTCAACCACCACAGCCACGCCGTGCGGCACTTCCTCACGCAGGGACAATAGTATTTTTTCGCGCACCAGCTCTGCTGCAATAACCCGCTCGGGCTGGTCACTTATCATATCATCCGGAAAATAGTGGGGGCCTTCAGATGCAAATTTTGATGTTTCGGCTGTCAACTCTTGAATTCCGTCCCCCGTCAAGGCCGACATGGGTACAACCGCCTCAAAGGAATATATATCTGTCCATTCGGCTATCATCAGCAGCAAAGCCGACTTATCTTTTATTGTATCGGTTTTGTTAATCGCCAAAACAACCGGAAGCTTTTGCCGCCTGCACTGCTCCAAAAGATTGCGATCCTCTTGATTTATCTTGCTGCCTGTCTGGGTTACATAGATAGCAGCGTCAACACCCGAAACCGCCCCGCCGATTGATTTAACCATAAAATCTCCCAGCCGTGTTTTAGGCCGGTGTACGCCGGGCGTATCAAAAAATACAAACTGGGTTTCTTCAATGGTTTTAATACCCATTATTCGGTTTCGTGTGGTTTGGGGCTTGTCTGATACGATTGCGACCTTCTCCCCCACCAATTGATTGAGAAGGGTTGATTTGCCAACATTAGGGCGCCCGATTATGGCTATAAATGCAGATTTGGAATCGTTTGTCATACCGTTTCTTTTCATTCCTTTTAGATTACTCGGAGGTTTTTTTGCCACTTTCTCCGTCTTGATATTTTACCGAAATGTTTTTTTCAGGGCCGCCCTTAATTATAAATAGCAGTGAAATGAACAACGAAAAAACAATTAACAGCAGTTTCCAAGGCTTGTCCCATATTCCCGTCCATAAAGCCATGAGCGCCTGCGGGCGATAAAACAGAATAATTCCGACAACTACCGATGCAATCGTGCATATTAAAACGGCCGCTGCAGCTGTATCCTTGGCTATTCGGGCGGTGGGATCTATGTTTGGGGACGACAGGTCAACCGCATGCTCAACCGCGGTGTTTATAGCCTCTGCAGACATCACAAGCGCCAAGGTTATAATTAAAATCGCCCATTCGGTTGCGGATAGGGAAAATGACGGTGCAAATGCCAACACATACGCCGCCGCAACCAGATGTATACGGAAGTTTCTTTCATGTCGCAGGCAAAACCAAAGGCCTTGACAGGCGAATATAAAGCTCTTAAAAAATAAAATCATATTTATCTCTCATTACCGGAAAGTACATACACGGGACCGCGCGGTAGCCCAACAGAAGCCATTATTTCTTCTTCCTTCTCCCGCATGCGAACCGATTCCAAACCCCCATCCACATGGTCATAACCCAGTATGTGAAGCACCGAATGAACGACCAGATAGCCGACTTCACGCTGTAATGAATGGTCGAACTGGGTAGACTGATCTTTTGCGCGTTCGATTGACAAAATAACATCCCCCAAAATGTAAGCTCCGTTTTCGGGGTTTTTATCAAATTCTCCGTTTTCACCCATCGGGAATGATAAAACATCGGTCGATGAATCTATGTGTCGATATTCGTTGTTTATCTGGCGAATTTGATCGTCGTCTACAATAGAAACCCCTATTTCAGCAGACCCTTGAAAGTTTTCAAGTGCCAATGTTGCGTGACAGCAGCGTCTGATCAAAAGGCGGATGCCGGTCGGGATTCGAATAGTTTTTTGCTTGTTTTCAATGATTACCTTGATTTTTTCCATAATGACTCGATCTTTTCCTTTCCTCAAATTTTTCATGCTTTTCATAAGCTTGAACGATGCGTTGCACAAGTTGATGCCTGACTACATCCTTTTGGCTGAAAACACCTATACCTATGTCTTCAATACCGCCGAGTATCTTTATAACCTCTTTGAGTCCGCTCCTGCGCCCATCCGGAAGGTCGATTTGTGTTATGTCACCGGTAACCACCATTTTTGAATTAAAGCCCAAACGTGTTAAAAACATTTTCATCTGCTCAACCGTTGTGTTCTGGGCTTCATCCAGAATAACGAAGCTGTCGTCAAGGGTGCGCCCGCGCATATAAGCAAGGGGGGCAACCTCGATATTTCCTCGTTCGAGATATTTTTGGTAGGTTTCGGCTCCGAGCATATCAAACAGTGCGTCGTATAGGGGGCGCAAATACGGATCAACCTTGGATTGTAGATCTCCCGGTAAAAAGCCTAGCTTTTCGCCCGCTTCTACGGCCGGACGGGTAAGAATAATCCGATTTACTTCTTTGGCACGAAAGGCATTTACCGCCATTGCTACCGCAAGATACGTCTTTCCGGTACCTGCCGGACCTACCCCCAACACGATGGTGTTCTTGCGCATTAATTCGACATAATTCTTTTGACCTATTGTTTTTGGTTTAACAGGCTTACCCTTTGAGGTAATGCATATGCTGTCTGATGAAAGCTTGGGTAGTTCCTCTTCCCCTCCCTCATCCACCAGCATCAATACATAACGAACATTTTGCTCGTTAAGCTGTTCGCCTCGGTTAATCAGCTGGAGAAGCCCGTTTACAGCCCGAATAGCTTTTGCAACCGCTTCAGGTTCCCCGCTCACCTTAATATCGGTGCCACGACTGAGAATTGCCACTTCGTAATGCTTTTCTATTAGGCGGACATTTTCATCAAAGCTACCGAAAAGTGAAACCACCTGCTCCATCCGATCCAAATTAAGAACCTGCTCAAACATCAACAGACCACGCTTCCTGATAATACTGTAAATCGATAAAGTAATATATATATATATTATATCAAAATTTATTACTTTGTCATTACACAATTATAACAAAATATTCGCTTAATATTGATGATTAAGCAGTTCTATTTGGGCTATTTTACCAA
>JAQWBK010000076.1 GCA_028706415.1 Oscillospiraceae bacterium | reverse complement strand
AGGAAGTGTCGGTATGAATATTGGGAAAAAAAGAAGGAAGTATAAATCGAGCGGACAAATTCTGATGATTCCGACCGGAGATATTCACCCAAATCCGGAACAGCCCAGGCGGGAAATCAGCTATGAACGGCTGTTGGAGCTGGCACAGAGCATTGATGAAAACGGGCTGCTACACCCCATTACCGTAACATTTATTGGGGACAAGCCTATGCTGGTGGCGGGGGAGCGGCGATTGCGTGCCGCAAAAATCGCCGGAATGAGGGACATTCCGTGTATTGAGATCGAGGCAGACGAGTCGCGGGCCGCCTTGCTTACCCTGATTGAGAATATCCAAAGAGAAAACATGAATTGCTTTGAAGAGGCCGAGGGTATACGGCGGCTAATTATGGTGCATGGCCTTACTCAGGAGGAGGCGGCCAACAAGCTGGGGTGCGCACAATCTACGGTTGCAAATCGCCTGAGGATATTGCGTCTTACAGCCGAGGAACGGGAAGTTATTCTAAAGCAAGGGCTTACCGAAAGGCATGCGCGGGCACTGTTGAGGATCGAGCCGGGTTCCAAACGCTGGGGGGCACTGCTCAGGATGGCGCAGGCTCATTTAAATGTCGCTCAAAGCGAGCGATTGGTTGATGAGCTGCTGGAAGATGAACAAACGGCAGAAAAGCACAAAAGAGCCCTGCCCCTTGTGCGGGATGTTAGATTGTTTTTAAATACCGTGAATAATGCCATAGATACCATGAGGAGATCGGGAATTGAAGCAAAAGCCGAGAAGACCGAGACAGACGAGTACATAGAATATCTTGTCCGCATTCCCAAGGGGAGAACCATGGCAGAGGCGGCGGTTAATAGGAATGTTCCGCGGGATGCTGTGAATATGGAAATGAGAGCGGTCATGGAACGGGCAAGCGTTGGTAGTAATCCGAATTAACAGATTATACTGCTCTCAAATATAAATCAAGACATCTTTGCGGTCTGTTTTCCGCCATACAGCGTTGTTTTCGTCGGCGGGCGTCAGCCCGCTCTCCTCCTCAGCCTTGCATGACGAAAAACATCCTCGCAAATTTTGTCTCATCTTTTACTTGAGAACAGTATTATACGCCGGTGTAGAGCTGGATTAAAAGGGATGGGGGTTACCCCATTCCTTTTTGTTTCACGTGAAACAAAAGGGTGATTTCGGTCAGTTCCATAGATAATGCTAATACTAATATCCGACTAAAATATTGATAAGGTTTCCGAGGGTTTTTTGCACCAGGCTTCGTTATCCTCCTTGTCGGGAAATAATACTGCTCTCAAATAAGAATCAAGACATCTTTGCGGTCTGTTTTCCGCCATACAGCGTTGTTGTCGTCGGCGGGCGTCAGCCCGCTCTCCTCCTCCGCCTTGCATGACGAAAAACATCCTCGCAAATTTTGTCTCACCTTTTACTTGAGAACAGTATAAAATAATGTTTTTGAGGCATCTACCCCCTTTTTAATGCGGTAGATATATGATATAATAAACGCGCCCCAAGATTTACTAATGTTTAATTTAACCTGGCGCGTCCAGCAAAAGCCTTGCTTTTGCCTAATACTGCTCTCAAGTAAAAATCAAGACATCTTTGCGGTCTGTTTTCCGCCATACAGCGTTGTTGTCGTCGGCGGGCGTCAAAAGCCCGCTCTCCTCCTCCGCCTTGCATGACGAAAAACATCCTCGCAAATTTTGTCTCACCTTTTACTTGAGAACAGTATAAAAGTCGATGGCGATGACAAAGGAACATATAATTGTATCAAGGATGGTCATAAAAAATGGGAAGAATTATTGCGGTTGTCAACCAAAAAGGTGGAGTGGGCAAAACCACAACCACCGTTAATCTCGCCTCAGCACTGGGCGCCAAGGGGAAAAAATGTCTGTTGGTGGATATTGATCCCCAGGGAAACGCAACAAGCGGGATGGGAGTTAATAAACGGGACAGCATAATATCAACCTATGAGCTTTTAATAGGTTCGGCAGAGCCCGAAACGGCGGTTAGACATACCGATTACAGGAATGTGGACATACTGCCGTCGGGTATGCGATTGGCGGGGGCGGAGATCGAGATGGTGGATTTAAACCGCCGTGAAAGTCGGCTAACCGCAACCCTGGCACCATTACGAGATAAATATGACTATGTTTTGATAGATTGCCCCCCGTCATTAGGGCTGCTGACCCTTAATGCGCTGTGTGCCGCCGATACCCTGATTGTTCCCATACAGTGTGAATATTACGCCCTGGAGGGGTTATCACAATTGATGTCAACCGTCAGGCAGGTCAAGAGATTATATAATGCCGCCCTGGATATTGAAGGGGTGCTGCTTACCATGTATGACGGCAGACTCAACCTCACTCAACAGGTGGCAGGGGAGGTCAAAAAGTTCTTTCCCCGAAAGGTGTTTTCGGCCGCAATCCCAAGAAGTGTGCGACTTTCCGAGGCTCCGAGCTTTGGAAAACCAATAAACTATTATGACCCGGGCTCTAGGGGTGCGGTTGCGTATGATCGGCTTGCCGATGAATTAATAAACCGAAAAATATAACGAAACGGGGGCTTTGAAGTGGCAGTTAAAAAGGGGGGGCTTGGGAAAGGCCTTGGTGCGTTGCTTACTGAGAATTTTATGGAGGACGATGTCAGACCCGTCACCCTGAGAATATCTGAAATTGAACCAAACAGGGCCCAGCCCAGAAAACAATTTGAGGAAGAGGCTCTGGCCGAGCTGTCCGATTCAATTGCACAGCATGGTGTTTTGCAGCCGCTTTTGGTAAGACCACTGACAGACGGCTCATATCAGCTGGTTGCCGGAGAGCGGAGATGGCGGGCGGCACGAATGGCGGGGCTTACAGAGGTTCCGGTTGTAATTCGTGAAACCACCGACCGACAGGCGGCCGAGCTTGCACTGATTGAAAATCTTCAGCGGGAGGATTTAAACCCGATGGAGGAGGCACGGGGATATAAAGTGCTCATGGATAACCACGGGCTTACCCAAGAGGAAACCGCAAAGGCGGTTAATAAATCTCGTCCGGCGGTTGCAAATGCGTTGCGGCTGCTCAATCTGCCCGATACGGTTGCCAATTTGGTTTCGGAGGGAAGTCTTTCTGCCGGACACGCAAGGGCGATATTATCCATCCCGACCAAGCAGGAGCAGGAAGAGGTGGCACAGGCGGTAATAAAGGGTGGGCTATCAGTTCGAGATATAGAAAAAAAGGTAAAAAAGGCAAATGCAGACAATAATAGCGATAAAAAGCCGCCGACAGCCACACGAAACAGCTTTTATGATGAGGTGGAGCTTGCCCTGACCGAGCATCTCGGGCGCCGTGTTCGCGTGAGCCAAAGCAACAAGGGCGGTATTCTTCAAATAGAATTCTATTCTCAGGATGATTTGCGTATGTTGGCAAACGGATTTTCAACGGAGAAGTAATTTATTGTAAAGGGAGTAGCTTTATGCTGGATATTAAGTTGGTGCGCAACAGTCCCGACATGGTAAAACAGGCTATGCGAAGCAGAAATAAGGATCTTGATGCTGTAATCGATCGTATAATTGCGATTGATGCGGAGCGGCGGGAAATTACCGCCCGGGTCGAGGCTTTTAAGGCCGAGCAGAATGTGGCAAGCAAGGAAATCCCCCGCATCCGCAAGGAGGGTGGGGACATTTCGGAGATCATGGCCCAAATGAAGGTTATATCGGAGCAGGTTAAGGAGCTGGACGGCAGGCTGACGGAACTAGAAAGTGAGCAGAGAAACCAGATGCTTTCGCTGCCCAATATTCCCCACCAAAGTGTTCCCAAGGGCAAGGATGAAGCTGAAAATGTTGAAGTCCGCCGATTTAAACAGCCCACTGAATTTAATTTTGAGCCCCAGGCCCATTGGGATATCGGGGCGGCACTCGGAATACTCGACCCCGAAACCGCTGCCAAGGTTACCGGAGCGCGTTTTCACTTTTATAGGGGGACAGGGGCAAGGCTGGAGCGTTCAATCATAAGCTTTTTTCTGGATACCCACACCGAAAACGGGTATACCGAAATTTTGCCGCCGTTTATGGTCAATCGCGCCTCCATGACAGGTACCGGACAGCTTCCGAAATTTGAGGAGGATGCCTTTAAGCTCAGCAATATGGATTATTTCCTTATCCCCACCGCCGAGGTTCCGGTTACCAACATGCATCGGGATCAAATCCTTGACGGAGCACAGCTTCCCCTGAAATATTGCGCCTATTCCGCCTGCTTTCGGGCAGAAGCGGGCAGCGCCGGAAGGGATACAAGGGGGCTTATTCGCCAGCACCAGTTTAATAAGGTGGAGTTGGTGAAATTTGCAGACCCCCAAACAAGCTATGACCAGCTGGAGGAGCTGACAAAGGATGCCGAGCGGGTGCTTCAACTTTTAGGGCTGCCCTATCGGGTGGTGGTGCTGTCCTCGGGGGATTTGGGCTTTTCAAGCGCAAAAACCTACGATATAGAGGTGTGGATGCCGTCATATAACAGATTTGTCGAGATTTCAAGCTGCTCCAACTTTGAAGATTTTCAGGCGCGGCGGGCGGCAATCCGATTTAAGCGGGATATTAAGGATAAAGCAAGGCTTGTCCATACCCTCAACGGGTCGGGGGTTGCGGTGGGGAGAACGGTTGCCGCAATTCTGGAAAATTATCAGAATGAGGACGGTTCGGTTACCGTGCCCGAGGCTTTGCGCCCCTATATGGGAACCGATATTATCCGATAATCCGAAAAAAATTCAGGGCGGAGGCCATCCTCCGCCCGTTTCTTTAATGAAAACAGGAAAAGAGAGCATGCTATATGTCTGTTGAGGCTGTAAAAAAGTATCTGGAACGCTTCGGGCGGGAGGGGGATGTGCTGGAGTTTGATGAATCCAGCGCAACGGTCGAGATTGCCGCCAAGGCAGTGGGGGTGTATTTCGGCCAGACCGCAAAGATGTCTTGATTTTTACTTGAGAACAGTATTAAAAAGTATGATACCGTTTTTCCTGCCTGTGGCAGCAGCCACTCGGCAATCGGACTCAATAACGATGGCTTAACGAATATGCAGATATTCAAGGCTGGGTTGATGTTTGCAAGCCATATATCAACAACTAATAGTAATAAACATATTATAATATACAGGAGGTAAAGCATGAGCAGGTATCCTGTGCCTAAAGATTATACATGGAGTTTAAAAATTGCATCTTATGATGTGGGGCAGGACAGTCGGCTTAAGCTGTCTGCCCAGTTAAGAATGCAACAGGAGGCGGGGGAGCTTCAGCTTGGAAAGGGTGGGCTGGGTTTCGAGGAGCTTATTTCTAACGGTATGGCCTTTGTGATAACCCGCACCAATAGCCTTATTTATTGCACCCCCCGACTTAATCAGCATATAAAGCTTGTTACATGGCATCGCTGCTCAAAGGGGGCGCAATTCTTTCGTTGTTATCGGTTTTTGGACGAGAACGACCAAATTTTGATTGATAGTGTGTCCGCCTTTGCCCTTGTCGACCCCGAGACCCATAAAATTCTCAGACCCTCCCTGTTTTCGCAATATGCCGTTACCCAGCAGCCCGACAGGTTTAACAGCTGCCCAGACCCTGAAAAGCTGGTTTTACCCGATGGACTTCTTCCGGCGGGGGGGCATGATGTGGGGTGGTCGGATATTGATTATAACGGGCATATGAATAACACGATTTATGCCGATATTATATGTAACACAATACCGGCGGGCATGAGGGGCCGACGGATTGCCGGCTTTACCATTTCATATCTGCACGAGGCCTTAGAAGGGGAGAGAATCGGGCTGAAAACCGGGGTTTCTCAAGATGAGGTGTTGGTATTCGGCGAAACCCAGAGGGGTGCCTGCTTTGAAGGGATGGTAAAATACAATGCCGAATAGGGGGGGCCATTCGGATGATTTTCAGACGGCACGAAATCGAGGGCTCACCCGCCTGCATGAACGGCAGGGAATAGGGACACTGGGGGAAAGAAGCCTCCATGTAATTTTGAAATATTGGCTGGAGCCGGATGAAGAGCGACATGAGGTCGCCTTGGGGATTGGAAAGCTGGTTGCGGATGTTTTTGATGGCAGCCGTGTTTATGAGATACAGACCCGTTCTTTTAATAGTTTGGTGCCCAAGCTGGAACGGCTGCTGCCCCAATACCCTGTAACCGTGGTTTATCCCATTGCGCGGGAAAAGCGGCTGATATGGATAGATCCCGATACCGGAGAAACAACAAAGCCCCGCCGCTCGCCCAAAACAGGGCGGGTGTGGGACTCGTTTGCCGAGCTTTATAGAATTAAAAGATTCCTTTGTGATGAAAGGCTTAAGATAATGCTGGTCATGCTTGATATGGAGGAATACCGTTTAAAGGATGGATGGGGGCAGGAGGGCAAGAAGGGTTCCCACCGCATGGAGCGAATCCCCTATGCCTTGGGCGACATTACAGAGCTGCAAATGCCGGAGGATTTCTCGGCACTGCTACCCGATAATCTACCCCAACCCTTCACATGCAAAGAGTTTGCCCAATGCATCAAGGTTTCACCAAGAATGGCCGGCTATATATGCAACATACTGTATACAATTGGTGTAATTATACGCATAGGAAAGAAAGAGCGGGCGTTTTTATACCAAAAAGCGGACGCATTATGAATACAGATTGATTATTTCCAGCCCTTTCATATCTGCATACTTTACCGTGGAGGCCGTTCCCCCGCCATCCCCGTCATAATAGCAGATCAGGCGGGAGCTGTTATCCACCATGAACCGGTTGCGCTTGCTATAGCTGTAAAGGCTAAAATCCTTACAGATGCATATTACATCATCACACCGTGAAAGGATGTTTTTATATAATTCTCTGTCCTTGGAGTTCCATCTTTCGGCCTGTCCTTCAAAGGGAATGGCAGCGATTAGCGTAATTTGTTTCGGAGTGTCGGAGGTACTGGAATTTTGAATATCCAAGACCACCCGGGCGGACATAAGGTCAAAACCGAGGCAACCTCCGAAAATGAACGAGTTATATCCCAAGGAAATCGCCTTGTTTATTTGCCTATAAATTTGAGTTTCGAGCTCCTTCATGCCCTGCAGGGTTTGAGGGAGCCGTTTTGTTCTGTGCCCGCTGAAACAAACGGTTTTAGACTTATTAAACATAAACCCTCCTGATGCATAAAAAGTGGTGTTGAAATTATGTCAGCCGGAGTAGGCCGACCGGTGGTGGGTTTATTATAGCATTAATCCCCAATAAATGGAACAAAAAATAAACAATTGTTCATTTGGGAACGGAAATGCAGAGAAGGCAACAAAATTATTCTTTTAACAGCTTTATTAATTCATCCACGCTGTGAACCGGGGGGAGGCAGCTTTTATCCTGGCAGACATAAAAAGCGGGCAGCTGTTCATCTCCT
>JAQWBK010000075.1 GCA_028706415.1 Oscillospiraceae bacterium | reverse complement strand
TACACCATGGTGAAAAGCAACACTTTTAACGGCATGAAGCTGCCGTCAATTGCGGTTGCAGAGCCTGACGGTAAAGTGCGACTTATTAAATCGTTCGGTTATGAGGATTTTAAAAGCAGGCTGTCATAACTGGATATTAGTATTATGGATGGAACCAATCGTCAACCCATCCGTCGCCGTCCTTATCCAGATCGGAAAACGAAGCAATATCGCTGTAAACAAATAAGACTATATCAGCATTTGGAGGCAGATAGATCTTTTTTTCATTTGCACTAAACATCCTTTTCTTCCCTTCTGAAAATATTAATACTACTCTCGATTATAATAATTGAGCGACATTATATCTTATTATATCAGAAATAATAATAATTTCAACATATTATGGAAATTTCAGGGAATGACCTAACGGTCGTTCCCTTTTTTATCTTTCACCCCAATAATCACACGCTCAATATCTCCGATATCTCTAAATATCTCCACACCAACAAGGCCTGCCGATTTAAACAATTCGACAACCTCCTCCGACTGTCCTATCCCTATCTCAACCCCACATATACCGCCTTTTTTTAGCAAAGGCAACCAACCTTGCACAATCGCACGGTAAAAAGCTAACCCGTCCCCACCATCCAGAGCCATATTAGGTTCGTGCTTGACCTCCCGCATTAAATGCTCGAGATGGTCTGTCGGGATGTAGGGGGGATTTGACAAAATCGCGTCATAACCGCCTTCAAAAGCAGCCGAATCCTTTAGTACATCTGCCTTAACCGGGGTTACATCGAATTCGGGATACTTGGCACAGTTGCGTTTTAGATAGCCAAGCGCCCTCTCGGATAATTCAACCGCCGTTACTTTAGCCCCCGCACAAAGGCTGGCAATCCCCAGCCCCACACATCCGCTGCCCGCACACAAGTCAAGCACCCGCGGATGATTTATGGCTTTAAGCCTTTCAGCGGCAACCTCACATAAAAGCTCGGTATCGCAACGGGGTATAAGCACCCCCTCACCAACATAAAGGGTGAGGGAAAGAAAATCCCATTCACCGATTATATACTGAAGTGGATATCCGTTGGCGCGCCGTTCCGCCGATTCCTCGATAGTTTTAATCGTTTCCGGCGAAACGGTATCTTTCTTTTTTAAGGCAAGGTGACCGCGAGGAATTCCCGCAAACCTTTCAAACAGGCATGAAGCATCAAAGCCGGCACTTTCAAATCCGGCAGCCTCCAGTTTGGCGGTTATGCTCCAATACAGCTCAGAGTATGTCACGGTATGATCACAGCCTGTCAGCTTCGGGCTCGTCCGGTATGACGGCGGTAAAAGACTTTATTGCAACCTCGATCATGTCATCGGTGGGCTCTTTTGTCGTAACACGCTGCAGCCATATACCCGGCGCCGAAATGGCCCGCATAATCCAGTGGTCTGTTCTTCCTGCAAGTTTAATAAGCTCATATCCTATGCTTACGATTATCGGTATTGTCAGCAGCTTTGTACCGGTACGCAGTATGATATTGGTGAAAGGAATAAACATGGATACTACGATACCAACAAGCAGCATGAGTATCATAAACGAGGTTCCGCAGCGCGGATGAAAGCGTATCTGACGCCGCACATTTTCGACCGTAAGCTCCTCCCCTTTTTCAAAGCAGAAGATAGTTTTATGCTCTGCACCGTGATACATGAAAACGCGTTTTATATCCTTCATAAGTGAGACCGACGCAATATAAGCCACAAAAAGAATAATGCGAATAAGTCCTTCGAATACGGCCCGCAAAATACGATTATCAAAAGCCGGAAAGATAATGCTCAAACGCTCGAACAAAAATACCGGCAACATAATAAACAGCCCGATGGCAAGAGCTATACCAAAAAGCATACTGATTACGAATATAAGTGTCATCCCAAGCTTTGAAAACCCTCCGGAGTCTTGCTTTTGCTCCCTTTGAGCCTCTTCCTCTTGGATTTGTATCAGCTCGGGTGGTGTGTCTGCTTGGGCAGGCGTTTGTGCTTGGGGGGATGAAGCATCCCCGCCGCTTGCTCCGGCAATTACCTCAACAGCCACCGCATTTTTTTTGCCGGGCTTGGGCTCATCATCCTCCAAGCCTGCCAGCTCTGCCGAACGCATAAGACACTTGTAACCTACAGCCATAGACTCGACAAAATTAATTACCCCTCGGATAAAAGGTAATTTTAGAATCCTCGGACGCTTTTTGGTATATGTTACCCAGCTTTCAAGTACAATTTCGCCCTCGGGATTTCTAACCGCCATGGCCGATTTTTCAGGCCCGCGCATCATAACCCCCTCAATTAAGGCCTGCCCGCCTATCGAGGTTTTCTTTTTCACTTCAACTTTATTTTTGCTCAAAGTCACTAATTCCTTTCTTTCGTATATATATACTGCTATAACCCGGAAGGGGCTCGGCTTTCAGGCGGGGCAACGGGGAGTGTTATGGTAATGGTTGTTCCCACCGCTTCTTCACTGTCAATTTCGAGCCGTCCTTTATGTCTTCGAATTATCTCATCAGCCAGTGCCAGCCCTATACCCGAACCCGGCTGAGTTTTATTAGCTTTATAAAACTTTTTTTTAATATTCGGGAGATCTTCCTTGGATATTCCGGCTCCCGTATCGCTTATAACAATCTGAATATGTCCCCCCATATCTGCGGTTTCAATGCGTATACGCCCCTCCCGATTGGAGTATTTAATGGCATTATCCACTATATTTATGAAAACCTGTTTTAGCCTGTCAGGGTCACCCAGTACCGCAGGCAGCCCTTCGGGTTCGATATATATAAGATCCAGCCCTTCACGCATTGCCCTGCCGCTAAATAAAACCACAGCCTCTCCAAGCTCTGCCGAAATATCAACCCGCTCGAACCTCATAACCATATGGCCACCCTGCATACGGGAAAAATCCAGCAGTTCTTCAACAATAGACGAAAGGCGATCAACCTCACCTGTTATGACCTCAATACCTTTTTGGGTCATCTCAACATCGGCAGAGCCCGACTCTCTCATGGTTTCCGCCCAACCCTTAATGGCAGTAAGGGGGGTTCGAAGCTCGTGTGAAACCGATGAAATGAAATCATTTTTCATCTTTTCCGCTACAGAAATCTCGCCTGCCATATAATTTATTGTATCACAAAGCTGACCGATTTCATCATCCGTTTTTTTCTCTATACGGGAATCATAATCTCCCAAAGCAATCTGTCGGGCAGCGCGGTTTATTTCGGATACAGGGCGCACTATCGAACTGATAAAATACGAGCTAGAGATCATAACAAAGAATAGAATAGCCGTACCAATAAGGGTAATCAGCCCTAAAAACACCCATATCTGCCTGTCAATTTGTGAAAGTGATGTAACATAACGAATGCCGCAAAATGCAGTACCGTCGCTGTTGCGAAGGGCCAGTGTCATGGACATAATTCGTTCACCGGCAGTATTTTTGCCGGTCCATAAACCGCGAAAATTATCAGCCTGTACTGCCTTTGTATAATCGGGCTTGACCGATTTATCGGGAGCAAACCCCATGGATGATACGATAACCTCTCCGTTACTGCGCAAGACCTGCATCTCCAGCTTCTCTTTGTCCTCAAAGCTTTGAACCAGTTCTATTGCCAGAGAGTCAAGGTTCAGGTTGGTGGTGCTTGAAGAAATTAGCTGATCCAATACCGGACCCACCGAATCAATTCTGGAGGATAGAGAGTATTCCGCGCTTTTATAGTAATATGAGCGGAATGATATCACAAACGCCGTGCCAAAAACCACCAACAGCGCAAATATTATACCGATGCTGTTGAGCATCCAGCGCCTCATAATGCTCGCTTTTCGCGCCATCCCTTATCCTCCTTATAAAATAATGACTAATACTGTTCTCAATTAGAAAAGTAGATAAATAGCCAAGCTGAAGATGCTCATTCTTTTTATAAACAAGGTCATCGTGATAAATCTTGCCTCACAAACCCTTAACCGGTTTCTGCGTTTAAGCCCTCATCCCATCCATTTATAACCCAGACCCCAGACCGTAATGATATAACGGGGCTCGGATGGGTCATCCTCTATCTTCATCCTGAGACGACGGATATTAACATCCACAATCTTTTCCTCACCGTAATACTCCTCTCCCCAGACCCTGTTGAGAATATCGGTACGGCTGAGGGGCTTGCCCGGATTTGACAGGAAATACTCCATAATCTGAAACTCCACCTGTGTGAGTTCCACCGGATTTCCCTGCTTTTGAAGGCTGCGATTACGCAGATTAAGCTCAAAATCGCCCCTGGTTATTTTTTCAAGGAAATTCACTTCTGAACGAGCGCGGGCAGCTATAACCCGTCGATAAAGTGCATCCACGCGCGCCACCAGTTCGGAGGGGCTGAACGGTTTTGTAACATAATCGTCGGCGCCCATCATAAGTCCCCCCACCTTCTCCATTTCCTGTGTGCGGGCAGTGAGGATTATGATGCCTATGGTTTCATCCCGCTCCCGCAGCTCGCGGCAGACAGTAAATCCGTCGATTCCGGGCAGCATGATGTCCAGCAGTGCCACCTCGACTTCTCCTTTTTGCTCGTCATACAGTCGAAGGGCATCCTCCCCCGTACCTGCCTCAATAATCTCGTAACCTGCCCTTTTTAGGTTTATAACCACAAATTCGCGAATTGAACTCTCATCCTCGCATACCAAAACCTTTTTCATGTAGATAAACACGCCTTTCCGTACCTTTATCGGATATTAGTATAACTATATTATTGAAGAACGGCAAACATATGAACAACCCTGTCCATATTAAAATTAAACGGCTTATCATCCGAAAACCAAACCATATACTTTACATCCGGTAAAACCTTAAGCTCCCGCATAATGCTTTCTTCTTGGCCTAAATCGGATGATTGGTTGGTAGAAACAGTGGTGGTGGTTGACGGCCCGGATTTATATACAGCTTGAATTATTAAAATTCTCTTTTCCGGTATACCGTTTTTTAAATTGTAAAGAGAAAGGGTATGGGTATTCTTTTCATATAAAAATGTAAACAATCCGTCCCATGATTTTTCTGTAATTATGTGGTATCTGTCTGTCAAATTAACAACAGAAGAAAAATCATGAACAACCTCTTGCTTATGGCCATCCCAGTATTGCCATTTAGTAAGCCAAACCTTGTTGGTCGCAGGGTTAGAAAAGCCCTTGACAGGCTCCACCAAAGGCCATTCAATATACTCGTCTCCGTCCAGATTCATGGACGGCAAGGGTACGCTTCTGTATGTAGTCTCTGTTATATCCTTAACACTGTTGTAAAAGGGGGTCCTTAGCTGTGTACCGTCCCAGTATATAAGCTCGGTAACCATTCCCCCGCTTCGGCTGCCGTCAACATATACACCTGATATGTTATTGTCGACTGCTGCAATTTTTGGGGAAGAAAACTGCTCGATTTGTCCATCCAGTCTGGTTGAATCAAGCTCAATCAAAACCTGCTTTCCGGTAACCTTATCAATTTCGGCAGTAAGCAGCATGGCGGTTGTGATATTCTCGGCTAAATTGGAGTGCAGGATTAAGAGATTATCCTTTCCCGAATCGGTGAGCTTACCCACAACGAACTCCGAATACAGCTCCCTATACATTTCTTCCAAACCATGTTTTTTTACCGAATACATTATAAGCTGTCGATCCCTAACATTTACAATATTCCATCCTGTCAAAATCTCTAATATGCCGTCTTTGTTCATGTCGCCAAACTGAATGCGGTCGATATCCGGACTTGGCCCCTCCACATCGTAGATTGACTGCCAGCCTTCCTCTATTTTTTTGAGCAGATTAAGATGGATGTTGCTTCTTTCACCGCTTCGTCCATAAAATACTATGGCTTCTTGTTCGCCGTCACCATCCAAATCTTTAAGCACAAAAGCAGAACGATAATCCCCCGATTTTGGATATTTCAATACATATCCACCGGCAGCATCCGGAGTGTTGACCTTCTTCTCACTGTTTATATATTTTTCAAGTGCCTGCTGTATCTTTTTTTGCTCCCCTGTAGGATTGGGGGGACGCAGTAAGGCTTCAACATCCATGTCGATACTGCAGCCGGAAAACAGCATTGCAGTCAACACCACGCACAACAGAACAGATAATCTGCATCTGGTCATTACCTTACCACTTCCTTTTGCCGTTTTAAATCTATTTCACCTAATTACTGTTAACCGAGGCTTTAATACTGATCTCAAATAAAAATCAAGACATCTTTGCGGACTGTTTTCCGCCATACAGCGTTCTTGTCGTCGGCGGGCGTCAGCCCGCTCTCCTCCTCCGCCTTGCATGACGAAAAACATCCTCGCAAATTTTGTCTCACCTTTTACTTGAGAACAGTATAAGATAAGCATTGATAAATCCGTCAATATCTCCGTCCATAACTGCCGATATATTCCCGTTTTCAAAGCCGGTTCGATGATCCTTTGCAAGCGTATAGGGCATAAATACATATGAACGAATTTGATTTCCCCACGCTATTTGCGCCTGACCGCCTTTAATATCCTCAATTTTATCATAATGCTCCCGCTCCTTTATCTCCACCAGCTTTGAGCGTAGCATCCGCATGGCAAAATCTCTGTTTTGAAACTGACTGCGTTCATTTTGGCAGGCGACAACGATACCGGAGGGAATGTGTGTAATACGAATGGCCGATTCGGTCTTGTTGACGTGCTGGCCGCCGGCTCCTCCCGAACGATAGGTATCCACCTTCAAATCCTCCGGCCGTATTTCAATCTCAACCGAATCATCTATTTCGGGAACAACCTCCAGCGCCGCAAAAGATGTGTGCCTTCGCCCCGATGCATCAAACGGCGATATTCTTACAAGGCGATGCACCCCTGCCTCCGATTTCAGATATCCATAAGCATTTGTACCCAGTATTTGGATTGAAGCACTCTTAAGTCCGGCTTCTTCTCCATCAAGAT
Organism: Oscillospiraceae bacterium; assembly: GCA_028706415.1. Taxonomy (GTDB): domain Bacteria; phylum Bacillota; class Clostridia; order Oscillospirales; family Acutalibacteraceae; genus Avimonas. The sequence continues at coordinate 455 of JAQWBK010000075.1, read as the reverse complement.
AGTCCAGAATTTTATACTCGAAACCATGACGCTCCGCCCAGCGGGTATACATGCGGTAAAGCATCTCTGCCCAGTCTTGTGCCTCGGTCCCCCCTGCCCCTGCGTGAAAGGTCAGAATGGCGTTTTTCCCGTCATATTCGCCCTTTAGCAATGTGGATAGTCTAAGGCGCTCGATGGTCTCCTGAACGCCGTCAACAGCCGAGGTGCACTCGTCCAGCAGGGATTCGTCTTCTTCCTCATCCGCCAACTCAATAAGGGTAATTGAATCGTTGTAGGCTGTTACAAGTTTCTCATAGTCGGAAATAACAGACTTTAACACAGAAATGCGCTGCAAAGTCGATTGAGCCGAATCCATATCATCCCAGAAGCCGGCGGAGGAAGACTTTATCTCCAGCTCGGCCACCTCGCGGCTGCTCCTTTCAAGACCGAGAGCATTTGCCAGGTCGTCTATATCC
>JAQWBK010000074.1 GCA_028706415.1 Oscillospiraceae bacterium | reverse complement strand
AATATGAGCTTCGGGTGAAATATTTAAAGGAAAAGCGGATAGCCCTGTGGGATGTACTGAAAGGTTGTGAAAGACAGGGGAGTGCAGACGTCTCAATCCGAAGACCACAGCCAAACGATTTTGGCGTATTGGCAGATATATGCCCAAATTTGGAAGTGGTCTTCTTTAATTCAAAAAACGCATCGGAATATTATAAAAGACTTGTAAAACCGGATGTGTTCAAAAATCTCCGAAAAACCATACTGCCATCCACCAGTCCGGCTCGCGCTATGCTTTTTGAGAAAAAACTGGAAATGTGGATTCCGGTAAGAGAAGCCGTGGAACCCTCATAAAGGGGGGGCGCGTTTATTGCGCCGGAGCCACCATTTGACAATCGTCCGACCTTTCTCTTGCTTGCTCTCAGGCTTGACTTTTACTTGAGTGCAGTATGCTGATTTCATCATTATATTGCTATAAAAAATACCTCGCGACACTATTTGTTTTTATCTTATCAATAATTATATATTCATTATGGGACCTTTATGCAAGAACGCAACCGACAAGTTATTACAATGTATTAATAAACGGCGTAAAATCTGTTTTAAGAGGAAAACTCCGAATTAATAGAAGCTGAAAATGTTTAGTGAGGTTTTTGTTGACTCAATAAACGCACAATAAGCCTTGCAATCGAGGTACAAAGGCTTATTGTGCGCTTGTTTTTATTATAATAATGTAAAACACCATTGGCTTTTATCAGAAAAAATGATATATTAGACTCAATGTTTTTATTATACTATTCTCAAGTAAAAGGTGAGACAAAATTTACGAGGATGTTTTTCGTCATGCAAGGCGGAGGAGGAGAGCGGGCTGACGCCCGCCGACGACAACAACGCTGTATGGCGGAAAACAGACCGCAAAGATGTCTTGATTTTTACTTGAGAACAGTATTAGACATATGATATTAAAAGGAGAGCGGATATATGTATTCAAAAATTATGGATACAATCGGATTTGTTAAGGATGCAGATCCGGAAATCGGACAAGCCATGGAAAAGGAACTTTTTCGTCAACGCCGTAATTTGGAGCTTATTGCGTCGGAGAATATAGTTTCTCCTGCGGTTATGGCTGCAATGGGCAGTGTTCTGACAAATAAATATGCTGAAGGGTATCCCGGAAAACGCTATTACGGCGGCTGTCAAGAGGTTGATGTTGTTGAAGAAATCGCCCGTCAGCGTGCATGTAAGCTGTTTGGAGCAGAACATGCCAATGTGCAGCCTCACTCCGGAGCTCAGGCAAATCAGGCTGCCTATGCAGCACTGATAAAGCCTGGGGATACCGTGCTTGGAATGAATCTTGCGCACGGCGGTCACCTGACACATGGTTCGCCGGTTAATTTTTCGGGATTACTATATAATTTCGTCTCATACGGAGTGGACGAGGATACAGGCCGGATTGATTATGATAAGTTAAAGGAAACGGCTATTCAAAGTAAACCCAAGCTGATTGTGGCAGGCGCCAGCGCTTATGCCCGAGAAATCAGGTTTGATATTTTGCGGGAAATTGCCGACCTTTGCGGTGCCATGCTGATGGTTGATATGGCCCATATCGCGGGTCTTGTAGCTACAGGTGAGCATATAAGCCCAATTCCGTTTTGCGATGTGGTTACCTCCACAACCCACAAAACTCTACGCGGCCCTCGGGGTGGCTTGATTTTATGCCGCGAGGAATATGCCAAGGCAATAGACAAGGCTGTTTTCCCCGGCTCACAGGGTGGCCCTCTTATGCATGTTATCGCTGCTAAAGCGGTGTGCTTCGGTGAAGCACTAACAGAGGAGTTTAAGGAATATCAAAGCCAGATTCGCAAAAATGCCGCTGCTCTTGCAAATGGTCTGACATCACGGGGTCAGAAGATTGTATCCGGAGGTACCGACAATCACCTGATGCTCATTGACCTGCGTGAGACCGGTATAACCGGAAAGGAACTGGAGCACCGTCTTGACGAAGTTTATATAACGGTAAACAAAAACACAATACCGGGTGAGCCATTATCCCCGTTCGTCACAAGCGGTATTCGTATTGGGACACCGGCGGTGACAAGCCGCGGACTTAACCAAGCGGATATGGATACCATTGCAGGCTATATAAACGATGCAGTGCGCGAATTTGAAGCCAAAGCGGATGAAATCAGAGCGGGTGTAACAGAGCTTTGCGGCAGGTATCCTTTATATTAAAAATCAGTATGTTAAGTTCCGTCTAAAAAAAAGGGGGGGTTCCATGGCGGCTCCACTGGCTGACAGAATACGTCCCGAAGCGCTGGAGGATATGGTGGGGCAGCAGCATTTACTTGCTCCCGGAAAGGCATTGCGAAATATTATTGAATCGGGTAATATCCCCAATCTTATATTTTACGGGCCGTCCGGTATTGGTAAAACCACCCTGGCGCGCATAATTGCAAAGCAGACCGACCTTCGTCTGCACAAGCTAAACGGCACCACGGCATCCACCGCCGATATTAAATCGGTTGTTGAAGAGCTTGATACCTTGGCGGCTGTAAACGGGGTTTTACTCTACCTTGATGAGATACAGTATTTCAATAAAAAACAGCAGCAGAGCCTGCTTGAACACATTGAAAACGGGCGCATCACACTCATAGCCTCCACCACCGAAAACCCCTATTTCTATGTTTACAATGCCATATTAAGCCGTTCAACCGTTTTTGAGTTCAAGCCGGTTGAATCGGAGGATATCAAGCCGGCGGTAATACGCGCCTTTAACTTTTTGGAAAAGGATCAATCCCTCAGCTTAAGAGTTGATTCCGAGGCGGTTGAGCACATATCAAAGACTTGCGGGGGGGATGTCCGTAAGGCGATAAATGCGGCCGAGCTGTGCGTATTAGCCACCATTCCGAATTCCGAAGGTGTTCAGCATATCACCATTGAAACCGCTTCTCAGCTCTCACAAAGGAGCTCTATGCGGTATGACCGTGATGGGGACGAGCATTACGATATAATATCGGCGTATCAGAAATCTTTACGGGGCTCCGACCCGGATGCTGCCATTCATTATCTTGCGCGGCTTTTGGCTGCCGGGGATTTACCGTCAGCCTGCCGCCGCCTGATGGTTTGTGCGTGTGAGGATGTGGGGCTTGCCTATCCCATGATAATTCCCATTGTTAAGGCGGCGGTGGATGCGGCAATGCAGGTAGGCCTGCCCGAGGCACAGCTTGCTCTTGCAGACGCGGTTATCCTTGTGTGTAATGCGCCCAAGTCCAATTCAGGGGCGAATGCCATTCATGCGGCAATGGCTGACCTGGAGGCGGGTCTTTCCGGTCCGGTTCCCCGTCAGCTTCAAAACAAGCATTATGACGGAGAGGATGCCGCAAAAAAGGGGCAATATTACTTATATCCGCATAATTTTCCCAACCACTGGACGCCTCAGCAGTATCTGCCTGATGTGCTTCGTGACAGGGTATATTATAAGCCCGACAACAATAAGAATGAGCAGGCTTTCAAGGAATATTGGGAAAAGGTTAAAAAATATTAAGGTAATCTTAATATTTGAAGAGGATAGGTTGAAAGAAATTCTTCTTTCAACCTGCGGCAGAAAGGAATGGAAACATTTTATGACTAGGGAACAATTGATTATGATGGCATCTATAGGGGTTTACATGGCTGCGGTGCTGGTTATCGGGATTTTCTATTCAAAGCGCAGCAAAACAACCAGCGATTTTTATCTCGGCGGCCGCAAATTAAGCCCGCTGGTGGCTGCAATGAGTGCCGAGGCATCCGATATGAGCAGCTGGCTTTTAATGGGACTGCCGGGCGTTGCCTATGTATCAGGTTTAGCGGATGCGGGCTGGACGGCGATAGGTTTGGCTGTAGGTACATATTTTAACTGGCTGATTGTTGCAAAAAGACTTCGCCGTTATACAATGGTTGCAAAAAATTCAATTACCTTGCCCGACTTTTTTTCAAATCGTTTTCATGATAAATCAAAAATATTAATGAGCGTTTCAGCACTGGTCATACTTGTATTCTTTGTTCCTTATACCGCATCGGGCTTTGCGGCATGCGGCAAGCTGTTTCATAACCTTCTTGGAATAGATTATAAGATTGCAATGATCGTCAGCGCATTGGTTGTGGTGCTTTACACAGCTATCGGCGGGTTCCTTGCGGAAAGCATCTCCGATTTAATTCAGGGCATTCTGATGTCATTTGCTCTTGTTATCATTATGGTGTTTGGTATAAGCAGTGCCGGCGGAATTGACGGCGTAATTGCAAATGCCGAAAAAATGCCCGGTTTTCTCAGCATGTTCGAAACCTTTAATTCAAAAACAGGCACGGCGTCGCCATATGGCTTCATCACGATAATATCAACCTGCGCATGGGGACTTGGTTATTTCGGGATGCCTCATGTATTGCTTCGCTTTATGGCTATCCGAAAGGAAAACGAGCTTAAACATTCACGCCGTATTGCAATGGTCTGGGTTGTTATTTCTCTGATTGCCGCTGTTTTTATAGGTATAATCGGATCGGCCGCCATTAAAGGTCTGGGAGACCCCGAAACCATTTTTATTGAACTTGCAAAGAAACTCGGCGGACAAGGATTTATTCTGCTGTTGTTTGCGGGTGTTATTCTTGCGGGTGTTCTGGCGGCTACGATGTCCACCTCCGATTCGCAGCTTCTTGTCGCCTCTTCCGGCATATCTCAGAACTTTTTTAAAGGAATTTTACATAAAAATGCAAGTGATAAGCTAATTATGTGGATTTCGCGTATTACCATTATAATTATAGCAATAATATCGGTTATAATTGCTCTTGATGAAAACAGCTCAATATTTAGTATTGTTTCATTCGCATGGGCAGGATTCGGTGCTGCCTTCGGGCCGGTTGTACTGTTCTCTCTTTTTTGGAAACGCACGACGCTTTACGGCGCGTTGGCCGGAATGCTGTCCGGTGGTGTTGTAATATTTATCTGGAAGTTCCTTATAAAACCGATAGGCGGGATTTTTAATATTTATGAATTGCTTCCGGCTTTCATTGTAGCGGCTTTAATGATTGTGATAGTAAGCCTTTTAAACAAAGAACCTTCCAAGGAAATTCAGGATGAATTTGATTTGGTTGCATCCGCAAAACCGATTGATTAAAAGAGAGGGGGAGCCGCGTGAATATTCAGATTTTTGGCAGGTCTAAATGCTTTGACACCAAAAAGGCTGAGCGTTATTTTAAGGAGCGTGGCATCCGTTTTCAAAGCATTGATTTAAAACGCTATGGCATGAGCAAGGGCGAATTTACCAGCGTTAAAGCGGCTGTCGGAGATATTGATGAATTGATAGATTATAATATTAAGGAAGCCGCATTGCTTAAATATTTGGCACATGAGAGTGCAAAAGAGGAAAAGCTGCTGGAAAACCCCTCCTTATTCAAAACTCCGATTGTAAGAAACGGGCGTTTAGCTACCGTGGGATACAGACCTGAGATTTGGAAAGCATGGGAATGATACTTGAGAGCAGTATGAAGTATAGCCTGAAAAGAATTTAACTCTCTGCAAAAGGATGATTATGGGTTGAAAGGAATGTAGCTTATTATGATAGAAAAGGTTAATAAACCGATAAAGCTTGACGGTGCACATAATGTTAGAGAGCTTGGCGGATACACTACTTCGGATGGAAGAACAACCAAAAACGGAGTGTTTCTGCGCGGGGATGGCACCCACGCTCTTACCGACCAAGATTTAAGAATACTGCTCGAGGCCGGTATCTATCTTGTCATAGATATGCGTTCACCCGATGAGGTTGAGCAGTTTCCGTCTCGCTTTTATATGGCCGATAATAATATCCGATATGAGAATATCGTTATGTTTGACGGTTTACAAAGTCTATTTGCGGGTGAAGAAATTCAGAATTCGATGGCAGGGCTGTACTGCCGTCTTTTAGACGACTGCAGGGAGCAATATTCAAGGATTTTTAGGCTGTTTATAGATAATGACAGGGCTTCACTTTTTCATTGTACGGCAGGAAAGGACAGAACCGGGGTTGTAGCCATGTTGCTTCTGAATCTTGCCGGGGTTCCAAATGAGTTGATAGTAGCCGATTATTCTGTAAGCGAGCATAATATGTCGGATTTATTTGAAAGACAGCACAAGCAGCTTGAAAATATGGGTGTGGTTGTGCCTGAATATGTGTTTGGTTCTCCTGCCGAGGATATGGAAATAACGCTTGATTACCTTGAAACAAAATACGGCGGTGCGAACGAATATTTAAAGCTCTGCGGGCTTACACAGTACGAGGTGGATATACTTAAAGCACGGCTTGTGGAATAGGGTTGGAATAAGGGGGGGAGAGGTCAATGCATATCGTGTACTTTGTTGTTCCCTGTTTTAATGAGGAGGAAGCGTTGTCCGAAACAAATAGGAGACTATTAATCAAGCTCGGTCAGCTTGTTGATTCGGGACGCGCCGATGAAAAGAGCCGAATATTGTATGTAGATGACGGCAGCAGGGATAGAACATGGGATATCATTATGGGTTTTCATTCTGAATGCGCGAGTGTCTGCGGTCTCAAACTGGCACATAATGCAGGGCACCAGAATGCTCTCCTTGCAGGGCTTATGACCGCTCGAGAATATGCCGACTGTGCCATTTCGCTGGATGCCGATTTGCAGGATGACATCGAGGTTATTGATGAGTTTATCGACCAATATAACCGGGGCTGCGAGGTGGTATACGGGGTAAGAAATAAGCGGGAAACCGATACATTTTTTAAGAGGGTTACCGCCCAAGGATTTTATAAGGTAATGAAGCATCTTGGGGTTGACATAATTTATAATCATGCAGATTACAGATTAATGGGTAAAAGTGCCCTGGATGCATTACGGGATTACAAGGAAGTTAATCTTTTTTTGAGGGGAATAGTTCCCCTTATCGGATATAAAAGCGGTATTGTGTATTATAACCGCAGTGAGAGGCAGGCAGGCGAATCAAAATACCCTTTTAAAAAGATGATTAGCTTTGCACTTGATGGGATTACATCATTCAGCGTGAAACCACTCCGGATAATATCCAATCTTGGGATACTGATATCGTTTTTAAGCATTATAGGAATTTTATATGCTCTGATTTCATACCTCGCCGGTGTTGCCGTTCCGGGATGGACGGCCATTGTTGCTTCAATATGGCTTCTCGGTGGCATTCAGCTCCTTTGTATAGGGGTTGTGGGCGGTTATATCGGCAAGATATACAGCGAGGTCAAGAGCAGACCGAGATATAATATTGAGGAATTTATAGATTAATACCGCTCTCAAGTAAAAATTAAGACATCTTTGCTGTCTGTTTTCCGCAATACAGCGCCTTGTCGTCGGCGGGCGTCAGCCCGCACTCCTCCTCCGCCTTGCATGACGAAAAACATCCTCGCAAATTTTGTCTCACCTTTTACTTGAGAACAGTATTACTTGAGAACAGTATAAAAATAATTTTGGGGTTGCCGTAAACACGGCAACCCCAT
>JAQWBK010000073.1:1908-7604 GCA_028706415.1 Oscillospiraceae bacterium | reverse complement strand
CGTTTCTAACCATAAAAGCGTTGTTTGATATTGGTTGGATTTCAAGAAAATCATAAAATCGAGCTATATCGCACAAATCACCCCATGCTTTACCGCTGAATACCGCCTGAAAGAGTTCGCCCTGCTCGCAGGCGCTGCCTATCAGCAAGCCTTCGCGATGTTCAAGCAGCTTTGTTTTGGTAATTCGTGGTTTGCGATAAAAATTATGTAGATGAGACCATGAAATCAACTTGTAAAGGTTTTTAAGCCCCACTTTATTTTGGGCAAAAATAATCATATGAAACGGACGGGCTTTTTTGGCATCCGCCCCGGTCAACTCGGTATTTATCCTATCAACCATGGTAATATTTCTCTGGTTTTTCAGACGGTCAATTAACTTTACAAAAATATGGCTGAGGGCACGGGCATCATCAAGGGCGCGGTGATGGTTAAAATCGGTGAAACCCACATGCGCGGCTACGGTATTCAGCTTGTGATTTTTAAGTTCAGGATACAGGGCTCTGCAGATTGGAAGTGTGTCTAAGGAGGTAAAAAAATATTTAATCGAGCAGCGCTTTGATGCAGCTTTTATAAAGGATGTATCAAAGGGTGCATTATGTGCTACCAACACCTTGTTATCTCCGCAAAACGAATAAAACATCTCCAGCGCTTGTTTTTCGCCGGGGGCATCCTTAACCATTTCATCGGTAATACCCGTTATTTCGGTTATTTTTTTTGAAATCGGACATCCTGGATTTACAAAGGTTGAAAAGCTGTCAAGCACTTCTCCTTTACACACATGAAGGGCGCCAATTTCGGTCATCCTATCGTTTTGAGCATTTAATCCGGTTGTTTCAATATCAAAAACAATAAAATCGCCGTCCAGTGATTCGGTTGAGCCGCCCTGCACTATATCTAAGCTATCATTTATGTAATAAGCCTCTATACCGTAAAGGACCTTTATCTCCTTGCCCATACCCTTTGCTTTGACGGCTGCATTCATCGCATCGGGAAAGGCCTGGGCTACTCCGTGGTCTGTTATTGCGACGGCCTTGTGTCCCCATTCAGCCGCTCGCATAACAAGGGATTCAGCATCACTTATAGCATCCAATGACGACATTTTTGTATGCATATGCAGTTCAATTCGTTTATTAACGGCTGTATCCTGCTTAACATACTGGGAGACAACCGCCAGAGATTTCGGAGTCATAACATTATCATTTACAAATCTGTCGTATTCATATATGCCTGCGGCCAAAAGACATGTACCATTTTTAACATTGTCAAGAGCCTCAATTCTTGATTTGTCCCGCTTTGCATCCACCCAGAGTATCAAGGTTATTGAATTGGTTTGGTCGGTCATTTTGAAGGTATACCGTAGCTTGGCACCATCACGAAAGGCGCGCATTTCATTATCGAAAACCCTGCCCCATACCGTATATGTACCACCGTATGGGTCCAGGTCGGACAGGGCTGTCGGCCGCTCCCGAATTGAGCTGCCAAAAAGCTGCTTTGCCGTTTCAAGATAAATAGGAAGCCCGTCAAGGGGTAGCTTTGAGGGATCGGCAGGCTTGTTTGGTTTTATAGCTTTGACTTGGGTTGGATTGCTTTGGGCCTCTTCCTTTAGCTTAAGGGACGTCTGCTGCACAAGTAAAGCGGCCTCCCGTTCGGCATCCTCCATTAACAGACGATATTCTTTGCTGTCGATATCGGCATGGGTTACGCCCTTAAATACTATTTCAACCGAACATCCGAAGATGGTTTTTATCAGCTGTTCGAGCACCTTGTCGGTTTTGGTCGCATGGATTATATCAAGCCCCCCGTGTGCAAGGATTAGCTGCATTACTCCGTCTTGATAATGGCATTCAGCATCTTCAAAAGTTCCGTTTACTGCCGCGACCTTTCGCTTTAACAATGACATGATTGTATTAAAGCAGTCGTCACATAGTGTTTCCTTTGGATATTGCGGTTCTATTGTGACAGAAACATTCAGAGCCTTGGCAACCACCGATTCTATTGCCAGTATCTCATTTATATCCACAAAAACAGGAAAAGCCAGCCTGGCAAAAAGAGCCCCGCTGCTTTGATTAATTTCAATATAGTTTACCGTAGCAGACTCACATGCAACCGGTAATGATTCTGATTTTATATGTTGTCCAAATACATCAATAAAGCTTTTATTTTTCATTTAACTCTCCATTTAGCGTGAAATCTTTTTCACGCCCCCTCTTTTTTACAAAAGCGCCTCAATTTCCTTCATTAGCTCTTCAACGGCATAAGCTTCATCCACAGTCCTTACAATCTCTCCCTTTCGGAAGATTGCCACCTTACCCTTCCCTCCGGCTATGCCGACATCGGCTTCACGCGCCTCTCCGGGACCGTTGACAATACAGCCCATAACCGCCACGGTTATAGGCTTTTTTATATCGCGCAACCTCTTTTCCACCTCTTGGGCAATATTAATCAGGTCAACCCCCGTTCTGCCACAGGTCGGACAGGAAATAAGTGTTGCCCCTTTGTCGCTCAAGCCAATACCACGCAAGAGGTCGTGGGCTGCCTCAACCTCACGCTGTGGGTCGGCGGTCAATGATATCCTGATGGTATCCCCAATTCCATGCAGCAGCAGCGCACCTATGCCTGCAGCCGATTTAAGCATCCCCATTCTCTGAGTTCCGGCCTCGGTTACTCCCAGATGAAGGGGATAATCACACACATCCGCCACAAGCTCGTATGCACGCACCATGGTTTGAACATCGGATGATTTTATCGATATTACAATATCGTTGAAATCAAACTTTTCAAGAAGAGAGACATGATACATGGCGCTGTCTCGCATGGCCTCCGGGGTGGGATGCCCATACTTGGCAAGAATATCGCGTTCAAGCGAACCCGAATTTACACCAATACGAATGGGTATGCCGCGACGGCGGCATTCATCTGCAACCTTTTTTACCCTACTTTGGTCGCCGATATTACCGGGATTTATGCGAATTTTATCAATGCCTGCCGCCGCAGACTCAATTGCAAGCTTATAGTCAAAATGAATATCTGCAACAATAGGAATGGATACAGCATATTTTAATGCCGAAATCAGCTGTACCGATTTTAAATCGGGTACCGCCGCCCTGAGAAGCTCACACCCCGCCTCTTCCAAACGCTTTGCCTGTTCTACACCGGCCTCAATATCGTGGGCAGGTGTGTTAAGCATGGTCTGAATAGAAACAGGGTTGTCCCCTCCGATATTCAGCCCTCCGGCATTTACTACCCGTGTTTTTCGCCTTGAAATCATTTAAATGCCTTCCTTTTATACTGAAAATCAACTTCCGGTTATCAGTCGGGAAATATCGCTGAATGTTACAAAAACCATCAGCAGGAGTAATAATATCAATCCTATCGCATGTATCATGCCTTCATATTTCGGCTTGACCGGTCGGCGGAAAACCCCTTCATATATTAAAAATATAAGGCGTCCGCCGTCAAGTGCAGGCAGGGGGAGCAGGTTGAATATACCCACATTGACCGTGATAAATACCACCATCATTAAAAGGTTGAATGTCCCGTCGCGTATATCCTCGCTGTCCACAACCCCGGCCACTGCATCACCTATGACTCCAACCGTGCCCACGGGACCGGACAGTTCATTAAGCCCGTATTTACCGGAAACTATATCCCCCAGACTGCGCCATATTAAAGTGGCAACCGAATATTCCATTTTGACAGCCTGAGTAATTGTGTTTAAAGGTGTACGCTTGATACCCTTTACAGAAAAATCGTAAATTAAAATCTGTCTTCCGTCTTCTTTTTGTATTTCAAATTGAACATTCTTAATTTTAATTTTTTCGGACTTGTTATCGACTTGGCGGCGTACGACTATATCCATAATGCCATCCTCGTCGCTTTGCATCAAGATGACAATATCCTTGTCGGTAACAACCCCCTTACCGTTAATGCTCAATATCCTGTCATTCACACGCAGACCGGTGTTGTACGACGGTGCATTTTCAGCAAAACCGCCAATGACGGTACTCGAAAAACTGACATTTCCATTTGAGTCGGGCTTTATACATGTGGAGTAGATGATTAAAAGTAAAAGAAATCCCAGTAAAATATTCATTATCACGCCGGACACAATTATTATAATACGACGCCACACCTTTTGGCTACCGAATGCACGAGGATGATGGCTATCCTCGTCCTCTCCCTCCATGGCGCAAAAGCCACCTATCGGGAAAAGGCGCAATGAATACACAGTTTCCTTTTTACCGAACTTAAACAGCTTGGGTCCCATGCCAAGTGAAAATTCATTTACCCTAACACCCATTAATCTTGCAGCTATAAAGTGTCCCAGCTCATGAACAAAGATTATTATGCCGAAAACAAAAATAGCAGCCAGTATCTTACCTATTGTAACTAGAATGTCTATAATACTCACCTCTTGGTTTTTTTCGCGGAGTACAATGTTTTCTCTCGAACAAGCGTATCGGTTTGCGAAATTTGCTCTAATGATCCGTTTGCCACGGGTATATCATATTCAAGTGATTCGATTACCAGCCGCCCAATGTCGGTAAATCCAATTTTCTCATCTAAAAAAAGTGCTACCGCAACTTCGTTAGCGGCGTTTACCGCGGCCGGGGAAAGCCCTCCCCGCTTTATAGCTGTTTTGCAGGCATCCATACAGACGAAGGTCTTATAATCCGGTGGATAAAAGCTTAAGGAATGTTCTATCAAGTTCAGTTGTTTTACCTCGGATTTTACCCGAAGAGGCCAGGTAATTGCATATTGTATAGGTATTCGCATATCAGGAACACCAAGCTGTGCAATCACAGAATTATCCTGGTATTCGACCAAGGAATGCACAATACTTTCTCGGTGTATTACAATATCTATGTTCTCCGGAGAAATATAAAATAACCAATGAGCCTCTATAAGTTCCAACCCTTTATTCATCATGGTGGCCGAATCTATGGTGATTTTAGCTCCCATGCTCCAGTTGGGGTGGTTCAGAGCTTCACGGGGGGTGGTGGTTCTGAGTTCCTCTGCTGTTTTACCGAAAAATGGCCCTCCCGATGCTGTAAGTATCAAGCGTTTTATCGCACGATTGGGGGGAGCTCCCTGAATGCACTGAAAAATTGCAGAATGCTCACTGTCAACAGGCAGAATATCAACCCCACAGCGGGCTGCTGTTTTCATTACAACCTCTCCGCCTGCAACCAGACTTTCTTTGTTCGCAAGCGCAACATGATGTCCGGCCTCCATTGCGGTAATTGTCGGGCGCAGCCCTACCATTCCTACAACAGAATTTAGTACCAAATCTGTTTGGGCAGCGGCGGCTTCGCATAATCCGTCCATACCGGACATAATTTTAACGGACAGATCCCCAACCCTTACCCTGAGATCATCTGCTGCCTTTTTATCAAACATAACCGCCAGGGATGGTTTATACTGCCTAATCTGCTGCTCCATTAATTCGGAATTTGAGTGGGCGGCAAGGGCCATAACCGAGCAGCCGAGCGTTTGTGCAACATTCAGTGCCTGTCTGCCAATTGAACCCGTAGACCCAAGTATTGTAATGCGCTTTTTTATGCAGTCCAAGTCATTATGATCAGTCAACATTTGAACCTGCCTTTCCGGAGATGCTCTGCCTTCAGCTTCACTCATTCGGTCCCTGCTTACATCCTGCCGGCTCCCTTGTCATATGGAAGGCTTGGGGAGGCTGG
>JAQWBK010000073.1:0-1808 GCA_028706415.1 Oscillospiraceae bacterium | reverse complement strand
AAGTCATTATGATCAGTCAACATTTGAACCTGCCTTTCCGGAGATGCTCTGCCTTCAGCTTCACTCATTCGGTCCCTGCTTACATCCTGCCGGCTCCCTTGTCATATGGAAGGCTTGGGGAGGCTGGCTAAGAATAAGATGCTTCTTATACAACAAGAGGCAGATAGTGAACCAGAAGATAAAAAAACGGAACCGAAAGAAGCATACTGTCAAACCTGTCCAATACTCCGCCGTGCCCCGGCATAATGTTGCCGAAATCCTTGACGCTGCTCTGCCTTTTTATTAATGATGCAAACAGGTCTCCCAGCACAGACAAAATTGCACCTATTAGTGCCGCAATTCCGAGCTGCCATAAAACCACGGTGGCTGTACCCTTCAGGAAATAATTCTGATAAATCATGCCGGCAGCAAGACTGCTGAGCACGCATACTATTAATCCACCGATAAGCCCTTCGACCGTTTTTTTAGGGCTGATACCGGGGCATAATTTATGACGACCAAAGAATGTGCCCACAAAATAAGCCCCCATATCACACATCCAAGGCATTACAATGGCGATTATTACATAGAAAAGCCCGTCCCTGCTGCTGAAGGTACGAAGATAAGTAATGCATGAAAAGGCAACAGGGAAAACCAGAGACATAAAGAACGCAAAGCTCATACACTGGACGGGCTGTGTTTTATGGGTGATAATCTGTATAAATATCATTATCGACAGATATATAAAAAGGATAATCAAGACAGGTAGATAAGTATCCAATAGCTTAAAAAACGGAACGCTGGCTGAAAATATAATCGAAGTCACCAAAATACTGCGGTGCATCTCAAAATGTGTAGCTATCAGCAGCTCATACATTGCCGCCGCGCACACCAGCGAGACAGCAATGGTAAGTGTAATCGGCGGTAAGACCAGAAGGACCAAAAGAAGAGCAAGGCCGATAATACCGGTAATAATTCTTGATTTCATTATACCCCTCCAAACCGGCGATTGCGTCGTGCATATTCCGCCAATGCTTTATCAAGATCGGCCGGTTTAAAATCCGGCCATAGTATATCCATAAAAACATATTCGGCATAAGCCGATTGCCAAAGAAGAAAATTCGATGTGCGGAATTCACCGCTGGGACGAAGAATTAAATCTGGGTCAGGTTGGCCGGCGGTATACATATGAGAGGCAAGCTGTTCCTGGCTTATATTATCGGGTGTCAGCCTCCCCTGCGCAACCTCAAGAGCCAGCAGCCGCGCCGCATGGGTGATTTCCTCTCTACCGCCGTAATTGATGGCAATATTGAGGCAAAGGCCGGTTTTATCCTTGGTCAGCTCCTCCGCCTCTCTCATTAATTCGATAATATCCGGCGAGAGCGAAGTGAAATCCCCGATAAAGCGAGTTTTTATATTCTCTTTTTTGAAATCGGATATAGATTCATGAAGATATTCTCTAAACAGCTTCATAATACCGTCAACTTCCGATTTTGGTCGTTTCCAATTTTCGGTTGAAAAAGCGTAAACGGTGAGATATTTAATGCCGCATTTTTCACAATATTTTGTGATATTGCGAAAGGTTTTAGCACCATAACTATGCCCCGCCGAGCGCGGAAGCGCCCGCTTTTTCGCCCAACGGCCGTTACCGTCCATTATGATGCCGATATGAACGGGGAGAATACCCGGCATTTTTTTTTGCTTGTGAAAAAAAAGCAAACATCTCACCCCAAACAATCAGAAAATAATAACATGAGAGGCGGACATAAGTCCGCCTCGCCCCTGACAAAAGCAGAGGAATAATCACTCAACCGACTTAGTAAGTGTAT
>JAQWBK010000072.1 GCA_028706415.1 Oscillospiraceae bacterium | reverse complement strand
GGGAAAGTAAAGCGGATGATGATTTCAGCTTTATTATCAACCTTGCTGTCAAGACCGATATTTTGGTGCCCCACTACAAGGGGGCAAAGCAGGGGCTATCTTTTCTTGCCCAAAAGAACGAGGGGAACGTGTGTAAAAACATATCCTTTGCGGGCGAATATAAGGGCAGCGGCACGGCAATTCGATATTATGCCGCCGACAACATAAAACAAAGCCTTAAATCCGTCTTTGGATAATAATATTTCATACTGCTCTCAAGTAAAAATCAAGACATCTTTGCGGTCTGTTTTCCGCCATACAGCGTTGTTGTCGTCGGTGGGCGTCAGCCCGCTCTCCTCCTCCGCCTTGCATGACGAAAAACATCCTCGCAAATTTTGTCTCACCTTTTAGTTGAGAACAGTATCAGACAAGAAAACAGGAGGGGAGCACCGCTGCCGTGAAAAAACTTACCACCGCTATTCTGGCGGCTCTTATACTGCTATTGTCCGGCTGCTCCCTTTTCTTTCCGGGACTGGAGGATCCGGATGATGAATCCAGCGGGGGCTCTGGCATTGATTATTCCTCCGAATATAAAGACAATTGGTGTTACCTGCGATTATCCCCCCAGCTTAAAGCTGGATACGGCGAAATATATGCAGCGGTTATCGAGAACTTCGATATGGATAATGTGGTAACAATTACCGACAGCAAGCTTGGAACCGAGCGGGAATACAACGGGCTTCGCATAGAGCTGACCCGCCCGCTCAAAAGCAGGGAGGATGCCAAGCGGCTGTATACCGCCTTTGTATCGGATAATCCCCAGCTTTTCTATATCGGGAACACTTACAGTTATGAGGGGTACCGCTCGGGCAGGACTGATTATTATAATGTATTCTACCTTGTTCTCACCATGACAGCCCGAGAACGCAGCATCGCAACCAGAAGGTTGGAGGATGCAATATTTCAAATAAGAACAAGTATGATCTCCGAATCGCCTTCCGACCAGTTTGAAACCGAGCTGTTTCTTCACGACGAGCTGGCTCGAATTTGCAGCTATGAAAACCGCTCCTCGGATACCATAGATCCTATTGCATTATATCCCACCGCATTCACCGCCTATGGGGCGTTGGTGGAAGGGCTGGCGGTTTGCGAGGGTTATTCCCGTGCCATGCAGCTCCTTTTAAATCGTATGGATATCGAATGCACCCTTGTGGGCGGCTATGATACCAAGGGGGTTGCGCATATGTGGAATTTGGTGACCATAGACGGCCGCAATTATCACCTTGACCTCACCTGGAATGACAATGCCGACAGGCTGCATCATTCCTACTTCAACCTCACTACCGAGGAAATATTGAAATCTCATACCATAGATTCGGACAATATCGGGGTTGACACCTGCACGGCGGTTAACGCAAATTATTATCGGCGGATGGGCCGCTTTCTCGACACCGTAAATCGGGATGAAATTGCCGATACCATCGCCAAGGCCGTACGCTCCGGTGAAATGATTATCGATTTACGCTTTACCAAAAACACATTTGCAGGCGCCCACCTGTTTATAAACAACCGTGAGCTGCTTATGCAAAAGGTTGATTTAAAGCTTGAAGGAACCGGATTTTCGATGTGGAGCTATGATGACTATAATGTAAACGACACCCAGCATACACTGACAATCTACAAAAAATGAAACACAGGGCAAAATCAACCACCCATGCAAAAACGCAAGGGTGGTTGATTTTTTCTTTAATTATACTAATACTAATCCCTGATAAAAATCATCCTGTCTTTGCGAGGATGTTTTATAAAACCCACTGATTTTCGGATTCATGGCGGCGGGGGCGCTGCATCAAGGCACTGATTGCCTCCCTTGCAGATTCACCGTTATAGCATACCCCGCGGCACTGCTCGATTATGGGCATCTCTATTCCAACCGCATGGGCAAGCTCCCATCCGGCAAGTGCGGCATGATAGCCCTCGACCGTCCCCACAAGGCGGACAGCCTCCTCGGGAGAATGCCCCTGCCCTATCAGCATTCCGGCACGGCGGTTGCGGGAATGCAGGCTTCCGCAGGTAACAATCAAATCCCCCATACCCGAAAGTCCGGCAAAGGTTGCAGAGCGCGCCCCCATCTTGACCCCCAGTCTTGCAATTTCGGCAAGCCCGCGTGTCATCAAAGCCGCTTTTGTATTATCTCCCATCCCCAGCCCGTCGCAAATTCCGGCGGACAGGGCAATCACATTTTTCAGCGCACCGCCCAGTTCAACCCCCACAACATCGGTGTTTACATAAATACGAAAATTCGGATTCATAAGCAGCTCCTGAACACGCTCGGCCGCCTCAACATCCTTAGAAGCACTGATAATGGTTGTGGGAATATCTCTCGAAACCTCCTCGGCGTGGGAGGGGCCGGAAAGGGCAACCACCCGGGCTGTAGGCAGCAGCTCGGCCAGAACCTCGGTAAAACGGCGATGGGTTCCGGTTTCAAGCCCCTTGCCGGCATTTGCAACAAGGGTGCCGGGCTTAATAATATCGGCAATCAGCTTTGCGGTACTGGCGACTGCAAAGGAGGGAACCGCAAAAATAATTAATTCGGCTTGTGCCGCTTCTTGGGGGTCGGTTGTAAGACATATTTCGGGAGGTACAGGCACTCCGGGAAGCAGCTTCCTGTTCTCTCCGAAGCGCAGTATGCCGTTAATTTCCTCTTTAAACGGGGACCAAAGGGTTACATTATTGCCGTATTTCCGTGCCATTATTGCCAGAGCCGTTCCCCAGCCTCCGGCGCCCAGAACAGAAATTGAGCTTTTCAATTCCATGCATACATCCCTTTCAAAAAAATATTACTCAGCACATGACAAGAACCTTCATTTTTTAGATCCTATCTTGCTTTCGGTACCCTTAATGATGCGCTTAATGTTCGGAATATGCTTAAAAATCAGAATTAGCGCAATGGCGGTGGTCATGGCTATACAAAACAGGACCGTGGCGGCAGAGTTGCCGTCAACCAGTCGGCCGAATATGCCGGTCAATATCGGCAGCGTGATACCGGCGCATATCGAGCCCAGAGACACCATCTTGAAGATAAGCACCATGGCTGTAAAAACGGCCAAGCAGATAAGGGCTACCCGCCAATCTAGAATCAACATCATTCCAAGGGTGGTCAAAACCCCTTTACCGCCGCGAAACCCGAAATACAGCGGATATAAATGCCCGATTATGCAAAAAAGACCGGCAAGGAATTTCCCCACCAGCACAAATTTCATGCTGCCGCCGGTGTAGCTGCTGTTAAGCCCGGATACCAACAGCCCGCCGATAAAAACCGCAGCCATGCTTTTGCCAAGATCCCCCACCGTGGTGAAAAGGGCGGGTAGCTTGCCCTGGGAGCGCAGCACATTGGTTGCCCCGGCATTACCGCTACCGCTGTCACGAATATCGGAGTGCGAAAACAGTTTTGTAACTATAATTGCCGAATTTAAACTGCCCAGAAGATAGGCGGCCAAGGCGGTCAAAATCAGTGACGGCCAGCAATTGATTAAAAATTCAATCATTTGTTTTAGCATGGGGCGTTCTTCCCTTCGGATAAATTACTATTTCGAGCCTTCGCCGCGTTCCCTTACTATCATACGCATCGGAGTTCCTTCAAGTCCAAAGGTTTCACGAATTTGATTTTCTATATAGCGCTGATACGAAAAATGAAACAGCTCGGCACGGTTGACAAAGCATACAAAGGTGGGGGGGCGGGTGGACGGCTGGGTAATATAAAAAATCTTGAGCCGTTTGCCTTTATCGGTCGGGGGTTGAACCCGACTGGTGGCGGCCGCCAGCACATCATTGAGCATACCTGTTGAAATGCGCATCGAGTGCTGCTGTGAAACATATTTAATAAGCTCAAACAGCCGATCAACCCGCTGTCCGGTCTTTGCCGATATAAAAACAAACGGAGCATAGGACATAAAGGAAAAATCCTGCATAAGGGCTTTGCGCATTTGATCCATGGTTTTGCCGTCTTTTTCGATGGCATCCCATTTATTTACCGCGATAATACACGCCTTGCCGTTTCCGTGTGCAATTCCGGCAACCTTACTGTCCTGCTCGGTAAAGCCCTCGGTGGCATCTACCATAATAACACATACATCTGCGCGTTCAACCGCAATTTCGGCACGCAGCACGCTGTACTTTTCGATAGGGTTATCCACCCGACTCTGGCGGCGAAGTCCGGCGGTATCTATAAATATGAAATCCCCGTATTCATTATGAATTTCGGTGTCAATGGCATCTCGGGTGGTGCCGGCAATATCCGAAACAATGGCGCGTTCCTCTCCTGCAATAAAATTCACAAGTGAGGATTTGCCTGCGTTGGGCTTGCCGATTACCGCCACCTTGATAATATCGGTATCTTCATCCTGCTCCTGCCCCTCGGGTAGCAGTGCGCACACCGCATCCAGCAAATCGCCGGTTCCGTGTCCATGAACCGAGGAGACAGGCATGGGATCCCCCAGACCCAGATTATAAAACTCATAAAAATCCGCCGTCGGATTGCCCACATGGTCACATTTATTAACACATAACACAATAGGTTTACCGCTTTTCAAGAGCATGGAGGCAACATCCAAATCGTTGGCGGTAACCCCCGCCTTGATATCGGTAACCAGAACAATCACATCCGCCTGTTCAATGGCAAGCTGTGCCTGCCGGCGCATATGCGACAAAATAACATCATCC
The DNA here is from genome assembly GCA_028706415.1 of Oscillospiraceae bacterium. Classification (GTDB taxonomy): domain Bacteria; phylum Bacillota; class Clostridia; order Oscillospirales; family Acutalibacteraceae; genus Avimonas. The sequence goes on along the minus strand of JAQWBK010000072.1, from coordinate 2,981 downwards.
GAAAAAGGCTCGATTCCGCCGGTATCCGCCAGCATGAACCGCCGCCCGCACCATTCACAGGGTGCAAATATCCTATCCCGTGTAACCCCGGGGGTGTCCTCTACAATCGAAAGGCGCTGCCCGATAAGTTTGTTAAACAGGGTGGATTTACCCACATTAGGCCGTCCAACAAGGGCAACAACAGCCTTAGACATTCTCCATCACCTTCCTCTACAATCAACACCAACAGTATAACCTGAATGGCATTTGTTTACAACCAAATTTATATTATGCTCACCCCCCCTCGCTCGCAGGGAGGCTTTTCTTTGCTGATAGAAAGACTTGGGGTTAATTATAACAGCAGGGCGTTTACCAGTTCTTCTCCGTCAACTTGTACGGGGATAATGCGAACGCCAAGGGCGCTCTCGGCCTGCTCTACCGATATTCCGTCGAGGAATAAATCCCCCTCCCGCCTAAGCATTACGGTGGGAATAAGAAGAATAGCTCCCGTCTTTCCTTTCAACTGATTAATTAAATCCCCTCCGATCACCAGCCCCGCAACATCGATAGTATCACCAAAAAAGCTGTTTACAACCGGAACAACCTCGGCATTAAGCATTCTCCATTTGGCTTTTGCTCGCTCAACCAGCCCTTGAATAAAGGGGGCGGCAGCCGTTCCGGTTGCCAATGTGATCCGGCTCCCGCTCGGCTTTTGGGTACAGTCTTCCAGCGCTTGGTCAAACTGTGAATTCAGAAGGGCCATAAGCCCGACACCATTTTCAAGCTGCAAATAATCCCCGTAAAATTCGTCTCCCGGCAGGGGTATCTCCGCTTTTAGATAAAACTCGTCCGCAGGGTAGAACACCCGTATTCCATGCCGCTCCATCATCAAATCGCCCATGGCTTCCATCTTCCGAACAACATCAGCGGCTTCCTGCTGAGTATAGGGGCGAAGGGGGGTTAACCCCTGGCGGTGGCGGGTAATCCCCACCGGCACGCCGTCAACGCTCTCCAGCATGGGGACAAGCTGCCCAAGGTCATTCATGGTGCGGTCCAGTTCCTCCCGGTCGTTTATTTCGGGGCAGAGCACCAGCTGGCAATGCATACGAATACCCGCCTGAGCAAGCCTCTGCAAAACCGAAAGACTCTCACCTGCAAAACGGTTATTCATCATTTTGCAGCGCAAATCGGGGTTTGTGGTATGAACCGATATATTTATCGGACTTATATGCATGGAAATAATCCGCTGGGTCTCATGCTCGGTCAGGTTGGTGAGGGTAATATAATTGCCGAACAAAAAAGACAGCCGGCTGTCATCATCCTTGAAATAAAGGGAGTCGCGCATCCCCTCGGGAAGCTGATCGATAAAGCAGAAGATACACTTGTTACGGCAGGAATGCTGCTTATCCATCAGATATGTTTCAAATTCCAGTCCGGTATCTTCATCCAGCCGTTTGTGAATACGGTGGGAAAATGCTTTACCCGAGCGGACAAGGGATAATTGCAGCTCCTCTTCGGTCATATAAAACCGATAGTCAAGCACATCCTCAATATCATGCCCGTTAATTTTCATCAGCATATCGCCGGGCAGGATGCCCAGATGCGCCGCCCGACTGTTCGGCTCAACCCCCGATATCAAAACGCCCATTTCGGCCCACCCCCGTTTGAAATTCCACTTGAACTTATGCTGTTCTCAAGTAATAGTTGAGACAATAAAAATAGAGAAGGATCCCTCCCTCTCTAATTTACCGAAAGTTAAACGCTTTTTCAAGTGTTATGCTTCCTTTTTTACAATCATCCGGCCATTATAATAACCGCAACTTCCGCAAAGACGGTGTGTCCGCTTAAACTCGCCGCATTTGGGGCATTTCATCAGTGCAGGTACATCAAGCTTCCATAAATTAGAGCGCCTTTTATCACGCCGGGCTTTGGATGATTTTCTTTTGGGTACCGCCATGGTCAGCACCTCCTTAATTCTATTCCGATTCTGTCAATTGTCTGAGGATTTCAAGTCGGGGATCGATGGTTTTGCTGGTGCAACCACAAGGGCCGTCTGTCAGCTCCTTGCCGCAACCCGGGCAAAGCCCGTGGCAATCCTCCCGACAGAGGTTTTTTGAGGGTAGGCTTAAAATCAGATCCTCCCGCACCAAATCGTCTAGGGGGAGAAGATAATTTTTAACCAACACAATGTCGTTGTCATTATCCTGGGTATCAATGGTCACCAAAACATGCTTTATCGGTATTTGCACCGGTTTATGGATTTCGGCAAGGCAGCGATCACATTTGCAGTCGTGTATAAAATCCGCCACGGCATCAAGGGTTACAACCTCTGCAATAACCGAAACATCACCGCTCACCCGAACAGGATGCATGAAAGGGTGGTTATTCATATACTCAAGCTCAGAAAAATCCAGCGTGCAGTCCACCGGAAGGGAATCCCTTTCACCCGTGAACAGCTGTTTAAGATTTAAAAACATACTCCACCTCAAGTGTCACGTTCAATATTATATAGAGTAGCCCCTAGTTTGTCAAGCAAAATTTATTCCTCTTCTTTAAAACGGGGTTCGGCCGGACAAACACCCCCGGCGAATAATCAGCATAGATTGATACTAACGGTTTTATTGTCTCAACTATTGGTTTAAAACCTTCGCCTTCCAGGCGAAGAATTTGAGACTAATCTCAATAATAAAAGCCGGTAAAATGGAGTGATGCGTTCTTTAAAGAAGAACGCGCCTTGAGCGACAATTTTATCGATCCTTTTATTTGAGATTAGTATGAGACGGTGTTGACCGAAAAATTCTTCGCGCCCTTTGGAAGCGTAGGTTTTAAACGTTCGGATGACAGCTGGCGCACAAAGGTTAGTAAAGAACTTTAGTCGGCTTTCAGCCGAGGGAGGTTGAGTTACATAATTCCATAGCCTGCGCCCCGCTGCGGGCAGGTTTGGCTTATATTATGCGGCGGAGAAGGGAAAAAGCTATGACAACTTTTCAGGGCGTGGATGC
>JAQWBK010000071.1 GCA_028706415.1 Oscillospiraceae bacterium | reverse complement strand
CGATAAACGGGGGAATATTCGTCCAGCACCTCAAATTCAAATCCGGTCAGAGCTCGTTCACATATTTCGGCGAGAGACAAGCCGCCATCAAGCATTGATGTCATGGAATCGAGTGAAGCAATGTTTTTTTCGACCCTGTCAATAACATCGTCCGGGCAAAAGGGGAGAAGCTGCAAGAGTATGCCGCCCGCAACCCTGACGGTCAAATCCGGATTTACAAGAACGCCCAAGGCGCAGACGGTCGGGGTCTGTTCACTGTTGGCATAATAGTTTGTTATATCCTCGGCTATTTCTCCCGATACAAGGTGGGTACACCCGATATAAGGCTGGGAACCGCCGGTATCACGCATCACATGAAGCAGCCCGCTTTTGCCCACCGCGCCGCCGACATCCAGCTTGCCATCCGGGCGAAGAGGGATCTCTACAACCGGGTTAGCGGCATAACCGCGTGCATTGCCCTCGCTGTCCGACACCGCCATAACCGTGCCCGCCGGCCCTCCACCGCTTATTTTAATTGTCAGGCTGTCTTGCTTGCCCTTCAGCATTATCCCCATCATTGATGCCGCTGTCAGCAGCCTTCCAAGCCCTGCTGTGATAACCGCTGAGGTCTTATGGATACGCTCCGCCTCGGCCACAATGGCGGTAGAATCCATCACCATTGCCATTAGTGAGGCATCCTTGGTAATGCAACGAATAACCCGACCTGTTTTGTTTGTGTTTAAATTCAAATTCTTCAACCTATCCTTCAATTCTTCTTTGGGCAACAAATACCATTCGCTGGGTGTCATCCTTTATACATTCGGTTGTCATGTCCTCATATACGGCAAGGGTATTAAACCCCGCCTTTGATAATAGCTTTTTCAAAGTCCTTTGTGAATATGCACGCTCCCGCAGTGAATCGGTAAGGCGGGTGTATCCTTTTGACTGTTTAACAAAAAAATCCAGCTGCATACTCACCTGTGCTGTGCGGTTAATCAGCCGGTTACGCCAAATGCAGAGAAAATCATCCTGCTCATACACAAAGGAGTTATCACCCAGCACAAATCGGTGCTTATATACCGTGTTTACATCAAAAATAAAAAGGCCGCCGGGCTGGATAAATAAAAAAAGCCTGTTAAAAACCTCTGCAAGTTCCTTGGTGCTGCAAAGGTGATTAAGGCTGTCCAGCGTGCAAACCGCGCCGTCAACAGTACCGTATAAATCCAGCTCACGCATATCCTGACATAGCAGCATTAGAGGGACGGCCGACTTATTCGCCTTATCCGAGGCCAAACAAAGCATCTCCGCCGAACCGTCAACCCCGATTACATCAATACCGAGTGCAGACAGTTGAAGAGCAAGACTGCCCGAACCGCACCCAAGGTCGAGAAGCGAAAGGGGCGGCTTGTGCGGATCATGCAGTTTAAAAAGGGACAACAAATACCGTGCGCGGGCTTTATAATCGATATCCCCCATTAGTCGGTCATAATAGCCGGCAAAAGCTGTATACCCCCTCATTTCTTGGGGGTATCCTTATCCATACGGTCAAAAACCATATCATACGCATCGCAGCCGTATATCAGCGAACGATTAACCCGGCTTATGGTTGCCGTTGATGCGCCGGTGGCTGCCACAATATCGCTGTAAACCCGCTTATCGTTCAGCATTCGTGCCACCACAATACGCTGTGACATTGCCTTGATTTCGGCAACGGTACATAAATCCTCAAAAAAGCGATAGCATTCTTCAACCGTTTTCAGGTTGAGAATGGCTTCAAACAAAAAGTCGGCGTTACTGTCCTTGATTTTACTGTTCATGGGTTTTCCTCCCTTTGCAGTTGCTCATTATCATTTTAGCACTTCAGAGTGTGAAAGAAAAGGGGGGAGGAGCATTTTTTAAAAATAAACTTGTTTTATAAGAATTACCCAGCGAAATGCAACATATTCATAAGCGCATCTGCCCGACTTAGAAAATAAAAAAGCATAAAACCATCATGTTTTATCAGCACCTGCTTTTCATGGAACTAAAGCTTTCTATACCACTTGTTTCCTTTACTTAAAAAGCTTTTACTGGTATAATATCAAGCATATACACACAAGACGCAGAAAGGATGGACAATGTTTGAATGTAATCTTTACAAAATTTAAAGATGTATTGTTTTCAGTTCTGCCGATTACGGTAATAGTATTGATATTGAATTTTACGATAATCCCGATGGAAACGACCATGGTCATTCGGTTTTTGATTGGTTCCTTGTTTGTGACGGTGGGGTTAACCATATTTCTGATGGGAGTTGACATCGGAATCACTCCACTGGGAAGTCTTACAGGCTCTTCGCTTGCAAAAACAAACAAGCTATGGATAGTGCTGATTGGCGGATTAATACTTGGTTTTTTCATTTCAATTGCAGAGCCGGGATTGTTGGTTTTGGCAGATCAGGTCGATACCGTTACAGGCGGGAAAATATCGGGAATGAGCATTCTGGTTTTGGTATCGATTGGACTGGGAATCATGCTGGCTTTGGGATTTTTAAGAGTGTTTTTTAATATTGCGTTGAACAAAGTCTTGATTATAGTGTATTTACTTATTCTCGTATTATCGATGTTTACTTCACCCGAATTTATTGCCATCGCTTTTGATGCATCGGGCGCCACTACAGGTGTGCTGGCGGTACCCTTCATTCTGGCGTTGGCGGTGGGAATTTCAAAGTTAAAAAAGGATAGTGGAGCATCCGAAGAGGACAGCTTCGGATTAATAGCAATCTCATCCACAGGCGCCATCATTGGGGTGATGTTTCTAAATATATTTACAAAAACAGAAGAATTTAAAGATATACCGGGACTCGGCTCAGGCTTTGCAGACAACGGCTCGATATTCCAACCGTTTATAAGTATTTCTATGGATTATTTAAAAGAGAGTTTCATGGCCATACTGCCTTTGGCGGTCATATTGTTGGTTATGCAAGTATTATTATTTAAACTAAAAAGAAAACAACTTAGAAAAATGTTTACCGGCATTATTTTTACTTTTGTAGGGTTGTTTATATTTCTTTTAGGTGTAAATGCAGGCTTCATGGATGTGGGAACAAAATTAGGCAACGATTTAGCCTTAAAAGATAACAAGGCATATATTATTATTATCGGGTTTGTTTTGGGCGTTGTAACCATTTTAGCCGAACCGGCTGTCCATGTATTAACTCTGCAGATTGAGGATGTAACCAGCGGTTATGTTAAGAGAAAAGCGGTGTTAGGTTCCCTGGCAATAGGGGTGGGTATTGCAATTTCACTTTCGGTTATCAGAATATTAATACCCGCCCTACAACTATGGCATTACCTGTTGCCGGGGTTTGCCATCTGCTTATTGTTGACATTTATCACCTCAAAACTGTTTGTAGGCATTGCATTCGATGCCGGAGGAGTAGCGACAGGCCCTGTGACGGCAACCTTTATTCTGGCTTTTATCACCGGTGCCGCAAATGCTTTTGAAGGAGCGGATGTTATGATTGAAGGCTTTGGAATGATTGCGATGGTAGCCATGCTGCCGATTATCACCCTACAAATTTTAGGACTGATATTTAAGATGAAGACAAAGAGAAAAGTGGTGGAAATTGATGAATAGGGATACTGATAATATAAGACAAAACCATACCAATGATACGATGTTATTTGAAGTAATTTATGTTATTGTAAACTTTGGAATGGGAAGCAAGGTTCTGCATACCGCTAAGGCTAATGGTATTAACGGGGGCACGATATTTTTAGGTAAAGGAACGGTCAACAATGCTATTTTGAATTTCTTTTCATTATATGACGAAAGAAAAGAAGTTGTATTGATGGGGGCCGACAAAGGTACATCATCTAAAGTGTTAGAGTTATTAAACAAAGAATTTAAGTTTGAAAAGCCAAATCACGGCATTGCATTTACCACAGGTGCAGCCAGTATTATTGGGTACACCCCTAATATTTGCCAAAATATAGAAGAAGAAAGAGGTGCAATTAATCCGATGTATCAGATTATTATTACCATAGTGGATAGGGGAAAGGCCGAAGAAGTCATTGATGCTGCAAATGCGGCAGGCTCCAAGGGCGGCACGATAATCAACGCAAGAGGGTCGGGAATACACGAAACAATGAAATTATTTAATATGGATATAGAACCCGAAAAGGAAATGGTAATGATTTTATCCGAAGAAGAGGTGACCGAATCGATTATCACCTCCATACGGGATAACCTTGAAATTGATAAACCGGGCAAGGGAGTTATTTTCGTTCAAAATGCAAACAAGGTTTATGGAATTTATAAATAGAATTAGGTCACCTCTAAAAACCTGTTTTGAACGGATTCCGAGCAGAATTTTTGTCGGGCAAGGAAAGCCGACGAAGCAATGCTTTCCGCATTACGAGGAGGTTTGACGCAGTCCGGCGGAAATTCTGCCGGAAGACGCCGGAAGGGGTTTTTAGAGGTGACCATTAGTAAAACGGGCTGTTTTAAAACAGCCCGTTTTATCGTAAAGATGCTTCTTGGTATACCAATCAAACAATTATTAACTGAATTTTTCGCCCTTTTCCATGGCTTCAATAAACACTTCGCTAAGCTCGGGATCAAACTGTTTTCCGCTGTTTAAGCGAATGTCCTCGTACGCTTCTTGGCTTGTTTTAATATCCTTATACGGTCGGCGATGGGTCATTGCATCAAAGCTGTCGGCCAATGTAATAATTCGTGTGAGGTAAGGTATATTCTCACCCTTTAGCCCATCGGGGTATCCACCGCCGTCATATCTCTCGTGGTGGCTGCGGACAAGGGGCATCAGCTCCCGAATTTCAGGTATTTGTGAAATAATACTCTCGCTGTCAACCGGATGCTTTTTAAGTGTTTCCCATTCTTCTTTGGATGGCTCTTTGGAGGATATCAACAATTCCTTGGAAACATTAATTTTACCTAAATCATGCAGATATGCGGCACAGATAAGTTTCCTTCTGTTATCAAAATCCATATTTGTATAGTTACAAAACTTTTCACAATATAGAACCACCCGTTCGACATGACTGTATGTATACCGATCGCGGGAGTTGATAACCGTAATAAGGGTTCTGACAGGTTTCATCGCATCTATCATTTCTAAATCGTCGGGTCTTGTGAATACTAATTCATCAAATACCGAAGCAAAAATCTCCACCTTGTTATCGCTCAGGAACTTTGCACGATATAGAGCAGAGTCTGCCCGTTCGATCATAGATGCCGGATTATCACCAATACCCATTGACTGAGAAACCCCGGCGGAAATGGTGAGCTTTCTTTTTTGAATATTATCCTGAACATCAAAAGAATAAGAATCTATTTTATGTTTAAGGTCGGCGGCAATCTGGGTTGCCTGTTCTTTATTGCAATCGGGAAGTATGATGCCGAATTCCTCCCCACCGTAACGGCAGGGAATGTATTTGTTGCCTGCACCGCTGTTTAAAATGTCTGCAATAGTGCACAGGGCAAGATCCCCTTGCTGATGGCCGAACATGTTATTATATTTATTAAACCCATCCAAATCCATCATAATAAGTGAAATGGGTTTTTCGTCAATATTTTCAGTTTCGAAAAAATTATTAATATATTCGTGAAAATACCGGTGATTATATAGATCTGTCAAGCTATCTCTGTTTACAAAATTCAGGAGGGTGTCGATATGATTTCTTTCCAGCCGCACATAATGCCCGAGCGCCCAAGCTACTAAAAAAAACATTGAAGATAATGCAATATCATTTTCAAAAAAGATATTTACCGTACCTTCCGGTTGATGTATCAGGTCAAGAATCAGGACATAAGCGGATGAACATCCGGCAATAATTAAACCTGTATTCATATTATGCTCAATTGTATACGCAACAATAAGGAATATAAAAAGGAACTTATAGCTGCTTGCATGTGAGCCGCTTAAAAAAACAGCAAGTGCGCAAAACCCGAAGAAAACGATTATTTCCAGAATGCTTATCGCTTTATTATCACTCTTTCTTTTGTCAATTATAAACCAAAGCAAGGTTATAATGGATAATATTGATAAAGCAATTGCAAGAGCATAAAATCTTAAATGATATGCATCGTTTGATGAAATACCATTAAATATATACTGAAAAATCGGGGTGGCACAAAAAAACAATGTCAATAATCTTAAGATAAAAATCAATGAACGGATTCGTTCCGCTCTTATTTTGTTTAATTCATTACTCATATCGAATACCCATCTTTCGGAGAATATTATGTCAGAGTAGCTTGTAATCTGTCATAATCAAAACTAAAGAATACGAGCGGACAAAACCGCCGTGGCTGTCCGCCCGTATCCTTATTGCCGAGATTTAGCGATCCTGCAATGATTTTGGCTCTTCAGGCTGATAATACCAAAGGAAACATGCTGAAGATGCCATGGTGGTTGCTACAAAGGAGCAAACCATCGCTGTGATAGCCAGAATAGGCTTGAGATATTTTTTCATGTTTGTTCTCCTTTCATTATATTATGTTTATACCTGTTGAAAACCATCAATTATTTCTTGACGGCTTTAACCAAAGTAAGGGCTTGCCAAAGGGTTGCGACACCAAGGCTGAAGGCGAGATTAAGTGCGCGATCGTAATAAATAGATAAAATAAGCATTCCGGCAAGTATACATGCATAAAAAATCAGGGTAATAAAGCTCTGTTTCCTCAACCGCTTTATCTTTTCCGGTGAGTTGAGAGGCTTATTCTCAGTGCCTACCGGTGCCAGCTTATATATTATCAGACAAGATACCAAAAAGAAAACCGGGCTTAAAACAAATCCAATGATATAACCATATTGAAAAAAGGTGAAATATCGTGAGATAATGCTCAAAGCAGAGACGGCGATTATGCTGACAACCAGACAGCCGTTACTTGTTTTTGCATGGGCGCCCCCGGTGGATTTTCTGAGCAGAGCGACCGAGATATAGACAATTATACATTCCCAAAGGCTGTGGGTAAAAAATCCAATCAACAAAATAAAAATGGCGGTTATTATTATCTGCAAGATTGCATATAGCCCGTATTGGATTACTGCACGCTGCTCGTCATCATATTTTAAATTTGTTGCAATTTTATTGGCCATTTTGCCGACGAATTTTTCCATTTGCTCACCTTTGGCGCTTGGGCCTTTTCTTAATAAAACGAATAACCAAAAGGGTTATGGCTAACATCACATTTGAAATAATTCCTGCTGCAATCTTTCCGGAAACACTACTTAAAAAGTCTTCGGGTATCCCAAGTAATGTAAAAACCAATAATATCAAACCTTCAAATAAGAACATGAAAATCGTCAGTAATAAAGTGTGTTTAACCGCTTTCTGTGCCGGAATTTTAAACAACCACACACACAGTATTATTAGAATAATTATGCTTATCATTGTATGGGTACCATATGTCAGCATTTCTCTTGCAAAATATGTGGTTGTCATTGTAATTGCAAGGGCAATGCTTAAGTATCGCAAATTAATTTTTTGTTCACTTAAAAGGTGTATTCCGTAAATAAACAAAACACTTTGTAGCATAAAAGCGAAAACATATTGAATAATAGTTTCTAAGAATCTGTCCAAAAGACATCCCTCGTTAGTTACTTGTATTTGTTACAGCCTTGATTCCATAGAAAAAAACGATGAAAATAAACATATGAATAAAAAGGTCACCTATACTTAATACGCTGTAACCAACATCTATGTAA
>JAQWBK010000070.1 GCA_028706415.1 Oscillospiraceae bacterium | reverse complement strand
GGCTTGCAATCTGCTGAATACAGGAGCAAGCTGAATTATCAGCATACCAAGTATCAAAGTGCCGGTAATAAGTCCTATTGCCATCGAGTATTCGGGATGATACCGGCGAATTAAAACTGCCAGAAAGGCGGCTATTACGGTTATACCCGCAATTGTCACTATACCCATGGCGTTACAAACCGAAAACTGTTTTTACGGTGCGAAACAGCTCGCTTATTTCGCTTACAATCATGGACAGCACAACGATAAGCCCTGCCAAGGTGGTCAACATGGCCTGTTCCTCACGCCCCGACCGTATCAAAAGCTGGTTAAGTACAGCGACTATAATACCGATTGCGGCAATTTTAAATATGAGATCCACATCCATGATTAAGTTCATCCTTCCCAATACTAATCTCAAAAAATATTAAAACATGAGCAAAGCAACAGCCAGCCCCCCCGCACCCCCCAGTGTTATGTATAGCTTTCCTTTTGTCTGGGATTCACAACGCGCAGTTTGCAGCCTATCATCAAGCAGTCGGCGGAAGGTTTCACAATGAGATAACTGTCCCTCAATATCTGTGCTTCCCAGGCCTTTTCCAAAATCAATAATCATGGCTTGATCGGCTGCTGTAAACGAACAGTCATCGCCGCATTCCCTCGCCGCGCCAATCCATGCTTCATAAGGGCTGCCACCGTTTATAAGTCTTATGGCAGCTTGTGTGATAAAAGATAACCTCGAGAATTCCACCTTTGCCGCCTGTATGATAATCTCACCTATTGGGGAGGCCGAATACCTTATTTGGGTTTCAAGATACACGAGAAATCTGTCCAGCAGTTCAAGAGATGCTGCTCTTCGACTCAGGGACACAGAGGATGCTATGCCCATGCCCATCCCCGCCGCGATAATAAGTAACAGTCCGACTATTTTCAGCAAACAAATCCCCCACATTCATAATCCTCGCAAGAGTTCCGGGAGAGCCCCTTCCCTCTAAAAATACCACCCGTTCAAATGCACCCGATTCCAATGCACTCACCAGAAAAGGGCGGCTGAAAAGCGACTTTCTGTTATTACAATGTGCCGATGTAATAGCGGCGACCCCCGAATTAAGCCCATCTAAAACCGCCTTGGTCTCTTCGCTGCTTCCCAGCTCATCAAATATTACAACATCGGGGGCAAGACAACGAACCGCATGTTGAATACCCAACGCCTTGGGTGAATACCGCAGAACATCACAGCTTTTAAGACTGCCGTCACCCGATAACTCTCCCCTTTCGTCCACAACCGAAACACGCCAACGCCGGCCGGCCATACTGCTGGTCAGCTGCCTTGCAACATCCCTTAATAGGCTGCTTTTGCCGCTTGAGGGTTCACCGCAAATCAGGGTACCGCAAATCCGCCCGCCGTCAACCAGAGAATTAATCAGCTTTGTCGCACAACCGGTATGCCTTCGTGCAACCCGTAGGCAAATGGATGTAATATTTCGGTATGAAACCACCCGTCCGTCATCTACAACGGCTGTTCCGGCAACTCCTGCTCGGCTTCCGTTGGGTGCGGTTATAAACCCGGCTTTCAGTTCGTTTTGATGTGTATGTACCGAATATTCGCACAGTGTCAAAAAGCATTCATCAATCTCAGCAGGCTTACAAACTAAATAATCCCCGCCTGATTTAATTGCTTTGCCCGAATATGTTACCATCCATTCACCGTCAGGAGCGGATAGGGTCAATGGTGCGCCAGAGCGCAACCGTATTTCCTGAACCCTTTCAGTCAGGCTGTCAGGTAGCATCATCACCCTGCTTTTTAGTGATGTCGGTAAATATTTAACCGTTTCATTAAATTCAGACATGCCTGTCCTCACCTCATTTATCAATATGAGACAAGCTTAAAAAGTAGAACAAAAAAGAGAACCCTTTTTTTAATACTGCTCTCAAGTAAAAGGTGAGACAAAATTAGCGAGGATGTTTTTCGTCATGCAAGGCGGAGGAGGAGAGCGGGCTGACGCCCGCCGACGACAACAACGCTGTATGGCGGAAAACAGACCGCAAAGATGTCTTGATTTTTACTTGAGAGCAGTATAAGATGTGCTCTGGTGGATAGAACAAACCAGCCGAGAGGAAGTTCTCTCGGCTGGTTTTTGTGTGTGTAATTATTTATGGTCTTGGTCATAACGAAGAATACAGGACGCCCTTTCAAGGGAGACTGATTTTTTCATATCAATGTCATTGTTCTTGTTTCATACTGTTCTCAAGTAAACGGTGAGACAAAATTTGCGAGGATGTTTTTCGCCATGCAAGGCGGAGGAGGAGAGCGGGCTGACGCCTACCGACGACAACAACGCTGTATGGCGGAAAACAGACCGCAAAGATGTCTTGATTTTTACTTGAGAGCAGTATCAGTCTCTTAGCGGAACATTATTGGCATCTACCGTTATTGAGCCCGAGAGAATCATTATGCCCTCTACAAGTCCCCAGACCCACATAGCAAATGATACGATACCAAAGGTAAGTAATCCTCCGATTAAACAGAGAAGCAACTGAGTGAGTGCCCTACTCTGAAAGCCAAGATAAAAATTGTGAATACCAAGATGGCCTAAAAAGATGCCTAACAGACCGGCTACAACTTTGCTTTTCTGATTATAACAACCAAAGGGCGGCTGCCCGTATTGATAGGGGGGCGGCTGACCATAGGGTGGCTGTTGACCATAGGGTGGCTGAGGGGGTGCATAATATGGAGGGGGCTGACTATTTTGTGACTGGTTATTTGCATCTTGTGGGTGGGTTGGTTGGTGGTACCCCAACATCGCAGAAAGGACAAAATTTTGCTATAGATTGAATTTCCGAACCGCAATTAGGACATTTATTATTCAAAGTTATCCTCCGTTCTAATAAGGTTACCACTCGTTACAATTATATTACTGAATAAAATAAAAAATAGCGGGAAATATATATTCGGCAGAAAAAAACATGAACCTGCGTTTGCTGTTTTACTGCTGGAACCGCAGTCTGATGATCCTTTATCCGGCTGCGGTTTTCCTATTGTGCCCGACACCGGTAAAATTAAATTGCTTATTCCAATGTGAGCTGCTCACCGATATCCTCGACGGCAGGCATAGAACCGGCTGCCGGCAATGATTTTTTACGATATCTGTCAGGCTTAGAGAGCATTCCATCCGTAAAGCACTCCGCCTTTACAAGCCGATTTCTGGCTTTTAATGTCATCACCTGAACCCCGACGGTGCTGCGGGTAGCCTTAACCGCGAGTGCGCCTGTATGAACAAGTAGCATCCTTCCGGAGCTTGCGGTCAGCAGTATTTCTCCGTCTTCCTGTATATGAAATACCGAGACAAGGGGGGATTTATCAGAGTATGCCCCAATCAGCTTGCGGCGATTTGTTTTGGTTGCATAGGCAGAAAGCTCTACCTTTGCAGCCTTCCCGTTTTCAAACAGAAAGACCATATACCCGCTGTAATCTGATGTTATCACCATATATCTTGAGTTTTCACCTTCATCAAAACCAAGATTGGCTGCAACATAATCCCCCAGAACACTTGCTTTTGTATCTCCGAAATCGCTTACCTTGGCTTTGTAAACGGTAGACATATCGGTGAAAAACAAAACATCTTGATTATTGGTTGTCTCAATGACCTGGGATATGCGGTCCCCTTCCTTAAGCTTATGGGTGCTGCTCATACGCAAGGACTGGGGAGTGATTTTCTTGAAATATCCTTCTGCTGTAAAGAAAAGGGTGCAAGGATAATCTGGGATTTCCTCGATAATATCCTCTTCTTCCTCAATTTCACTTGCATATATAAGCTCACTGCGGCGGGGCATTCCGTATTTTTTTGAGATTTCCCGCAGCTCATCTATGATAATTGATTTAACCTTGGAAGGACTTTTCAAAATCCCATCCATTTCCTCTATGTTCTTTTCAAGCTTCTCAATCTCATCGGTGCGTTTAAGTATAAATTCGCGATTAAGATGGCGGAGCTTTATTTCTGCAACATATTCCGCTTGTATCTCATCAATTCCAAACCCAATCATGAGATTGGGCACAACCTCATTTTCTTCATCCGTTCCACGCACAATCTTGATTGCTTTATCTATATCTAATAAAATTTTTGCAAGCCCCTGAAGAAGATGAAGCTTATCCTTTGCCTTGTTCAAATCAAAAAATACACGCCTGCGAACACATTCAATTCTAAAAGCAATCCATTCGTTGAGCAGGGCGCGAACCCCCATTACATTGGGCACACCTGCAATCAATACATTAAAATTGCAAGAAAACGAATCCTCAAGCGGAGTCATGCCAAACAAACGGGACATCAATCGTTCGGGCTCCACCCCTCGCTTTAGGTCGATGGTGATTTTTAAGCCACTCAACCCTATTTCATTTCTTACATCGGAGATATCCCTGAGCTTTCCGCTTTTAACATGTTCGATAATCTTTGAAATGATTGCCTCAACCGTGGTTGTGGACGGAATTTGTGTTATATCAATGCAATTTGAGGCTTTATCGTAGTTCCAGACCGAACGAACCTTAACACTTCCCCGTCCGGTTTCGAAAATACGCTCCATTTCTTCACGCTGATATATAACCAGCCCCCCGCCCGGAAAATCAGGAGCCATTAGGGTGGTTGCGATATCGTGTTTCTCGTCCTTCATCAAAGAAATGGTGGTTTCACAAATTTCACCAAGGTTAAAAGAACAAATGGCGCTTGCCATGCCCACCGCAATACCGATATTATTGTTCACAAGGATGGAAGGAAATTTAACCGGAAGCAGAACAGGCTCCTTCATGGTGGCATCGTAGTTGTTTACAAAATCCACGGTATCCTTATCGATATCCTGAAAAAGCTCGGCAGCAATCGGTTCCAGTTTGGCTTCGGTATAACGAGAGGCCGCATATTCCATATCGCTGGAATATGCTCGCCCGAAGTTACCCTTTGAATCAACATAGGGATGAAGCAATGCCTGGTATCCCTTTGACAGACGCACCATGGTCTCATATATCGCAGCATCACCGTGGGGATTTAGCTTCATGGTTTCACCCACAATGTTAGCCGACTTTGTGCGGGCTCCGTTTAACAGTCCTTTGTGATACATGGTATAAAGCAGTTTGCGATGGGACGGCTTAAAACCGTCAATCTCGGGTATTGCACGGGACATGATAACACTCATTGCATAGGGCATATAATTGGTTTCGAGAGTTTCGGTTATTCTCTGATCCTCAACCAATCCTGCCCCGGCAATATGTGCATTTTCCGGAAGCTTATCCTCACTTATAATCTTTTTTTTCTTAGCCATTAAACGATTCCTTCCTGAGGTGAATTCTAAGTTGAATCAATGACATATAATCAGCTTACATCCACCATTTCGAGATAAAGGGCACCACGATCAGCAATAAATTCCTTACGACCTGCCAGATTATCCCCCAAAAGCACATCAAACATATTGGATGTCTCCTCTGCATCGGTAGGGCGCACCAGTATTAAGCGGCGGGTTGCGGGGTTCATGGTGGTAAGCGACATCATATCGGGGTCGTTTTCGCCCAATCCCTTTGAACGCTGCAATGTGTATTTGGCGTCCCCCAGTTCGGACAAAATCTCGTTCTTTTCCCTGTCACTGTATGCAAAATAGGTATCTTTCTTACAGGCTATCTCATACAACGGGGTCTCTGCAATAAAAACCCTGCCGGTTTCAATAAGCGTGGGGGTCAATCTGTAAAGCATGGTGAGAATGAGTGTGCGAATTTGGAACCCGTCCACATCAGCATCTGTACAGATAATTATTTTATTCCATCTTAGCTGTTGGATATCAAAGGTGGCCAAATCCTTATTTGCCTTGCTTTTAACCTCTACTCCGCAGCCCAGAACCTTTATTAGGTCGGTAATTATCTCATTCTTAAAAATCTTATTATATTCGGCCTTCAGACAGTTGAGAATTTTCCCGCGCAACGGAATTATGCCCTGAAAGTCGGGATTGCGTGCCTGTATGCAAGCCCCCATAGCAGATTTACCCTCAACAATGAAAAGCTCGCGCTCTTCAACCTTTTTGCTGCGACAATCCACAAAGCTCTGTACCCTAGAGGTAAGATCGTTGCTCGACTGGAGGGTTTTCTTCAAATTCAGGCGGGTGGTTTCGGCCTTTTCACGGCTGCGTTTGTTAATAAGCACCTGTTCGGCGATTTTTGCAGCCTCAATGTTGTTTTCCAGAAAATAAACCTCAAGATTATGCCGCAGGAACTCGGTCATGGTCTCTTGAATAAAACGGTTGTTTATTGCCTTTTTGGTTTGGTTTTCGTATGAAGTCTGGGTCGAAAATGATGAAGAAACAAGAACAAGGCAATCCTGGATATCCTGAAAGGTTATTTTGCTTTCATTTTTCAGATATTTGCTGTTTTGTTTTAGATAAGCGTCAATTTGGGATACAAATGCCGACCTTACTGCCTTTTCGGGGGAACCCCCATATTCAAGCCAGCTTGAATTATGGTAATACTCCAACAGATTTTTTTTGTTAGAAAAGCAACAGGCGACATTTAATCTTACCTTATATTCAGGCTTGTCCGCTCTGTCACGGCCGCGTCTTTCGGCCGACCAGACCTGTATTTCGGTCAGCCCATCATCCCCGGCTATCTCCCCTATATAATCCTCTATGCCGTTCTTATAAACAAAGCTTTCCTCATCAAATTTACCGTTTTGCTGTATGCGCAACACAAAAACGACATTCGGATTTACAATCGCCTGCCTTTTAAGTGTGTTGCGGTAATATTCCACCGGAACATTTATATCGGTAAAAACCTCAATATCCGGTTTCCATTTGATATTCGTTCCGGTATCCTTTTTTGAGTATGGTTCTTTTTTCAGTCCCCCGACATTCACTCCGTGTTCAAAATGAAGCGAATATATAAATCCGTCCCGTTTGACCTCCACATCCATATATTCTGATGAATATTGGGTGGCACATGCCCCAAGACCGTTTAAGCCCAGAGAAAATTCGTAGCTTTCCCCCTCCAGCGTATTATATTTACCGCCGGCATAAAGCTCACAAAATATCAGCTCCCAATTAAACCGTTCTTCCTTTATGTTATAATCAACAGGAATGCCGCGGCCGAAGTCCTTCACCTCGAAAGAGCCGTCTTCAAACATGGTTACATTAATTTTATCGCCATGCCCTTCACGCGCCTCGTCAATTGAATTGGATAAAATCTCAAACACGGCGTGCTGGCAACCCTCTAAACCGTCAGAGCCAAATATAACAGACGGACGCTTACGAACACGGTCTGCTCCTTTTAGGGATGTAATACTCTCATTTCCATAACTCTGCTTTTTTACAGCCATCCATACCATCCTTTATAGTCATCAACTCAAAGTGTTGTATTTCTAGAAATTTTAATATACAATATATACCTCATTCTATCTCATTAAATGCCTCTGTGTCAAGGGCAGCGTTGCTTTTGAACTAATACTTTATACTGCTCTCAAGTAAAATTCTATCAAGTTTTTTCTCTAAAGTTGACAGAATTCAAATATAATAATATAAATATAATAGAGCTTTAGATTTTTTTTGCAAAATGATTAGGGGGTGTTCCTTTGCGTCAGTCATATATAGAGCAGTGCTTTCCCTTGCTGCGCGACTTTCTGGGATATATGGAGGTTGTAAAAGGTCGTTCGGTCAATACTGTGGAGGAATACTTTATCGACCTTCGCACATTTTTCCGAACGATAAAGAAACTTGGTGGGATTGTTCCCCAAGATACCGAGATGGATAATATAAAAATAGATGATATCGACATTGAATTGATTCGCAGCATCACCCTTCAAGATGTATACCAATATCTGAATTATGCCAAAAACGATCGTGAAAACCATGCTCGTTCACTTGCCCGCAAGTGTTGTTCTCTTCGTGTGTTTTTTCGCCATCTTACAAATTATACCCACCAACTGGATGTTAATCCGGTTCTTAATCTTGACACTCCAAAGGCAAAAAAATCGTTGCCGAAATACCTGAC
>JAQWBK010000069.1 GCA_028706415.1 Oscillospiraceae bacterium | reverse complement strand
CTCCAATGGATTGTATGTAATATTCCCGCCATGGCAGAATAACATAATATTCACCCTGCGAGTACCGTCATTGTGAGTGAGGTTCCTTCTCCCACAACAGATTTTATATCCAGCATATCGGTATATTTTTTTATGTTGGGCAGGCCCATTCCTGCACCAAAGCCGAGGGAGCGAATATTATCGGGAGCGGTTGACCACCCCTCCTTCATTGCCTGCTCAATATCCGGAATGCCCGGCCCGTTATCGGTTAAAACTACTGTTATTCTATCCGGCAATATCTCAACATCGGCAACCCCGCCGCCGGCATGTATTGCCATATTTATTTCACCTTCGTACATTGCTATTGTCATCCGCCTGATTACATCGGATGAGAACCCCAGCCTTTTCAGCTTGAGCTTCAACTCTCCAGATGCTTCGCCTGCTCTGGTAAAGTCATTTCCCGGAACTTCATAATGTAATTTCATTGTCATTTCTCCAGGCAACCTTTCCCAAAAGACCATATACTAATTTCCGCCGCGCAATCCGGCTTCATAGAGTAAGCCACAGGCGGTAAACATCCGGTGAGGGGTGTTCATAAGAACTATCTTGCGGTCGTTCGCCAGAGTAACAATCTCGTCACCTGGTTTCTTTCCCCGAACAAACACTATGCAGACCATATCCATCATATCAGCCGTCCGTACCACCTGGGGATTTATCAGGCCGGTAAGCAAAACAGACTGATCCTTAACAAAGGCCAGCACATCACTCATCATATCGCTTCCGCAGGCATTATGTACCTCGGTATCTAAATGTCCCTCTCCTGAAATAACCTCTGCTTCTAAAATATCTCTTACATCGGCAATTGTCATATATATGACCATTCCTTTCTTTCAAGCCCGTTGAATCGGGCATTTGGTCAAGCCAACACTTATAATATACACGGTTTTGAGCAGGGCTGCAATACATTTACCGACAGTTTTACTCGGTTTTTCCCCCGGGAAGGGATTTAAGCGAGGTTTTACGCCCTTTGTGCTTTTTAGCAACCCTTTTCCCCATTAGGATATCCGGTTTACCCATTCCGTTCGCATCGGGTATAGCCCCGATGATTGAATAACCGCATTTGAGATAAAATTCATAAGAATGCCGCTTTCGGCACACAATATTAGCAATCCTCCCCCCCATGTTGTCATACAAATCCACCTCTGCAAGACTGGTCGAGCCGTCTAAATCATCGGTACCCAGAATAACGGTAATCGCTCCGCGTGCTGCCGCCTCTTTTTCAAGCGACTTCACCAGCTTTTTCCCGATACCGTGCCCTCGATTGGCCTTTTTTACGACGAGAGGATGAAGCTCCCAGACTATGCCGTCATAATCGGGAAGGCCCCCCACAATACCCACCAATCTGTCCTTATCATCCACGGCACAAAGGCATACCCGATTGGGCGCCAAAAGGGTGTTTATTACAGCCCTGGCTATTTCCATGGCAGGCCAAAGCTCGGGATTTTCCAGCAGCAGCTCGGCCGCCTGCCTCCTGTGCTTTCGATTCTGCCTATCAAGCGATATTATTCTTACTTTCATCTGACACCTCGTTTTTGATTATATATTCCATTATAAAGCATACCGTATCTATTCGCAAGAAATAACAGGCATAATACCATCCAACCACTTACTCAACCACCCTCGGCTTTCAGCCGAAGGTTTTAATACTGTTCTCAAGTAAAAGGTGAGACAATAAATTCAGAATAAATCTTCCTCTGTATCAATATAAAATCCACCGTTAGCAAGTAGTGGCTTTGGGTTTGTGTTATCTGTTATCATTTTCAGTTAATCAGCAAATTATTTGCTGAAATATGTTGACACTCTATTTTGTGTACTTTATAATTGTTCTAAATATAAAATGATTTTATTTTATCCTAAATGTCCACAAAATGTCTAATAATTATTAAGGGGATTATCATGCAGTATAATATTGTTATTGTCGGGGCAGGATATGCCGGAATATTGACAGCAAAAAAGCTTGAAAAGAAGCTTAGAAAGAACACCGAAGTAAATATAAAAATAATCGACAAAAACCCCTTTCATACCATGCTTACCGAATTGCATGAGGTGGCTGCCAACCGTGTGGACGAGGATAGTATCAAACTCAGCCTTAATAAGGTGTTTGCAGGCAGAAATGTTCAGGTGATACTGGACAACATTCAAGATATAGATTTTGAAAACAAAACCGTCAATGGTTTGCAGGAAAAATATCAGTATGATTACCTTGTCATGGCTGCCGGCTCCCGCCCGACCTTCTTTGGTGTTCCGGGAGCTGAGGAGTTTTCATATAAGCTTTGGTCATTTAATGATGCGGTTGTACTACGGGATCATATACGCGACTGTTTTCGTAAAGCCGAGTGTGAAACCTATGATGAAGAAAGAAGGAAGCTATTAACCTTTTTTGTTGCAGGGGCTGGATTTACCGGCACCGAAATGGTGGGCGAGCTGGCAGAGTATGTTCCTATACTGTGCCAAGAGCATGAAATTGACCCTTCTCTTGTTTCGATCAATGTTGCCGATACTCTGCCCTGTGTAGTCCCCACACTTACCGCAAAGCTTTCCGCCAAAATTGAAAAGCGTCTGAGAAAATGCGGAGTTAATCTTTATCTCCAGTCCAGTGTTGTTAAGGTTGGGGAGGATTACATCGAGCTTAGCCGCAATGGAGAACAGCTGCATATAGATACGAAAACTGTTATATGGGCAACCGGAACCCAAAGTGCGGATATTACGCAAAAGGCGGCAGAGACACTGCCCTCGGCATGTAGGTGCCGCCTTCAGACCGACAAGCATCTGCGTTCCACCGCCGATGAAAATATTTTCGTGGTAGGCGACAATATTCTGTTTGTCCCTGAGGGCGAGGAGATGCCGGTACCCCAGATTGTTGAAAACTGCGAGCAGAGCGCCGATGTTGCAGCGCATAATATTATCCAAGCAATCACCGGTAAAGGTGAACTGTTGGAATACAACCCGAAATTTCACGGAATTATGGTTAGCGTGGGGGGAAGATACGGCTCTGCTCTGGTAGGGACCGCCAGCCACAAATTCAGCCTGCCCTCTTTCCTAGCAATGTTTGCCAAGCATTTTATTAATATTATATATTTCGTTCAGGTTCTTGGGTGGAACAAGATAATAAGCTATCTTAAACATGAATTCTTCACCATAAGGCATAACCGAAGCTTTGTCGGTGGGCATTTATCAAATAAAACCCCCAGCTTCCTTCTGGTACCTCTGCGTTTATGGCTGGGTGGGGTATGGGTTTTTGAGGGTGTAAAAAAGGTGGTCGAGGGTTGGCTGCTATCCCCCAAACTGGATGGCTTTTTCAGCGGAGCCCAATCCTGGTATGATTCCATCCTTAACGGAGCGGGGGATGCGGCAAGTGCGGCAACTCCCGCGGTAGCACAGGCTGCGGCCGATGCGGTATCCGCTGCAACCCCCGGGGCGGCAGGAGGGGCGGCCGAGGCGGTAGGTCAGGTATTCATCAATTTCAATTTTTTAGGACTGTTCAGAATATTGTTTGTAAGCGGCAAGGAGCTTGCCCAGTCCTCCCTTGCTGACTTTGCAGTAAAACTGGATGTTCCATTGATGAATTTGTTTGTCGACAAGGTTATTTTGCCTTATGACGGAATACAGCTTGCCATGCAGATTTTTATAGTGGCTGCCGAAATCTTAATCGGGCTTGCTCTTATCGGAGGACTGTTTACAACCCCGTCTTCTGCGTTTTCCCTGGTGCTTCAATTTATGTTCGTTTGCACCACCGGGCTATACCTGGGCAATCTATGGATGGTATTTGCTGCGGTTGCAATGATTTTCTCGGGCAGGGTTTTGGGTCTTGATTATTATGCAACGCCGTTCCTAAAACGGAAATGGAAAAAACTTGGTTTCGTGAGGCGGTTATATATTTATAATGATTAATGAGACTTCAAACAACAACGATTTTGTAAGCTATGATAAGGGTGTAGCCATGGTAAAGGAGCAACTTGACAAGACCCTTTTGTCGGTTCCTCCTGTGGTGCGCTCCCAAGCCGAGCATCTGGCCGGGTCCAAGGGCAAGTTTATCCGTGCAAGTGCTCTGCTTGCCTGTAGCCAAAATGATGACGGCTTGATTCATCCTGATGCTGTGAAAATGGCGGTTTCGGTAGAGCTGCTCCATCTTGCCACCCTTGTGCATGACGATGTTATAGATAACGCGGATATGCGAAGGGGAATGCCTACCCTCCAAAAGAAATTCGGCAAACATCCTGCGGTTATCAGCGGAGATTATCTGTTTTGTCTGGCGCTTAAAGTCGCTTCGGGTGCCACGCGAAAGCAGGAATATTTGGAGTTTGAACTGCCGGATTATATGGGCAGGGTATGCTTGGGCGAATTAATGCAGGGCATCAATAACAAGAATTATGAGCTTTCTATCTATCGCTATCTATATATAATATCCGGCAAGACCGCCGCCCTTTTTGAAGCCAGCTTTTATGCAGGAGCCATGCTTTGCGGCACTTCAAAAAAAGAGGCGGGGCTGTATTCACGGCTTGGCCACTATGTCGGGATGATATTCCAGCTGGTGGATGACTGCATTGATTATGAATCATCACAAAAGGATGCAAAAAAGCCGGTTTTATCAGATTATGAACAGGGGGTTATAACCCTCCCCCTTATTTATACGCTAAAAAAGAATCCTAAAATTAAGAAACTTGCAAAAGCCGGCGAGTTAACCAAAAGCCAAGCGGTCGCCGCGGTTAACCAAGCCCAGGGTGTTGAATACACCCGTATGATCTCAAAAAGATACTATGACAAGGCAAAAATCATAATTGACAATCTGGGTTTACACAGCAATAAAAAGGTGCGGCTAACCGCACTTTTGGATAAAGCATATACCGGCCTTGGATAAAAGAAGAGAGGTGCGACTTGGTTAAGCGTTTTTTAAAGTATGTTGAAATCACAACCAAGATTACCAGTTTATTTGCCTTTTTATTAACCATGTCATTTCTGTTTGCATCGGGGCAAGGTATCAGCCTAACCGAAACACTTGTATTCTTTGCCTCCATGTTTCTGTTCGACCTGACAACAACTGCAATCAACAATTATGTCGATACCAAATCAAATGAGCAGGTTTTGCTGTTTGGCCGAAGGACTGCACTATTTATTATAATCGCTTTATTTATTATCAGCGCGGCGCTGGGGATATATCTTGTGTATATCACCGATATTGTCGTGCTTATTTTGGGCGGTTTATGCTTTCTGAGCGGGGTTTTATATTCATACGGCCCGATACCCATTTCAAGGCAGCCGCTGGGCGAGATTTTTTCAGGTCTTTTCTACGGTTTATTAATCCCCTTTATTCTTCTTTACATTAATATGCCGGAAAACACCTATTTAACGCTGTCTTACAGCCTTAAAACCATTAATCTATCTTTTGAAGTAATGCCTCTTATAACGGTGTTTCTTTTGTCTGTTGCGCCGTTTTGCACAACCGCAAACATAATGCTGGCCAACAATATTTGTGACCTTGAAAGGGATATCGCGGTCAAACGCTATACCTTGCCTTATTATTTGGAAAAGAAAGCATTATACCTGTTTGCCGGGCTATATTATATTGCATACGCCTCGATAATACTGATGGTGATTATGGGTCTTCTTTCTCCGGTCTGCCTTTTGATTTTATTGACCATAATTCCTGTTCAAAAAAATATAAATATTTTCTTTAAAAATCAGGATAAATCGACCACATTTATCACATCTATAAAAAATTATGTTATAATTATGGCTACCCAAAGTCTTCTTGTTTTTATTAGCGGATTTATGTCATAGCCCACGAGTGGTCGGGTTAGATGTTGAAAGGCTTTATACCATGAAACTGTTTAATAAAACCGATATCATATTTGTTTTGGCAATAGTTGTCGCCAGTCTTGTTTTCTGGGGAGCTTACCGATTATATTTTTCCGAAACTCCCGCAAAAGCCGAAATCTACCATGACTCTAATTTGGTTATGACGGTGGATTTGGATGAAAATATTGATAAAGAGTTTTCAATTCCCCAAGAACCCCAGGTGGTATTTCATCTTTTTTCGGATGGAAGCATACGCTTTGAAAAATCCGATTGCAGGGATAAAATCTGCGTCAGGTCGGGCAAGCTGGATATGGTGGGTCAGAGTGCGGCCTGCCTGCCAAATAAAATAGTGTTAAAAATAGTCCGCGAGCACAAACCCCAAAAGGACGATATAGATATTATAATAGGGAACTGACAGCATACGAATAAATTGTATTCCTGTGAGAACTCAACCAATAGGTGAGACAATAAAAGGATTATTACAAGTATGAATGCAGAAATTTCGCAAAAAATAAAAAGGTTGGTTCTTACCGGCATGCTGTTTGCAACGGCAATTGTGCTGTCTGTGGTTGAGGATTTAATTCAGCTGCCGCTCGTCGCTCCCGGGGTAAAATTAGGTCTTGCCAATATTGTGGTGATGTACACCCTGTTTTTTCTTGGCGGGCGCACGGCTTTGTTGGTCTCGGTCCTGAAATCATACTTTGTCTTTATCACCCGCGGCCTGGTGGCAAGCATTTTGAGCCTCTGCGGCGGGCTTTTATCCATTGTTATTATGTTATTGCTACTGAAGATTTTTAAAGATAGAGTATCCTATTTGGTTTTAAGCATATCCGGTTCAATTTGCCATAATCTCGGGCAGTTGATTGTAGTATCCTTGATTTATTCGGGGCTTATCTGGATTGTTCATCTTCCAATATTATTGATTTCGGGAGTTTTGGCGGGAACTGCAACCGCTACCCTATTAAAGGTTTTCTTACCGGCTTTTAAAAAGCTGGATTTAAAATAGAAAGAGGGAAAATAATGAAAAAGGTTTTAGCACTAATCGTGGTTGTTATGCTTGCAGCCACAGTATTCTCAGGATGTAAAAAGGAGGCAGCCCAGGGCACTGTAAAAACCGGACTTGGGGTTATCACCTCTATCGCAAATTCCAAGGATTCCGCAGAAGAGGACGGCCTTGCCGAGATGTATTCAACAATTGTTGCTGTGACGGTTGATAAGGATGGTAAGATTGTCAAATGCGTAATCGATGCTGCGCAGACAAAGGTGAATTTCTCAAAAGAGGGAAAGCTGACAACCCCGCTTACTAACGAGTTTAAGACAAAAAACGAGCTAGGCCTCGCGTACAATATGAAAGGGGTTTCCGGAATTAAAAAGGAGTGGAATGAACAAGCCGCTGCTTTTGCCGATTATGTGGAAGGTAAAACCGCAAGCCAGGTGGCCGGAATTGCTGTTGACGAAGCCAAACATCCCACCGGCAGTGACCTTAAATCATCGGTTACAGTTTCCGTAGGTGATTTCATTGCGGGGGTGCAGAAGGCTGTTACCAATGCAAAGGATTACGGAGCACAGGCAGATGATAAGCTGGGACTGGGCGTAATCACCAACATTAACAAATCAAAGGATGCAGCCGCTGATAAGGTAGGAGTTGCACAGGCATATTCGAGCTATGCGCTTACCACCACCGATGCTCAGGGTAAAATCACAAGCTGTGTTATCGACGCTTCTCAAACAAATGTTGAATTTGATAAGAGCGGCAAGATCACCTCTGATCTGACAGCCGAGCAGAAAACAAAGAACGAGCTGGGAGCCGCGTACAATATGAAGGGTAATTCCGGTATTAAAAAAGAGTGGAATGAGCAGGCCGCTGCTTTTGCCAAGTATGTGAAAGGCAAGACGGCTGCCGATGTAAAGTCAATCGCCATATCCGAGGACGGTAAGGCAACCAATAAAGATATTACCGCCACGGTTACCGTCTCTATTGACGGCTTTATGGGTACAATTGAAAAGGCGGTTGCCGGAGCAAAATAACCTAACAAATGAATGAATAAACTCAACTACCCTCGGCTTTTAGCCGAGGGTAGTTGGTTCTTTCACCGACTCAATAAAGCTATAAATAATCCATGGTCAAAGTTTGAAAAATAAATTTTTCAAACGGCAAATTTGTGCTTTTCGGTCGAACACCGACCAAAATTTCGACACAAGTGTCGAAACCGCACAAAGTTTGCGGACTACCCGAAAGGAATGGTCAATTTATGATAATATATGATATAATAACTGTACTTTAAATTA
>JAQWBK010000068.1 GCA_028706415.1 Oscillospiraceae bacterium | reverse complement strand
GGCAGCAAGCGATTGCCGAGGAAATGGAGGAGCTATCCCGTAGCAGTGACGAATTTACCGGCAAGATGGAAAATCTGTCCGAAGCGGCGTCAAGGTATGCCATGCAGCTTGCCGATATTCGGGTTAATACGGTAACCAACGAATCTTCATTGTCCGAAATTACATTGCGCCTTTCTCAGTTGACGGCGGGGGTTGCGCTCAGAGCACAGCAAGGTTCCGCCGCCCGAGCAGAGGCGGCAGAGTGTGAGGGTGCATATAAGGCTTGCTGCGATAAGGTGGAGGAGCTTCAAAACGCGGTTAAGGGTTATGAAATGCGGCGGCAGTCCCGTTTATCCAAGCTGGAGGTGGCCAAGCAAAAGGCGGATAAGCTGGGGCTGGATGCCGAGGAAAAACGCCGCCGCGCCCATCTGCTGGAGGAAATGGAGCGAAGCATGGATGGCTTTACCCAGAGTGTAAAGACCATCATAAAACAGTCGGAACGCGGAATGCTCCGAGGTATTCACGGGCCGATAACCCGTTTGATTGATACCCCGGCCGAAACAGCCCTTGCTATAGAAACGGCGCTGGGTGCAGCCACCCAGAACATCATCTGCGACACCGAGGATAATGCAAAGCAGGCAATTTCATATCTTAAAGAAAACAAGGCGGGGCGCGCCACCTTTCTTCCGCTATCCTCGGTTAAGTCAAGAACGCTTAATGAACCGGGGCTTGACAAAGAAACCGGTTATGTGGGCATAGCCTCCGAGCTTGTGACATGTGATAAGGTGTATGTCGATGTGGTAAGAAGTCTGCTGGGCAGGACGGTTGTGGCTGAAGATCTTGACTGTGCCGTTGCCATTGCCCGCCGTTCGGGTTACCACTTCCGGGTGGTTACATTGGACGGGCAGGTTGTCAATGCAGGCGGCTCAATGACGGGTGGTTCTGTGGTTAAAAGCGCAGGACTTCTGTCACGACGAGCGGAAATTGAACGCATTAAGGCGGCTGCCCAAAGGCTTGCCGGAGAAACCGAAAAGGCGCGTGAAATATGGAAGCTGGCGGTTTCCGATGCCGCCGCCTCCGAAGCAGAATTAACCGGTACTCGGGGTGAGCTTGCTACCGTGCAGGAGGATCGCATACGCCTTCAAGGTGAGCTTAGACGCTTTAATGAACAAGCCCAGGCTAACGAGCAGGCGGTTTTGGAATATAACACCGAAATTGAAAATCTGAACATCCGTGCCGGCGAATGCAAACGGCTGGCAGGGGAAGCCGAGCAGGAAGCGCAAAAGGTTGGACTGGAAAAAGCCGAAATTGAATCCGAGCTTGAGACCCTTTCGGGCGGGAGACAGGAGCTGTCGGTGAAACGCGAAGAGATGTCATCACAGCTTTCAGAAATAAAACTGAGTATTTTAGCTTATAATAAGGAAGCCGAAGCTCAGACTGCCGCCGTTGAAGCCCTAAATGCACGAAAGCAGGATGCCGAGGGCAGGGTTAGCATTTTGGAAGCCGAAATTGCCGCTCTCGAGCAAAAAGGAGCCGAGATTGAAGGTCGTATAGCCGAGCATATTAATAAAGCCGAGGAGCTTCGCACCCGTGCCGGCGGAACAGGGCAACAAATCGAGGAGATGGTTGTCCGGCGCTCGGACGGGGAAAGGAAGCAGACCGAGCTGCGCCAGCTTATGCGTGAAAAATCCGAGGAACGGGAGCGCACCGGACGAGAGGTGGCACGGCTGGAGGAAAAATCCCAAGCGGTGGAGCGGGAGACCGACGAGGTTGTTCGCCGCCTGTATGAGGAATACGAGCTTACCAGAATGGAAGCCGAAGCCATTGCCAAGCCTATCGAAAACATCAGCAAGGCAAACCGCCGTCTTGGTGAGCTGAAATCTCGTATACGCGGCTTAGGCACGGTAAATGTTGATGCCATTGAAGAATTTAAGGAAGTGAGCGAACGCTACAACTTTTTATCGGGGCAGATTAATGACATCGAGGTTTCCCGTGCCGAGCTTCGCAAGCTGATAACCGAACTGACCACCCAGATGCGTGATATTTTCGTTGAGAGGTTTAAACAGATTAATTACCACTACGGAATAGTGTTTAAGGAGCTGTTCGGCGGAGGCAAGGCCGAGCTGGAGCTTACCGAACCCAATGATATTCTCAATTCCGGAATAAAAATGCATGTGCAGCCGCCCGGCAAGGTCATCCTCAATATGGACGCCCTTTCGGGGGGAGAAAAGGCATTGGTGGCCATATCTCTGTTTTTCGCAATATTAAAGGTCAGCCCCTCACCGTTTTGTGTGTTGGATGAAATCGAGGCCGCTCTGGATGATGTAAATGTAGACCGATATGCGGCTTATCTGCGAAGGATGGCAGAAAACACCCAGTTTATTCTTATTACCCATCGACGGGGCACAATGGAGGAGGCCGACATTCTTTACGGCGTTACAATGCAAGAGCGCGGAGTTTCCAAGCTGTTGGAGTTGCGGGCAAGCGAGGTAGAAGCCAAGCTGGGAATAACGGTGG
This sequence comes from Oscillospiraceae bacterium, assembly GCA_028706415.1. Lineage (GTDB taxonomy): Bacteria > Bacillota > Clostridia > Oscillospirales > Acutalibacteraceae > Avimonas. The sequence goes on along the minus strand of JAQWBK010000068.1, from coordinate 5,633 downwards.
ACAAGGTTTAATACTTGAAGGGGATGGTCATATACATGGGCTTTATCAATAAAATAGGAGCGGGGCTTAAAAAGACCAGAGACTCACTTATGGGCTCGGTCAATTCAATGCTTCACTCGTTTACCAAAATAGACAAGGAGCTTTTTGAAGAGCTGGAGGAAATTTTAATAATGGCCGATGTCGGGGCGGCCACTTCGGCCCGACTGTGCGAGGCTCTACGCAAAAAGGTAAAGGAACGCGGGGTCACCGACCCCCAGAAGGTGAAGGGGCTACTTGCCGAAACGGTTGCCGAAATGCTGCGGGGCGGGCAGGAGATGAAGTTTTTCACAAAACCGTCGGTTATTCTGGTAATAGGGGTAAACGGTGTCGGCAAAACCACCACCATAGGAAAACTGGCGGCGAAATATAAGGCAGAGGGCAACAAGGTGGTGCTGGGCGCGGCTGATACCTTTCGTGCCGCCGCCATCGAGCAGCTGGATATATGGGCTGAACGGGCGGGGGTTGATATAATAAAGCATTCGCAGGGAGCCGACCCCGCCGCCGTAGTATTTGATACAATAGCGGCAGCCAAGGCTCGTTCTGCCGACATAATTATTTGCGATACCGCCGGACGGCTGCATAATAAAAAGAACCTTATGGATGAGCTTTCAAAAATCGGGCGGATAATCGAACGGGAGTTACCCCAAGCCGACAAGGAAATACTGCTGGTGCTGGATGCCACAACCGGACAAAATGCCGTAAATCAGGCGCGAGAATTTAAAAGTGCAGCCGGTATCACCGGAATTGTGTTGACCAAGCTGGACGGAACGGCGCGGGGCGGGGTGGTGCTTGCAATACGGGAGGATTTGGATGTGCCGGTCAAGTTTATCGGGGTAGGGGAAGGCATTGATGATTTGCAGCCCTTTGACCCGGACAATTTTGCCGCCGCCCTCTTCGGTGTATAGCACAAATACCACTTGATTTTTAACCGAATGGTGAATTGCGGCATTGATGAAAGGTGTGATTATTAATGCGATTTATTGTAGCAACACATAATTATAAGAAGCTGAAGGAATTATCCCGTATTCTGAAACCGCTTGGAATAGATGCGGTTACAGATATCGAGATAGGCGCTAAGCTCGAGGAGGTGGAGGAAACCGGAACATCCTTTGAGGAAAATGCTTTTATAAAGGCGCAGTCCGCCTGCAAGCAATCCGGCTTGCCTGCAATTGCCGATGATTCGGGTCTGGAGGTTGATGCCTTGGGCGGGGAGCCGGGGGTTCATTCGGCACGGTATGCCGGAGATAACGCCACCGATGCGGATCGCAACCTGAAATTGCTTGCCAAAATGGCAAGCGTACCCGAAGATAAACGCACCGCTCGGTTTATTTCGGCAATTTGCTGTGTTTTCCCCAACGGGGATAAGGTGACAGCCGGGGGAGAATGTGATGGGCGAATCGGATATGAGCCGGTTGGAGAAAACGGGTTTGGATATGATCCGCTTTTTATCGTGGCCAGCGGTCATTCGTATGCAGAGCTAACCATAGAAGATAAGGATATTATAAGTCACCGCGGCAATGCATTAAGATTGTTTGCAGTCAAGCTGCAGAGCTATTTGGAAGGGCATACCCAAAACTGCCCCTAAATATAAACGGCGGAGCATAATATTATGCTTCCCATATCTCATTTTAGACGAGGATGATATTGTTGTTAACAAGTAAACAGCGTGCGTTTTTAAGGTCGACGGCAAACGGCATTGACTCGATTTTGCATATAGGAAAGGGGGAAATCTCCCCCGCAATGATAAAGCAGGCAGATGACGCCTTAACTGCACGGGAGATTTTTAAGGGCAAGACGCTGGAGAGTTGTGTTCTTACCCCCAGGGAGGCCGCCGAGACCATAGCCACCCAGGTTAATGCTGAGGTTGTGCAGGTAATCGGCAGATCATTTGTGCTATTCAGGCGGAATAAAAAAGAACCTAAAATCCTGCTTCCCGGGGATAAGATTCGGGCAAAGTAGGGGCAACATATTTTGGCCGCGGGCGGAGCAAAAGGCAAGAGATAAATTATTAGGACGTGATTTTTTGAAAATCGGGGTTTTTGGCGGAGCATTTGATCCGATACATCATGGTCATTTGCGGTTGGCTTGCGAGTTTGCATCCCGCCTTTCTTTTGATCGTGTGATTATAATTCCATCGTCAATCCCTCCCCACAAGCTGCGCTCGGATATGGCTTCCGCCCAAGACAGGATTGAGATGTGCCGTCTTGCGACAAAGGGTAATCCCCTTTTTTTGGTGTCGGATATTGAAATAGAGCGCGGGGGAGTCAGTTATACCGCCGACACCATGAACCGTTTGGCAGAAAAATACCCCGATTCCCAACTGTTTTTGATTATGGGGGCGGATATGTTTTTAACCCTTGGTTCATGGAATCGTTTTGAGGATATCGCGAAAAATGCGGTTCTCTGCGCCGCCCAGCGGAACGGCAGCGGAGCCCAAAAGCTGGAAGAATATGCCGAGATCCTGCAAAAGCGGGGTGCCCGCTGCATTATTGAGGAGATTTCGGAACTATCGGCATCTTCTACCGATATACGGCGTAGAATTCAAATGGGGGAAAGCCTTGAAGGTCTTGTGCCCCCACCGGTCGAGAAGTATATAAAACAGCGAGGGCTTTATAAAAACCCCCAAAACACGGGTGACGCTGATAAACAGTTTATTGAAATAGTGCGCGGTCGGCTGTCCCCCAGGCGATTTAATCATTCGTTGGCGGTGGCCGAGCAGGCAGCCCACCTGGCGACAATTTACGGCGCCGACCCCAAAAAGGCATATACCGCAGGCATACTGCATGATATTATGAAGGATGCAGGGGGCCAGGCCCAGTTGCAAATGCTAACTGACTTTGATATAATACTTGATAATATTGATATGGAAATTTCCGGCTGCTGGCACGCCATTGCGGGGGCTGCATTTATTGAGCATGTACTTGGCATAGATGATAGGGATATCATCAACGCAGTCAGGTACCATACAACCGCACGCGCCGGAATGTCCCCCCTCGAATCGACCATATTCCTAGCAGATTTTACCTCTGCAGACCGTGATTATCCCGATGTGGATGAAATGCGCCGTCTTGCCGAGCAAGGGATGGGGCCCGCAACCGAATATGCGCTATCCTATACACTCCGAGAGCTTGTGGATAAAGCAGCGGTAATACATCCGGATTCGGTCCATGCATATAACCAGCAAATTGTAGCAAGGCGCAAGGGAGGCAGAAATAGTGGCTCAAAAACGAAACAGCAATAATAATCGTTCTGTTAATCTGGCGCATAAAGCAGCCGGCAAAAAGAGCGTGGCATCAAATAAAAAAAATAACAAGGGCACCACAAGGACGATTATAATTGCCATTCTTATAACGGTTATTGTGGCCATGCTTGCTTTTCTGGTTGTGGGGGGCATAAAGGTTTATCAGACCATTGTCTCCCCCCGCACCAAAACAGAGTCTATAGAACCGGCATCCCATGTTAGAACTCCTACAGAGGATCAGGATAAGGTGGCATACTATGTGTTGGGGCTACTGGGTAAGAAGGTTACCGACCCGTCGGAAACCCTGTCTATTCTTTGTTGGGACAAACAAAATAATACGGTTAATATCCTGCAGTTCCCTCAGTCTTTCTATCTTGGTGAAAACGGACGCTGGGCTGCAAAGCGAATTGCCGATGTATGGGGCAAGCCCAAACCTCTCGACTGGTGCAGTACCTGCCGTCGGGCGGCATTATCCGAAGAAATTAAAGACGGAAAGCATACCGTGTGCAATCCTAACACCCCGATTACAAAGCAAACAGGCTCTTCATCCGAAGACCTGTGCGGCGTCTTTAATGATTTACTGGGGCTGCCTGTTGACGGATATTTCCTGTTTCAGCAGGATTCACTGGTAAAGCTGGTTAACCTGCTTGGCGGAATTGATGTCAATCTTGAAGGACCTATGAGTGTGGATGACATCAATTATAAAAAGGGAGTGCAGACTCTGGACGGCAGTGCGGCGCTGTATTATGCGGTTAAACGCGGCAAGGGGATAACCGGTGATATTGACCGTTTGGTAAAGGAGCGAAAGGTGTTTATTGCTCTTTTTCAGCGTCTTACCGTATTGTCCGAGAAACAGCTTACCAACGATTTTATAGGCCCGCTCATGAACGGTTCAACACCCTTAAAAACCGATTTCACCCGCCAGAACATTGTCAAACTGATACTCAGCATGAGCAAACTAGAACCCGCCTCCATGACGGCTTATGTTATGCCGGGGCGGACGGCAACCAAAAGCGGCAAAACCTACTATGCGGCGCACAAAGCATCCCTGCTGGAGCTGCTTAATCAATCCTTTATGCCTTATGGGAATAAGCTTACCCAAGATGGTCTTTTGGTTTCCGAGCTTGGAAGCGGCAAAGCCATGAAAACTCACAAACAGGTACTTTCAGAAATTGCGGTGACCCAGTCGGGAGCAGTAACCGCCCCAACAACCACAACCAAAGCAAAATAAGCTGCCTACAATTAGTATAAAAAATCATTAATTATACCAATAGTTTATTTAATAATTATTAGAAAGCGGGTTTATATGAATTCTAAGGATATTGCCAAGCTTGTAGTCGGTTCTCTGGATAAGCACAAGGCTGAGGATATTCAAATAATCGGAATACGCGATTTAACCGTTATCGCCGATTATTTTGTTATTGCGACAGGTACCAGCTCTACTCAGGTTAAGGCTTTGGCGGATTATGTGGAAGACGAGCTTAAAGAAAAGGAAATAATGCCCCAGAGGGTTGAGGGTTATCCGTCGGCCAGCTGGATTTTGATAGATTACGGCAGCGTTATTGTTCATGTGTTTTTTGCCGAAACACGGGCTTTCTATAATCTTGAACGCCTGTGGAAAGATGGGCAGCAGTTAGATTTAGCCGACTTTCTTGATGAAAATTCAGGCGAATAATTATTAATATCGTTATGGGAAACCGCCTCTTAGCCGAGAGAGTATACACCGGAAAGGTAATGAGATATATAATGGGTAAACACTATAATCCGTCAGAAATCGAAAGTAAATGGCAGAAAATATGGGACGAGGAAAAGACCTTTGCCGCCTCGGACGACACCCAAAAACCAAAGTTTTATGCTTTGGTGGAGTTCCCCTATCCGTCGGGAACCGGATTGCATGTCGGGCATCCCCGTTCATACACCGCCCTTGATGTGGTTGCACGAAACCGCCGTTTACAGGGATATAATGTGCTTTATCCCATGGGATGGGATGCGTTTGGGCTGCCCACAGAGAATTTTGCCATAAAAAATCATATTCATCCCGAAGTTGTTACAAAAAATAATGTTGCCCGTTTTAAATCACAGCTCAAATCACTGGGGCTGTCCTTCGATTGGACACGGGAGGTCAATACCACCGACCCAAATTATTATAAATGGACCCAGTGGATTTTCCTGCAGCTGTATAAACACGGGCTGGCGTATAAAAAGGAAATGTCGGTCAACTGGTGCACCTCCTGCAAATGTGTGCTTGCCAACGAGGAGGTTGTGGCGGGATCGTGCGAGCGTTGCGGTGGCCAGGTTGTTCGAAAGGTTAAAAGCCAGTGGATGCTCAAAATAACCCAATATGCTCAGCGTT
>JAQWBK010000006.1 GCA_028706415.1 Oscillospiraceae bacterium | reverse complement strand
CTCCTCCTCCGCCTTGCATGACGAAAAACATCCTCGCAAATTTTGTCTCACCTTTTACTTGAGAACAGTATTACTTGAGAACAGTATAAAAATAATTTTGGGGTTGCCGTAAACACGGCAACCCCATTTTCGTATTATTATCGATTAAATTTCAACAGTGCCCTCAAAAACCTTGATCGCATTTCCTGTCATATATATGGTATCGTCCGAATATCTGACAATGAGATTGCCGCCTTTTAAGCGGACTGTAATCTCTTCATCCTTGGGACAGTATCCATTTAACACGGCTGCAACTGCTGCCGCACATGCACCGGTACCGCAGGCCCATGTTTCCCCGCTGCCGCGTTCCCATACCCTCATTTTTAAGGTGGTGCGGTTTATTACCGTTACAAATTCAGTATTTACGCGTTCGGGGAAGAGGGGGGCGTTTTCAAACATCGGCCCGACCTTTTCGATGTTGATATTATCAAGATGATCCATAAATACAACGCAGTGAGGATTACCTACCGATACGCATGTTATGTCATAATCTTTGCCGTCTATTTTGACAGGACGGGAGATAATACTGTCTCCTTCCATCCTAACAGGAATTTTTGAAGGTACCAGCTCGGCCCTTCCCATATCCACCATGGCCGAGTTTACCTTTCCGTTTTGGAAATACAGCTTTAATTTCCTTAGTCCGCTGAGAGTTTCAATTGTTAGCCGATCTTTTTTTACAATATCATTATCATATAAATACTTTGCGACGCAGCGTATTGCATTTCCGCACATTTTTCCCTCGCTGCCGTCAAGATTAAACATGCGCATTTTTGCATCGGCAATATCAGATGGGCAGATTAGAACAACACCATCGCCGCCTATGCCAAAGTGACGGTCGGAAAGAAAGACACTCAACGACTCCGGACTTGTGATTTCTTGCTCAAAACAGTTGAAATAGATATAATCGTTCCCGCTGCCCTGCATTTTTGTGAAATTAAGCTTCATGTGCTCGCTTCTCATGTTGTTTATGTCTACAAGCTCGGTGCTGTATTGGGTATAGCGGCTTCTAAGGCTGTTTGCAAGCGCATTTGCGGTGTCAATAGAAGTCAGGCAGGGGATGGCAAGTTCAATGGCTTTACGCCTTATTTTAACGCTGTCACGACTTGGTAGTCTTCCTTTGGATGAGGTTGAGATAATATAGTTGGCTTTTCCGCTTTCCAGAAGGGTGATTACATTTTTATCGGATTCATGGATTTTGCTTACAACCTCGGAATCAATTCCGGCCTCTGCCAAAATTTCAGAAGTACCTTTGGTTGCATAAATGGTAAATCCAAGCTCGACATACCGTTTGGTGGTATCAACTATTTCAGCCTTGTCGGTGTCGCGTACTGTAACCAATACCCCGCCTTGCTTTTTCATTTCATAACCGGCTGCAATCAATCCTTTATAAAGAGCTTCGTCAAGGGATTTTCCGATACCCAAAACCTCGCCGGTGGATTTCATTTCGGGGCCAAGATGGGTATCTACATCAATCAGCTTTTCAAACGAGAAAACCGGAACCTTTACCGCTATATAGGGAGGGGTGCGATACAGACCGGTGCCGTAACCCATATCCTTTAATTTTTCGCCCAGCATGGCGCGGGTTGCAAGATCCACCATCGGAACCCCGGTCACCTTGCTGATATATGGAATGGTACGGGAGGAACGGGGATTAACCTCTATTACGAATATCTTGTTTTCGTGAATAACATATTGAATATTAATCAGTCCACGCGTACTCAGTGATAGTGCCAGGTTTTTGGTGTATTCGGTAAGGTGTTCAATCTGTTGCCCGCTGACATTCCACGAGGGGTATACAGCAATTGAGTCGCCCGAATGAATTCCCGCCCGTTCAATATGTTCCATAATGCCGGGTATAAGAATATCCTCACCGTCGCAGATTGCATCAACCTCGACTTCGATACCCATCAGGTATTTATCAATCAAAACCGGATTACTGATACCGTGTGAGAGGATTATTTTCATATATTCGATAATATCCTCGTCGCAGAAAGCGATTATCATATTCTGACCGCCCAACACATAAGACGGACGCATCAAAACAGGGTAGCCAAGTGCATTGGCGGCCGTGAGAGCATCCTCTGTATTCATTATGGTGGTGCCCTCGGGGCGGAGAATATTCAGCCTTTCAAGCAGAGCGTCAAAACGCTCCCTATCTTCGGCGGCATCGATGCTGTCGGCGGGGGTACCGAGTATGCGTACACCCTGGGATTCAAGATAATTTGCAAGCTTAATGGAAGTCTGTCCGCCGAAGGCCACCACAACACCATACGGTTTTTCGGTGTTTATGATGTTCATTACATCCTCGGTTGTGAGAGGTTCAAAATAAAGTCGGTCGGCGGTATCAAAATCGGTTGATACCGTTTCGGGATTGTTGTTGACTATAACAACCTCGTACCCTGCCTTTTTAAGTGCCCATACACAGTGAACCGAGGCATAGTCAAATTCTATACCCTGCCCGATACGGATGGGCCCCGAACCGAATACAATAACAGTCTTTTTATCGCTTTTATTTTTTGAGATAAATTCTGCAGCTTCGTTCTCCTGATCATAGGTTGAGTAGAAATAAGGTGTCTGAGCTGAAAATTCGGCAGCACAGGTATCCACCATTTTAAACACTGCCCTGGCAGGCTTTTCTACTTTACAGCCGGAAATGCGCTCAATAACCTTGTCGGGATATCCGCGCTTCTTTGCTTCAAGATAAAGGTCATCTGTAAGTCCGGCGGCCATCATCTTTTCAAGATTTGCAAGATTTTTAAGCTTATACATGAACCAAAGGTCAATTCCGGTAATTTCGTTTATTCTTTCACACGAAATCCCGCGCTTGATTGCTTCAAAGATTACAAACAGCCGCTCATCATCACAGTTGGACAGACGGCTTGCTATCTCCTCATCACTCAGCTCGGCCAGTTTTGGAAGCCCTAAACTGTCAAGGGATATTTCTGCCCCGCGCACCGCTTTCATTATGGCTTGTTCAAAGCTTACGCCGATTGCCATAACCTCTCCGGTTGCCTTCATTTGGGTTCCCAGAGTGCGCTTTGCATATACGAATTTATCAAAAGGCCATTTTGGCAGCTTGACCACTACATAATCAAGTGCGGGCTCAAAGCAGGCGGATGTTTTGCCTGTAACTTCGTTTTTAATCTCATCAAGCGTATATCCTATTGCGATCTTGGCTGCTACCTTTGCAATGGGGTATCCGGTAGCCTTGGATGCCAGAGCGGAAGAACGCGATACACGCGGGTTTACCTCGATAACCGCATATTCAAAGCTGTCGGTCTTTAAAGCAAACTGGCAGTTACACCCACCCTCTAATTCAAGAGCGGTGATAATGTTGAGGGCTGCCGACCTTAGCATTTGGTACTCTTTATCAGAAAGGGTAACTGCCGGAGCGATTACTATGCTGTCCCCGGTGTGAACGCCCACAGGGTCAAAGTTTTCCATACTGCAGATGGTAATAACGCTGCCCGCGCTGTCCCTCATGACCTCAAACTCGATTTCCTTCCAGCCGGTAATACATTTTTCTACAAGTATCTGGGTGATGGGGGATAGACGAAGACCGTTGCTTGCAATTTCATGAAGCTCGAGTTGATTATTGACAATACCGCCACCGGTTCCGCCCAATGTAAATGCGGGACGGATGATTACGGGATATCCGATTTCATCTGCAAATTTTGCGGCAGCTTCTACATCGGTGACCACAAGGGAAGGGATGACCGGTTCACCGATTTCAAGCATGGTATCCTTGAACATCTGCCTGTCTTCCGCCTTATCAATTGTAACAGGATTGGCCCCCAGCAGTCTGACATTGTTCTGCTCCAAAAAGCCTTCCTTTGCAAGCTGCATGGACAAAGTAAGACCGGTTTGCCCCCCCAGGGTTGAAAGCACACTGTCAGGTTTTTCAAGCAATATTATCCGCTTTAATGTTTCGGGGGTAAGGGGCTCTATATAAATCTTATCGGCCATGGCATTGTCGGTCATTATGGTGGCAGGGTTGGAGTTTACAAGAACTACCTCAATACCTTCCTCTTTGAGGGCACGACATGCCTGGGTGCCGGCATAATCAAATTCGGCAGCTTGTCCTATAACAATCGGACCCGAACCGATAACAAGTATTTTCTTTAATTCTTTATTCAATGGCATGTTCAGCGGCCCTCCTTAATCATATCTATAAATTTGTCAAACATAAAGCAGGTATCCAGAGGACCTGCGGCGGCTTCCGGATGGAACTGTACCGAAAATGCCGGCATATCTGAATATTCGATACCTTCGGGGGTACCGTCGTTTGCATTGACAAAGCTGATGGCGGCATTTTTGGGGAGGGTGTTGCCGTCAACCGCATAATTATGGTTTTGGCTTGTGACATATAATCTGCCGGTTGAAATCTGCTTTACAGGCTGATTGCCTCCGTGATGGCCGTATTTCAACCTGACGGTTTGGGCTCCCTGTGAAAGGGCGAGCAGCAGATGCCCCAAGCTGACCGAAAACATCGGTATTTTTGCTTCGCACAGCTTGCTAATCTCTTTAATTATTTCCGGATTTTCTTTTGGATCTCCGGGACCGTTAGACAGCACAACACCGTCCGGCTTCATTGCAATAATTTCGCTGGCGGTGGCTCCAGCAGGTGCCACAATGACCTGGCATTCCCGCTTTTCCAGCTCGCGGCGAATATTAGCTTTTGCGCCGAAATCCCATAGCACTATCTTGTATTTACCGGCCGAGTTTTCTAGTTCATATGGCTTATCTCGGCTGACAGAGGAAACAGCATTATCAACTTTATATTTTTTCAAATTTTCTGGAGAGGCTTGGATATCCTCCGCCGAGGATGTTATCCTGGCGTTCATAACTCCGTATTCCCGCAATATTCTGGTCAGTGCACGGGTATCAATATTATAAATACCTATAACATTTTGGGACTTTAAAAAAGCGTCAAGATTTCCCTCACTACGAAAATTAGAGGGCTCCTGACACCATTCTCTGACGATATAAGCTTTAACATGGGATGAATCACTTTCAAAATCCGAAGGAATAACGCCGTAATTACCAATCAAAGGAAATGTTTGAACAACCATCTGCCCGTAATAACTCGGGTCTGTCAATGTTTCGAGATAGCCGATCATCGATGTGGTAAAAACAATTTCTCCGGTAATATCACCGTCAGCACCAAAACGCTGTCCCTTAAAAATCTGCCCGTTTTCAAGAATAAGATAAGCCGTTTGCTCCAATGCAGATCCCTCCATAATAATCATCTGTGATGGATTTTCAAATAAAAACATGATAGTTTCTAACAAATTATTATACAGGCATCATCCAGTTTGGTCAAGCAAATAATATAAAAATAAATACTTCAAAACCCTGCAATAATATGGTGATAAATAACAAAATGATTTTTAATAATAATGTAAGGTCACCTCTAAAATCCCTTCCGGCGTCTTCCGGCACAATTTCCGCCGGACTGGTCAAACCTCCTCGTAATGCTGAAGGCATTGCATCGTCGTCTTTCCTTGCCCGACAAAAATTACACTCGGAATCCGTTCAAAACAGGTTTTTATAGGTGACCATAAACAAGTTTAGTAAACTAGCGCTTTTCTTTGCATTTCGGGCAAAACCCCGTAATGAAAACATCCCCCCTGATATTTTCATATCCCTGGGGGCATAAAGTAATTAAAACTCCCCGGGTAATATCAAAATCGGTAATCTCGTTACACTCTATACATAAAAAATGCCCGTGATCCTCGGTCGTAGTATCAAACCTCTGTTCATCGTGCTGAATATTTATCGACCTTACCAAGCCGGACTTTTCAAGAGAGTTCAGAGTATTATAGATTGTTGTTCTTGAAAACACCGGAAACTCTTGTGACAACGCCCTGTAAATGGTGTCGGCCGAAGGGTGGACGGGATGAGACAGCAGGTATTTATAAACGGAAATTCTCTGCTGTGTCGGACGAATTCCGTGTGACGAAAGAACGCTGTATAAATCATTTTCAGCCATATATTTTACCGCTCCTTACCAATAGTTGGGTCAATAATTGTCTGCAAATATAATTTTGTATACACGATATTTTATGTTATCTCAAATTTATAGCCGTATCCCCAGACGGTGGCAATGCACTGATGATAGGGCTTCAAACTGTCCCGCAGTGTTTTTATATGTGTGTCAACCGTTCTGTCAGAACCTAAAAAATCAATCCCCCAAACCTCATTCAGCAACACCTCTCTGGATAATGCCCTGTTGGGGTTCTGAGACAAAAACACAAGAAGCTCATACTCCTTGGGAGTGAGCTGTACCTCATTTTCGTTTATGTATACCATTCTGGATACGGTATCGATTTGTATCTGACCCACCGAAATTATTCGGGATAATACGCTTTTTAATGAGGAGGTTCTGCGCAGTAACACTTTTATTTTTGCCATAAGCTCTGACATTGAAACGGGCTTCACAAGAAAATCATCTGCACCAATTTTATAGAATGATAGTTTTTCTGTTTCTTCCTTCATGCTGCTGATAATAATTATCGGGATGTCCGAAACCTTTCTTATTTGATAACATACATTGTAGCCGTCAAGCTCGGGCAGATGGGAATCAATAATAATAAGGTCATAGTTGGTTCTTCTGAAAGATTTAATCGCAGCAATACCATTCGGTACCAAATCGGCATAATAACCCTCGGTATCGATACAATCCTTGACTGAGCAAATTATATCGGGATTGCTCTCGGCAAACAACAACCTGATGTCATCCATGCATTCATCCCTTTATAGAAATGGTAAAAATGATAATTATTTAGCATTATAAATATTATATTACAAAATTAAAACTAATACAATAATATTTAGATAACAAAACTATTATACTTAATATTAGTGGTTAAGGCAGGGGAGGGGCCCAAATCGTAAAACCCGACCACCCTCGGAATTTTCCTGAGGGTGGTCGGGTTTTTAAAATATTCTAAACATGCTCAATCATGCTTGTTCTTGTTACTGGATTGATCGGCAATTACCTGTTTGAATATTTCCACCGTTTCAAGAGTGTCTGCAAGCTCATTTTTCAACTTTTCATTTTCGGCTCTTAAAACAAGCAGTTCTTCCGATTCGGATTCTTCGCGAATTCGCTTTCTTCGGTCTGACATCCGACTGCTCTGCTCAGAGCCTTCATTCAACTTGTGTTTCACCAATTTTATACCCCCATTTACTGCGAATCTTTCGTCGGTTAGCTCGTTGAATATACCCCGTCTTACATAATGTGTATGAAGGAGTTCATGAGAAATATGACTTCCGGGATATTCCAAGAATTCCTTATAAATTGCGCTTATATATGGATTTTCATGTGATTTTCTGAGAGGCTTGCCCTCGTCCTCTTTATAAAGTCCTTTCAACCTTTTTTCACCGATTTTCGGATCCTGCGACCTGGGCTGTCCTCCGCCGGTGATACAGCCGCCCGGACACCCCATAACCTCAATAAAATGATATTTAGATTTACCTGTACTTATTTCATCCATTAACTGTTTTGCACCCTTGGTACCGCTTGTTACGGCAACCTTTAATGTAACTTGGTCAAATGCCGCATATTCGGGTAATGGGTTTTCAATTATTATTTCGGCAGTCTTTACCCTGTCGAAACCGATAACCGGTGTAACATGCAAGCCTTTAAACGGAATTTCCCGACCGGTTACAAGCTCATAAACCGTTCTCAGGGCTGCCTCCATAACTCCTCCGGTAACACCGAAAATATCGGCGGCGCCGGTTGACATACCCAGAGGATTATCAAATTCCTCATCCGGTAGCTTTACAAAATCGATGCCCGCCCCCTTTATCATTGATGCAAGCTCCCTTGTGGTCAGCACCGCATCAACATTAGGCATATCGTCGTTTTTCATTTCAGGGCGCGATATTTCAAATTTCTTTGCTGTGCATGGCATTATCGATACAACATAAATATTCCCAGGGTCGGTATCAATTAATTTTGCATAATAGGATTTGATCAGCGCGCCCATCATGGTGTGGGGAGATTTACAGGTGGATAAATGGTCCAGTTTTTCGGGATAGGTATGCTCAACATATTTTATCCAGCCCGGGCTGCAGCTTGTAATCATGGGTAGGGTTGCCTCTTTGCCGGTTACCAGGTTTTTCAGCCGATTTAAAAGCTCGGTTCCCTCTTCCATGATGGTTAGATCCGCCGTAAAGTTGGTGTCGAATACGCTGTCAAACCCAAGTGCACGCAGGGAGGCCGCCAGCTTGCCCGTGACAAGAGTACCCGGCTCATAACCAAATTCCTCTCCTAAAGCTACACGAATTGCAGGAGCAGTCTGGGCAACAACATATTTTTTCTCGTTATTGATTGCATCCCATACATCTTCAATTGCATCGGCTTCCTTTAAAGCATCAACAGGGCAGACAACCGTGCATTGCCCACAGAATATACAGTTTACATCCCCCAGAGGTAAATCCATGGCGGTGCCGATAACCGTTTTAAAGCCTCTATTTTGAGCATTTATGACACCGGTGCCCTGAATTATGTTGCAGGCGGTTACACATCTTCTGCAAAGAATACATTTGGATGTATCGCGTATTATTGAGGGGGACAGATCGATAACGCAATCGGAGCGTTCCCCGTGAAATCGGGTTTCATCGACCCCCAGAGTTTTTCCCAACTCTTGAAGTTCACAGCTTTTGTTGCGTTTACAGCTAAGGCATTCTTGGGAATGGTCGGATAAAATAAGCTCATACAGAACCTTGCGTGCCTTGCGCACCTTGTCAGAGTTGGTGTATACCTCCATGCCTTCTGATACAGCCGTCATGCAGGATGCCTGAAGTGTTCTTGCCCCCTTTACCTCCACAACACAAATCCTGCAAGAACCGAATTTATGTACATCCTGAAGATAACAAAGGTTGGGAATGTTGATGTTGTTTGCCTTTGCAGCCTCCATAATTGTAGCGCCCTTTGGAGCGGATATTTTTTTACCGTTAATCGTCAGGTTTATCATATCAACACCTCCTGTCGCAATGCAGACAGCGCATTGCTTCGGCCATTGCGTTTAACTTATGATATCCAAGTACCACCTCGTTAAAGGAATTAGTGCGGTCCTCCATATTAAGCATCTCCATAGGGAACCGACTGTGAGCAATAATTTCATCTTCATCATGTTTATCGGGAATATCAATCGGATTGCCCTTGTTTAGTTTTCCTGTGCCACCAAGATACCTGTCGATTGATTCGGCCGCCTTCTTACCGTCGGCTATCGCACTTATTACGGTATCCGGTCCTCTGGCGACATCTCCGCCGGCAAAGACACCCTCCATGGTGGTCATAAGTGTGTCGTCGTCCACCAAAAAGGTCCCCCAGGATGTAATGTTGATTTCATCCTTACGAACAAACGGAAGATCCGAATACTGGCTGACGGCAGGGATTACATTATCCACATCCAAAATAAAGTTTGAACCTTCAATCTCAACCGATTTTCTTCGTCCCGTCTTATCAAATTCACCCAGTTTCATTTTTACACATTCAATTTTTGATAAGCAACCATCCTTGCCCGCTATAAACCTTATGGGGGCGGCAAGCTGAATGATTTCAACCCCCTCGGTAACCGCCTCATGTATTTCTGTTTCGCTGGCAGGCATTGCTTCGATATTTCGTCTGTAAATCATCATTACCTTGGAAGCACCTAGCCGCAAAGCCGTTCTGGCAGAGTCAATTGCGGTGTTTCCTCCTCCAATTACCGCAACGGTTTTGCCCAGGATAATATCATCTTCTAGGCTGACCATTTTTAAGAAGTTAATGCCGTGTATGACCCCGGTGAGTTTTTCACCCGGAATTTTAATCAGCTGAGGAAACTGTGTTCCGGTTGCTATGTAAACAGAGTCATATTGGGATTTCAGCTTTTTAAAATCAATGTCCTTGCCAACCTCGGTGTTTAGATGAATATTTACACCACTTTGGATTATCAGATCAATCTCATGCTCCAAAACTTTTTTTGGCAACCTGTATTCGGGTATTCCGAAGGCCAATACCCCTCCGGCAACCGGCTGCGCTTCAAACACATCCACCGAATAACCGATGCGCACAAGATAATATGCGCATGTAAGCCCGGAAGCTCCGGCACCGATAACGGCCACGCTTTTACCGTTTTTGGGGAATACAAGATCGTTTGAAAATGGCATTTCGTTTTTATGGGCATAATCGGCAACAAATCGTTTAATATCGCAGATTGCCACCGCCTCATCTATTGTACCGCGGCGGCATTTATCTTCGCATGGGTGGGTGCATATCCGTCCGCATACGGCAGGGAAAGGATTTTCCTGCCTGATAAGATTATAAGCTTCAATAAACCGACCTTCGGCGACAAGGGAGAGGTAACCGGGGATATTTACATTTGCAGGGCAGGTGTTTTCACAGGGTGAAATGAAAAGCTCGGAGCATACTCCCGCACGGCAATATTTATTGTGAATATGCTCTTCATATTCATTTCTGAAGTATCGTATGGTGCTTAAAATAGGGTTGGGAGCGGTTTGCCCGAGACCGCACATTGCGGTTTCCTTAATGGTTTCGCCAAGCTCCTCAAGCAGCTCAATATCCCCCTGACGACCATCACCGCGGGTTAATCTCTCAAGGATTTCAAGCATCCTTTTGGTTCCCAGACGGCAGGCGACACATTTGCCGCAGGATTCATCCTGAATAAAATCCATAAAAAACCTAGCCGTATCCACCATACAAGTGTCTTCATTCATGGCAATAAGACCGCCCGAGCCGATAATTGCGCCCAGTTTTGTGAGGGATTCATAATCGGTGGATACATTAAGATTATCCTGGGTGATACATCCGCCGGACGGCCCCCCGATTTGGGCGGATTTAAATTTCTTTTTATTCTGCATTCCGCCGCCGATATTAAAAAGAATATCGCCCAAGGGCATACCGATAGGCACTTCAATAATACCTGTGTTGACAACATCACCTGCAAGGGCGAAAACCTTGGTGCCCTTGCTGTTTTCTGTGCCGAACTGCGAATACCATTCGCTCCCTTTAAGAAGGATTACCGGTATCGCCGCAAAGGTTTCGACATTGTTGATTATGGTGGGTTTTTCAAACAAACCTTTTTGGAAGGGGAGGGGAGGCTTTTGCCTGGGTTCGCCCCTTTGCCCCTCGATTGAGGACATAAGCGCGGTCTCCTCACCGCATACAAATGCCCCTGCACCAATTCTTATTTCAATATCAAAGTCAAAATCACTTCCAAAGATCTTACATCCCAATAAACCGCGTTTTCTGGCTTCTTGGATGGAGGGTTTAAGGCGTTCTATTGCAATAGGGTATTCGGCTCGCACATAGACATAGCCGACACTCGCACCTATTGCATAACCTCCAATAGTCATGCCCTCGATAAGGGTATGGGGGTCTCCCTCAATAATGCTCCGGTCCATAAATGCACCGGGATCCCCCTCGTCGGCATTGCATACAATATATTTTAAATCACTTTTGGCATTATAACCTGCCTCCCACTTTATACCCGTGGGGAAGCCGGCGCCGCCGCGGCCTTTTAGTCCGGATTTTTTAACCTCTTGGATGATTTTCATTCTGTCTGATGAGATAGCCTTTTGGGCAGCAAAATATCCGTCTCTGGCGATATAAGCATCAAGACTTTGATAATCCATGGTGCCACAGTTTCTTAATGCAATTTTGACCTGGTTTTTAAAGAAATCAATATCATCTATGTTGGGCACATGCTTAAGCAGCGACTTATCATAAAATGTGTACTGCTCCGGAATAATCCCCTTGATGAGGTGACTCTTTATTATGTATCGTGCAGTTTCGGGCGTCAGCTCGGTGTAGAATATTTTATCGGGAAGAATGAGCATAACAGGTCCCACAGCACAGGTTCCCATACATCCGGTTTCAAACACCGTGACCTCATCCTGCAGTTTATTTTTATTGATTTCATCAATTATGGCATCCTTGACAAGACTGCAGTTTGATGAAACACAGCCTCCGCCGCTGCAGACCAACACCTGAAATTTATATTTATTAAGCTTATCGTTGTAATTATTTTTTATGCGATTTAGATCGGCAATGTTTTTTATTGTAGCACTCATAAAAAGTTCATTCCTTTCTGCCGCAGGTTGAAAAAAGAATTTCTTTCAACCTATTTACCCCTTGGTTAATATTTTGATAAGATTGATTCCAGCTTATTGACATTCACCTGCTTATAAACAACATCGTCAATCATCATGGCAGGTGCCAGACCGCATGCGCCGATACAACGCGCAATCTCAAATGTGAATTTACCGTCCTGGGTGGTGTCGCCGGCCTGGATTTTCAGAATTTCCTGCAACCGCTCGACCAGCTTTTTACCCCCTCTGACATAACAGGCAGTACCCAGGCAAACCCTTATTGTATGTTCTCCGCGGGGTTTGGTGGAAAAGAATGAATAAAAGGTAATTACACCCGACACCTCGGACAGGGGTATTTCAAGCGAGGCGGCAATGAATTTCTGCAGTTTTAAAGGCAGATAACCATAGATTTCTTGGGCTAGGTGCAAAATTTGAATTAGACTTCCCTTTTTGTCCTTGTAGAGGTCAATTATGTTGACGATTTCTTGAAACTTTTCTCCATCCACGGTCTGGTCACAGCAGCATCTTATGGTTTCAGTTTTCATATCAACCCTCTCCTCATTTCTCAAATAAAGGTAATTCCATAAAGAGTATAACAAATAAATGTGATGATATTATGATAGAAGCATATAAAATAACATAAAAATAGTAATCATTATTGAAAATAATGATTACTATTTAACATTTACATCACAATTAAGACACAAACATAGAGTATTGAATGATTAGTATTATTTTTGGCACTAACATGCTTTTTCGAAATCCTTTTTCAACCTTTTGATGATTTTCTTTTCAAGCCGTGAAATATATGATTGAGAAATGCCCAGAAGATCGGCAACCTCCTTTTGGGTATGTTCTTTGTTCCCCTTTATTCCGAAACGCAGACACATGATAAACTGTTCCCGCTCCGAAAGGTTAGCTATACAATCCAACAGCAGGTTTTTTTCCGCCTCCTGCTCAATATCACGGTTTACTATATCCGGTTCGCTTCCCAGAATATCGGATAACAGCAGTTCGTTGCCGTCCCAGTCAACATTCAAAGGCTCATCGATTGACATCTCATTTCTTAGTTGAGAGTTTTTACGCAAAAACATTAATATTTCATTTTCGATGCAGCGGGATGAATAGGTGGCTAGCTTTATGTTACGAGAAGGGCAGAATGTATTAACCGCTTTTATAAGCCCTATTGTTCCTATCGAAATCAGATCCTCGATACCAACCCCTGAATTTTCAAATTTGCGGGCAATATATACAACCAACCTTAAATTATGGGTTATCAGATCGTCTTTTGCTGTCAATTCACCTGCTTGAATTCTAGAAAACACATCCGCTTCTTGCTCTTGTGTAAGTGGTGGGGGGAGGGTATCCGCTCCGTTAATATAATAAGAATCATCTGCAAAAACCCGTAATATCTTTATTAGAAAGCGGCATATCTTATCATATATGAACGCTGATATTTTTGGCATGACCATCTCTCCTTTCAAGCAAATTTATCATGTCGGAGCCAATGATTGCATCATATTCTCCCCGCCCCAGAATGCGGCAAACGGCGACATAACAGCCGGTTACATCCCCGTGGTTTTCTCGGGCTGAAAGCTGGATTTTGTCCGGTCGGAATGCCGGAAGCAGACCGGTTCCGCTTACGGTTTTAAAGGGTATCATGCGAAACCGTTCCTTGAGCGCGGTTGTTAATGCATCCTCTTTGAGCGAATTCGTGCCGTCAAGAGATTGTGTAATAGAAGAAAGTAAACTTTTGGGCAGGAATTTTTCAATTGCTCCCAATCTTACTATGGCAACAGGGCTGCCCGAAAAAACTTCTGTGGCATGATGTCCTGTGTCATATAAAGCTCTCAGTCCCACGGTGCCGACTCCGTTGTCTATTATAAGTCGATAATCCTGACTGTCTGCCAAGCGTTTATGGGTCATCTTGTCATAAATGGTGATGACAAAATAGCAAATTACGGTAAGGGCTGTGAGTACAACCGGGGATACATTGTAATATACAACCCCGTTTACCACATAAAATCCTGTCGGAGCGGCAAAGAACCAGATGGCGAATGAAAGACCTGCAAATATTGTAGAGGATATCAAGAATACAGCAATTTGTTTTATGTAAAGAAGTGCGCCCTTCCAAGCAAAGGCTATTCGTACTATCACACAGGCGAAAGCCATTTTAATCAGAAATGAGAGGGGGGAGGGGATGTCGGGTAGAAACAGCAGGCAGGAAGAGGCGCTCCCCACAAGCGAACCCAACACAATTCTCAGCCTTTTAGATGGGATACGGAGAACCCGCCTAACCAGCGATAGCAGAAGGAAATCAATAAATAAATTCAGAGCTAGCAGCACGTCAATATATATAACAGGCATATTTCCCGTCACCTCCATAACCAAAAGCGATATAGCACGTTTTCATTATAGCTATGAAATAGTGACAATTATGACGAAACTCGTTGGATGATAAAATAAGTATCCC
Organism: Oscillospiraceae bacterium; assembly: GCA_028706415.1. Taxonomy (GTDB): domain Bacteria; phylum Bacillota; class Clostridia; order Oscillospirales; family Acutalibacteraceae; genus Avimonas. The sequence continues at coordinate 18,574 of JAQWBK010000006.1, read as the reverse complement.
CGAAAATTTGTCTGAACTTTTTACTTGAGATCAGTATTACAGCAATATCTCGGTGTGATGTGAAGCAGTTATGGGTTACGCCTTACTGCGTTATCCATAACCATTATATCATTGGTACATTCAATATTTTCTAAAAGCTAAAGACGAAAGTGTTGCATTTTGCAGATTCTTATGTTAGTATATATCGGTGTTAAAATGTCCGCGGAGATTTTTATTCCGTGGGGATTAATGCAAGGCTGATTATGATTGCATTAAAGCGGGCAGTCCTCTGCTATATTTTTAGCATGAATGTCTGAAGAATCAAGGAGGATTATTTATTATGGACTCATTAAAAATCATTTCTAACGACAGTATGAAGGAAAGTGTCCCTGAATTTGCCATCGGTGATACCGTGCGTGTTGATGTCAGAATTCGTGAGGGTGACCGGGAACGCATTCAGGCTTTCGAAGGTACTGTTATTGCAAGAAAAGGAAGCGGTATTGCCGAAACCTTTACCGTTCGCCGCGTTTCGTACGGCGTAGGAGTTGAAAGAGTTTTCCCAACTCATTCACCCAATGTAGAAAACATTAAGGTTATCCGCCGCGGAAAGGTTCGCCGCAGCAAGCTGTATTATCTGCGTGACCGTGTTGGTAAAGCCGCCAAGATTAAACAGCGCATCGGCTGATAAGTCTGAGTTTATGGTTAAAAAGGGACAATATGTCCCTTTTTTTCTTTATTGAGGCATAATATTGTGTTATAATAAAAGATGTAACAGTATAGTGTCCCAGGTTCATTAATATATATTATAACTAAAATATTAAATATATGAGATAAAGGGATGACCCTTATGAATGCTGACAGCATCAATAATTCTGATGATAAAATCTTATATTTAAACTCAAAATCGGTTCAAGGTGTATATGAATGGATAGAGGCAGCCGTTTTTTCGCTTTTGTGTGTCAGCCTCATTTTTACATTTGTTATGCGGATTGTAGGGGTTGACGGGAATTCGATGAAAAACACACTTTATGATTCCGAGAGACTGATTATCTCCCGTTCTTTTTATACACCTAAGCGGGGAGATATAATTATTATTAAACGATATCCCGAGGAGCCTTTGGTCAAACGAATTATTGCGGTTGGTGGAGACCGACTTAAAATAGATGACGAAACGAATCAGGTAATATTAAACGGCAAGGTGCTTCATGAAGACTATATCCTTGGCGTTACCTGGCGAGAAGGTTTTCCGCCGGAAGAGCAGGTGATTCCCCAAGGCACTGTTTTTGTGATGGGGGACAACCGCCAAAACTCAGCAGACAGTCGAATGATGGAACAAGTGGGTTATGTTGATGTGGAAGACATCATGGGGAAGGCTATATTTCGTTTCTTTCCCCTCAGCCGTGCCGGGGGTTTATATTAAGGTCACCTAGTCAAACCTCCTCGTAATGCGGAAAGCATTGCTTCGTTGGCTTTCCTTGCCCGACAAAAATTCTGCTCGGAATCCGTTTAAAACAGTTTTTTAGAGGTGACCTTAATATGATTACATTTTCAAAATTGAAGTCGAAAATAATTATCTCTGATATTCCTAATAATATAAAATATAAGAGAGTTATTTTGAACATGGTTAAATCGTTATACGATTGGATAGAAGCTGTAATAGTATCATTGATTTGTGTTGTTCTGGTCTTTATATTTGTTTTTCGTATTGTGGGGGTTGACGGCCCTTCCATGATACCCACTCTTAAAGACAAAGAACGCCTTATACTCACAACCTTTTTTTACACCCCTAAACGGGGAGATATTGTTGTAATTGACACATACACGCATGAGCCCCTCGTAAAGCGTGTAATTGCGGTAAGCGGGGACAGTATAGCCATCTTACCCGATACCGGTGAGGTTGCTCTGAACGGGGTTGTCTTAGAGGAAAATTACACTAAAGGCATGACGGTGGTGCGTGATTTCGGAACTAAAACCAGGATTGTTCCCGAAGGATATCTTGTTGTAATGGGAGATAACAGAGAAATTTCCAAAGACAGTCGTTCTGAGGAAGTCGGATATATAAACCAAAAAGATGTGGTGGGAAAAGCAATATTTCGCTTTTCTCCGTTTAACAGAATTGGCTTTTTGAAATAGCAAGGTGAAAGCCGAAGCTTTTTCAAAGGAAAGGCATTATAACTTTATGGAAATTCAAATGAGCAATATTCAATGGTACCCGGGCCATATGACCAAAACAAAACGCCGGATGAAGACCTGTATGCCACTTGTCGATCTGGTGGTTGAAATTATTGATGCCCGTATTCCTGCAAGCAGCCGTAATCCCGACCTTGGCCGTTTATCTTCCGGAAAACCGCGTATTATTTTGCTTAATAAGGCGGATATTGCCGATGAAGCGGTTTCAGCCGGATGGGTGCAGCATTTTGGAAAGCAAGGAATACAGGCTCTAATTGTTGACTGCAAAAGCGGACGCGGGCTGGGTGCATTTTCTGTCAAGGTAAACGAGATTATGGGGGAGCGTATAGCCGCGTGGAAACGAAAAGGAATGGTAAACAGGCCAATAAGAATGATGATTGCCGGAATACCGAATTCGGGAAAATCATCATTTATTAACCGAATTGCACAGGGAGGCAAGGCAAAGGTTGAGGATCGTCCAGGTGTAACCAGAGCAAATCAATGGTATACCACCAAGGACGGATTTGAAATGCTGGACACTCCGGGCATATTGTGGCCGAAGTTTGACGACCAGAGGGTTGCGCAGCATCTGGCGTATACCGGAGCAATTCGAGATGAAGTTCTTGATAAAGAAGATCTTGCCTGCGGACTTCTGAGTATTTTATATAACAATTACACCAAGCTGCTTGTTGACAGATATAAAACGGATGACATTACTTTGCATGAAGAGATTGAAAGCTGGGAGCTTCTTAATATAATCGGTAGAAAACGCGGAATGCTGATTTCGGGCGGCGAGGTTGATACCGAGCGGGCCGCGACCATGATTCTTGACGAATTCAGGGGGGGAAAGATCGGTCGTATAACCCTCGAAAAGCCTTGACGATTTACATTAAATGTATTGAAAGGCGCACACAACATTATGACAAATTATGATTATGACCGCGCTGTATATGAAAAAGGCTATCAGGCAGTATGCGGGGTGGATGAGGCAGGCCGTGGTCCTTTGGCAGGTCCGGTTTTTGCCGCCGCGGTTGTTCTTGACCCGTCAAATGAAATATCCGGTCTTAATGATTCCAAAAAGCTCAGCGAGGCCAAACGGGAATCTATGTTTGACATAATAAGAGGGCAGTCGGTAGCATATTCGATTGCCTCTGCATCGGTTGAGGAGATTGAGCAGCTTAATATATTGCAGGCAACTCTTCTTGCAATGAAGCGTGCAGTAAACGGATTATCTGTAAAATCGGACTTAATATTGATTGACGGCAACTGTATGCCCAGCGACCTTCCGTCAAAGGCGGTCACTATTGTAAAGGGCGACAGCTTGTCGGCATGCATCGGGGCGGCTTCCATCCTCGCAAAAGTAAGCCGTGACAGGTTTATGCGGGAAATGGATATGAAATATCCGGTTTATCAGTTTGCAAAGCATAAAGGATACGGAACCGCATTACATATACAGCTTTTGCATGAACACGGCTGCTCACCCATACATCGCCGAAGTTTCCTTACAAAAATTCTGGGTTGACTCTTTTGGCGAAAGGAGGCTCATACTAATGCCCGAAATATCAAGAGGAGCGGCGGGGGAGGTATTAGCATCCCGCTTTCTCCGTGAGAAGGGTTATGAGATTTGGACAGCAAATTTTGGCTTCAGATTTGGTGAAATAGACATAATCGCAGTTAAAAAACCGTATATTGCTTTCGTAGAGGTTAAAACGCGCAGTGAGAATTCAATATATTTACCCAGAGAAGCGGTTACTCGTGACAAACAGCGCCGCATAATAAAAACAGCCATGATGTTTATTAAAAACAACAATATTGAATTGCAACCGCGTTTTGACGTTATTGAGATAATATCACGAAATCAGCACCCGATGGATATAGCCGAAATCGATCATATTCTGGGTGCATTTGATGCGGGGGATTTACATGCGGCTTTTTGATATGCATTGCGACACACTATATGAGTGCGTCATGGGGGAGCACGAACTATCTGAAAATTCGCTCCATATTGACTTAAAACGAGGGCTGGAGTTTGATGCCTGGGGACAGGTTTTTGCAGTTTGGATGCCCGATACGATTCGCGGGGAGGCTGCCCGGCAGCAATGTCGCAGAATATTGGAGCGTGCCCATACCGAGGCGGTAAATAATCCGGATAAAATTATCATAGTATATAATTCAGAGGACCTTGATTCAGCCTTTAAAAGCAGAAGATGTGCCACCATTCTTGCGGTTGAAGGTGGTTCGGCACTTGGGGGCAGGCTGGAAACGATTGATATAATGTCGGGACTTGGTGTAAAGATAATCACCTTGACATGGAACGGCGCAAATGAGCTAGGAAACGGCTGCTTATCCGGCAATAAAGCCGGATTAACCAAGTTTGGTATAGATTCGATTAAAAAAATGGAATCGGCCAATATTGTTCCCGATGTATCCCATCTTAATGAAGCGGGGTTTTGGGATGTAATTCATACGGCAAATAGACCTATCATCGCAAGTCATTCGGTTTCGGCAGGAGTTTTTAACCATCCTCGTAATCTTACCGATGAGCAGTTTAAAGCGGTTATTAATACCGGGGGGCTGGTGGGTATAACCCTTTGCTGTGATCAACTGGGTAAACAGACATTTGAATGTATACAACGCCATATTGAGCATTACCTATCACTTGACGGTAGCAATAATCTGGCTTTCGGATGTGATTTTGACGGTGCTGATTTACCTGCCGATTGGGGAGGCATTCAGGTAATGGAAGATATTTACGAATACTTATATCGCAAAAATTACGAGGAATATCTGCTTGACCGTTTATTTTTCAGTAATTGCTACGATTTTTATCGTACCGCTTTGACAAATGCAGGGTAATTGTTTAGTATAGGAAATGATATATTGGGATGTATTATGCAATCGAGGAAGTGTAAATTAATGATATATAACAGTACGCGTGACAGCAGTGTTGGTTACACTGCATCACAGGCAATTACCCAGGGTATCTCGGTAGATGGTGGGTTGTTTGTACCGGAAGAAATTCCGCCCATAACCTCTAACGAAATCAGGATGCTGGCCAAGGTAAACTATTCATCCCGCGCGGCATATATTCTATCGAAATATCTGACTGATTTTTCAATCGAAGAAATTGAGGATTTTACAAGTCTTGCATATAATTCTGAGCGTTTTCGCTCTCCTGCCGTCGCTCCTATTCATGGGCTATATGATGGGGTTAATCTGCTTGAACTTTGGCACGGCCCCACCTGTGCATTCAAAGATATGGCTTTGCAGATATTGCCCCATTTAATGCGCATTTCCGCCCGCAAAGCCGCCCAAGATAAAACCATTATCATTCTTGTGGCAACCTCGGGTGATACGGGGAAGGCAGCACTTGAAGGTTTTCGCGATGCCGAAAACACCCGTATCATTGTCTTCTATCCTGAGGACGGGGTGAGTCCTATTCAAAAGCTTCAGATGATAACCCAGGAAGGCGAAAATGTCGCTGTCTGTGGAATAAAAGGCAATTTTGATGATGCACAAACCGGAGTAAAGGCAATTTTTAACGATCCCAAAACAGCTAAACGCCTTGATACTAATAATATGATGTTTTCAAGCGCAAATTCTATAAACTGGGGGCGGCTTCTTCCCCAGATTGTTTACTATATTTCTGCATATTGTGATTTGATTGACAGTGGGAAAATTAATGCAGACGATTTAATTAATGTGGTTGTTCCAACAGGTAATTTCGGAAATATTCTGTCGGCATACTACGCACGGAAAATGGGTTTGCCTATTGCCAAGCTAATATGTGCATCAAATCAAAACCGTGTTTTGACCGATTTTATAAATACCGGTGAATACAATCGCAACCGGTCTTTTTATACCACCACTTCACCCTCTATGGATATTCTGATATCCTCAAACCTTGAACGGCTTTTATATGATATTTCCGGGTGTAAAGATGATGAAATCAGATATCTGATGAGAGAATTAAAAGAAAAAGGCAGATATGCCGTTTCGGACAAAATATTTGCAGATATAAAATCGCTGTTTTGGGCGGGATGGTGTAGCGATGAGCAGACAGCCCAAACCATTAAGAATGTTTTCGAAAACCATGATTATTTGTGTGATACCCATACCGCGGTAGCCGTAAATGTTTATGAGCAATATCGCAAATCAACAGGGGATAAAACACCCGTCATCATCGCCTCGACCGCAAATCCGTATAAATTCCCGGCAAGTGTTTTAGATGCACTGGGTAAAAACGGAGCAGATGTAAATGAATTTGAGAAGATGGACAGGCTGTATGAAATAACCGGTAAAGAAATTCCCGAACCGCTGAGATCAATACATGAAAAGGGAAAGCGCTTTACAGATGTATGTAACCCTGCCGACATGAACAAGATGATATATAAGCTGCTCGGGATATAAAAAAAGACGGCAGGGGTTTTATCTGCCCCCGCCGCTAGAAATCGATTTCGTATAGGCTAATGATATTTGTTCCCGGGTTTAAATGTAGCGCAAATGGTATCTATGCTGCTGATTGCATGTGACGGGCCTACCTTGATTTTATTTGCTGTACAGATATTGTCTCCATCGTGGTATGTGCAGTTTTTTACATCACAATAAACAGTAGGGGTAATTTCTTCATTATTTTCTTTGAAAATATCCATTATTTCTTTCCTTTCTAAATTATTTCTTAATTCAGGTCACCTCTAAAAACCTGTTTTGAACGGATTCCGAGCAGAATTTTTGTCGGAAAAGGAAAGCCGACGAAGCAATGCTTTCCGCATTACGAGAAGGTTTGACGCAGTCCGGCGGTAATTGTGCCGGAAGACGCCGGAAGGGGTTTTTAGAGGTGACCTTTAGTATTACCGTTTATTATAATAATATTACCAACAATTTCTGATATAAAAAAGGAGTATTATATGTCGCTGTTTGCCATAGCCGATTTGCATCTGTCCCTCGGTACCGACAAGCCTATGGATGTTTTTCGCGGCTGGGACAACCATGTTGCACGACTTGAGGGGAATTGGTGGCGGCTTGTAAGTGATGATGATACGGTGGTAATAGCAGGGGATATTTCCTGGGCAATCTCTCTTGAACAGGCCAAACAAGATTTTGCCTTCCTAAATTCTTTGCCCGGAAGAAAGCTTATAATTAAGGGCAACCACGATTATTGGTGGACTACCCGAAGAAAAATGGATGAGTATTTCGAAGAATACGGATATAATACCTTGTCAATTATCCATAACTCTGCCGAGGTTTCAGGGAATTATGCGGTATGCGGAACGCGTGGATGGTTCTTTGATGCCGAAGAGGATATTGATAAGAAAATACTTATGCGGGAAGTCGGAAGACTTAAAATGTCCATTGACGCTGCCGAAAAAACCGGCAAAGAGCCGGTTGTGTTTCTACATTATCCGCCGTTTATGGGGGATTCAAAATGTGATGAAATATTATCAGTTCTTAAGGAACGAGCAATCCGGCTCTGCTATTACGGGCACATACATGGACCAAACGCCCGCAGAATACCGGAAAGGGCAATTGATGGCACGATATTTAAGCTAATTTCATGTGATGCAGTTGACTTTTCACCGGTTCCGGTGGGGTAGTATCAAAAATTTTTAAATTTCAAAGAAACATATAAAAAATTATGGCATAAACAGTTTAGCTATGGTATAATAATTTCTATTGTTTTATTATGTAATATCTGTTTTTACAGGAGGAGTTTTAAAATGAGTTTAAAATCAGCGACAAAGGTTGACACAAATCGGGTAGAGTTAGAAGTTGAAGTGGATGCAGAGGCATTTGAGGCCGCTGTCAGTAATGCTTTTAAGAGAAGTATCGGCAAGATGTCTGTGCCGGGGTTTCGTAAAGGTAAGGCCCCCCGCCATCTGGTAGAAAAATTATACGGTGAGGGCGTGTTTTATGATGATGCCGTAAACGATCTGTATCCCACAGCATTAAACGATGCCATAGAACAATCCGATTTTGAATATATTGAAGATAAAGTTGATCTTGATGTAGTATCGGTTGGAAAAGAAGGTCTGGTATTCAAGGCGGTAATAACCGTTAAACCAGAGGTTGAGGTTGGGGAATACAAAGGACTTAAAGCTGAGAAAAAGACGGTCTCGGTAACACAAGAGGATATTGACGCAGAGATATCTACATTACAAGATCGCAATTCACGCCTTGTTACGGTTGAAGGGCGAGCTGCTCAAAACGAGGATACCGTCACATTCGATTTTGAAGGATTTGTTGACGGCAACCCTTTTGAAGGTGGCAAGGCTGAAAACTTTTCTTTAGAGCTTGGTTCAGGCCGATTTATTCCCGGGTTTGAGGAACAGATTGTGGGTAAATCTACCGATGAAGAATTTGAGGTTAATGTAACCTTCCCTGAGGATTATCAAGCCGACGAGCTTAAAAGAAAGCCGGCAGTATTTAAATGCAAGCTCCATGAGATAAAGGCAAAGGAAATGCCCGAGCTTAACGATGATTTTGCAAAGGATGTCAGTGAATTTGATACCCTTGACCAGCTTAAGGCGGATCTGAAGGGTAAGCTGGAGCATCAAAGGGAGCATGCCGCAGAGGACGAGTTTGAATCGACGCTTCTTGAACAGCTGGTCGAAGGGCTAAAAGGTGAAATTCCCGAAGCCATGTTCGAACGCCGTGTGGATGACAGTGTTGCGGAGTTTGAGCAGCGTTTGAAATCCCAAGGGCTGAATGTTGAAAGCTATCTTGGTTATACTGGAATGGATGCTGAAACGTTTCGCAACGGCTTCCGCCAGCAGGCTGAAAAGCAGGTAAAAATTCGCCTTGCTCTTGAAAAGATTGCAAGTGTTGAGAATATTACAATATCCAATGAGGAACTTGAAGCCGAGTATGCAAAGTTCGCCGAGCAGTATAAGATGGATGTTGATAAAATAAAATCTTTTATCTCTTCAAAGGAGCTTGTTAAGGATTTAGAGGTCGGGAAAGCTCTGGACTTGGTTAAGGAATCAGCCGAAATTTCTTAATTGCAGCTTTTTAATGCTTGAGGGTGTAGTTTTAAGGCAATAATAAAAATGCGTTATTTATTTTATTAAATGATAAAATAACAGCACGAAAGGTTGAGTGAACTATGATGGGCAGTTTAGTACCATATGTTGTTGAACAAACAGGACGCGGAGAACGCAGTTATGATATTTTTTCACGCTTACTGAATGACCGTATTATAATGTTATCCGATGAAGTTAATGATGTAACCGCTTCGCTGGTGGTTGCTCAGCTTATTTACCTCGAGGGTCAAGATCCTGATAAGGATATCGATCTGTACATTAACAGCCCCGGCGGCTCTATTTCATCCGGAATGGCTATTTATGATACAATGCAGTTCATAAAATGTGATGTATCCACCATTTGTATGGGTATGGCTGCAAGCATGGGTGCCTTTTTATTGGCGGCAGGTGCAAAGGGTAAGCGTAAAGCCCTTCCCAACAGTGAGATTATGATTCACCAGCCTTCCGGTGGTTCCAAGGGGCAGGCTTCCGATATTAAAATTCAGGCAGAACACATTTTATATATCAAGGGACGCATGAATACTTTGTTGGCCGAGATGACCGGACAGCCGATCGAAACAATTGAGCGGGACACCGAACGCGACAATTTCATGTCAGCCCAAGCCGCAATGGAATATGGTATTATCGATAAGATAATTACAAAACGCGGCGCCTAATTTCCATAACACTACACAGAAGGAGAGCGAACAATGCCAAAGAATGAGGAAAACAGAACAATTAGCTGTTCGTTCTGCGGAAAAACCCAGAATGAAGTCCAGCGTTTAATAGCGGGGCAGGGTGTTTATATCTGCAACGAGTGTGTCGAGCTTTGTCAGTCAATTCTTGAAGACGGCGGAATTATAACCAAAAAGCGGGGGGTCACAAGCGGAACTCCGTCGGCATTGCCTTCTCCAAAAGAAATAAAGTCCGGTCTTGATGAATATGTTATCGGACAAGAAGACGCCAAGATCGCCCTTGCGGTTGCGGTTTACAACCATTATAAACGCATCTACTTCGGCTTTACCTCTGATGTAGAGCTGGGTAAAAGCAATGTGCTTCTACTTGGCCCGACCGGTGTGGGAAAAACGGTTTTGGCACAAACGCTGGCTAATATTCTTGATGTTCCCTTTGCAATTACCGATGCTACCACCCTGACCGAGGCCGGATATGTCGGCGAGGATGTTGAAAACATTCTGTTAAGACTTATTCAATCGGCAGATTATGATATCGAAAAGGCCGAACGCGGGATTATCTATATAGATGAAATTGATAAAATTGCCCGCAGAAGCGAAAACCCTTCGATTACCAGAGATGTGAGCGGTGAAGGTGTCCAGCAGGCGCTTTTGAAAATAATCGAAGGCACCGTATCAAATGTACCCCCGTCCGGCGGGCGGAAGCATCCCCAGCAGGAGTTTATCCAAATTGACACTTCAAACATCCTGTTTATTTGCGGGGGAGCTTTTGACGGAATTGAAAAAACAATAGAACGGCGTATTTCCTCAGGCGCATTGGGCTTCGGAAACGATGTACGCTCAAAAAAAGATGTTGAACGCAGTAAGCTTCTTAAAAAGCTTGTTGCCCAGGACCTGATAAAGTTCGGACTGATCCCCGAACTGGTGGGTCGTCTTCCTGTTGTTACAACTCTTGACTCACTGGATGAAGCCTCGCTTACAAGAATTCTCACAGAACCGAAAAATGCGCTTCTTAAACAGTATATGCAGCTTTTCACCATGGATAATGTTGCGTTGGAGTTTACTCCCCAAGCCTTGACCGCGGTTGCCAAAAAGGCAATTGAGCTCAACATCGGTGCGAGAGGCTTGCGTTCAATAATGGAAGGTCTGCTTACCGAGCTTATGTTTGAGGTACCTTCAGACTATAAAATTGAACGCGTTATTATCAATGAAGATTATGTCATGGGCAAGGGTAAGCCAGAGCTTGTAAGTAATCCCGACCGCAAGCCATCCAAGCCAAAGCTTCCCGACAAGGGGCGCAGCACAAGAAGACAGGTTACAGCATAATTTCAATCAGCTGAAATTTATAAAAAGGGTCAGATGATAAATGCCGATCTTATGATTTTGCATTTTAAGTTTGGCCCATTTTTTAAACGTATGACACAAGAAAGGAACCGATAAATGGAAACTAAAAGACAAATATCGCGCCTTTCAACATTGCCGTTATTGGCTTTGAGAGGACTTGTTGTCTTTCCGGATATGGTTTTGCATTTTGACGTCGGCAGAAAAAAATCTATGTTGGCGCTCAATGAAGCTATGTCCTCAGATCAGACGATTTTTCTTATTACACAGCGTGATTTACGCGACGATGATCCGGATGAGGAATCCCTGTATGCCGTTGGAGTTGTCGCGAAAATACGCCAGGTGTTAAGACTGCCGGGTGATAATGTACGGGTTTTGGTAGAGGGGTTATATCGTGCCAAGATCAAGGAAATCACCGGGTCGGATACATATTATACCGCCAAAGTGAGAGAATGCATTTCCCGCCGTGTTACGGAGGAAATAAGGGTACAAGCGCTACTTCGTCAATGCCGTAACAGCTTTGAAGAATACGCGGTGTTTGCCCCCAAAATTTCGCCCGATGTCCTGCTTGGCGTATCCACAATGGATGACCTTGATAAGCTTTCGGATTATATAGCTTCAAACATACTGCTTCCCACCGAGGAAAAGCAGCTGCTACTTGAAACCCTTGATCCCGAAAAGCGCATGGAAAAGCTGATAATTGTACTTGAACGCGAGATTTCAATTCTTTCGGTGGAACAGGGAATTCGTGAACGGGTGCAGGAACAAATTGACCAAAATCAAAAGGAATATTATCTTCGTGAACAAATCAAGGTTATTGCACAGGAATTGGGTGAGGCTGATAACCCTCAGGATGAAGCCCAAAGCTATATTGACAAGATTAAGTCGTTAAAACTTGATGCAGAATCAGAGAAAAAAATGTTTGACGAATGTGCAAGGCTGTCAAAAATGCCGGCAGGCTCGCATGAAGCAACCGTTATTCGAGGTTTAATTGAAACCTGCTTGTCTCTGCCTTGGAATAAGTTTACAAAGGACAACCTTATTATCGATAATGCTGCTAAAGTATTGGACAGGGACCATTATGGGCTTGAAAAGGTTAAAGAGCGAATTCTGGAATCCTTGGCTGTTCAAAAAATGGCTTCTAAAACAAAGGGGCAGGTGATCTGCCTGGCAGGGCCTCCGGGCGTAGGTAAAACCTCGATAGCAAAATCCATCGCCCAGGCAATGGGTCGCAAGTATGTGCGGGTTTCACTTGGCGGTATGCGGGATGAAGCCGACATAAGGGGGCACAGGCGTACATATATCGGAGCAATGCCCGGACGAATAATAAATGCGATAAGGCAGGCCGGTTCGGCAAATCCGTTGTTTTTATTGGATGAAATTGATAAAATGGGGAATGATTTTCGCGGAGACCCCGCTTCAGCAATGCTGGAGGTACTGGATACCGAACAAAATTCGTTATTCAGAGACCATTATCTTGAAATCCCGTTTGATTTATCACAGGTTATGTTTGTAACAACCGCAAACAATCTAAATAATATTCCAAAACCTCTATATGACCGGATGGAAATTATTGAAATCCCCAGCTATACCTCCGAAGAAAAATTCCATATTGCAAAGAAATTCCTGCTTAAAAAGCAGGTAAAGCTTCATGGTTTGGACCTGCGTCGACTTCGCATTTCCGATGATGCCATTCGTGAAATTATTGATGGCTATACTCGCGAATCAGGTGTGCGCGGACTGGAACGCTGTATAATTAAAATTTGTCGCAAAACAGCAAGGCGCTTGGTTGACGGCAATAATAAATCAGTTAAGATCCTCCCTGAGAATATTGAAGAATATCTCGGTCCCCGCAGGTATAAGGATGATGTCAACAGTATATGTGACGGTGTAGGGGTTGTAAACGGGCTGGCATGGACTTCTGTGGGCGGTGAAATGATGCCGATTGAGGTTGCCATTCTTGATGGTACCGGGAAAATCGAGCTTACAGGTTCCATGGGTGATGTCATGAAAGAGTCGGCACGCACAGCAATTAGCTATGTAAGAAGCAGAGCTGCGGAATTTTTCATAGATAAGGATTTTTATAAAACCAAGGATATTCATATCCATGTTCCCGAGGGGGCAGTTCCCAAGGATGGCCCTTCTGCCGGGGTTACAATAGCTACCGCCATTATTTCCGCCCTAACAAACATACCTGTAAGTGGTAATGTTGCAATGACGGGTGAAATCACCCTACGCGGTCGCATTCTTCCTATAGGCGGATTGAGGGAAAAAACCATGGCAGCTTATCGTCACCTTATAAAAACGGTGATAATACCCGGTGGAAATCAAGCCGATATGGTTGAAATCGATAAAGCAGTCCTTGATAATATTAATATTATCACAGCTGATCATTTGGATACCGTTATTAGCCATTCACTGGTCTCCATGCCAACAGCTCGGCAGGAGGATAAAAAAGATGGTCGGTTTATTCCAACCGTTTCTGACGATAATATCCACAAGTCGGTTCCGCAATAATAAAAACAAAACGAGGGGGGAGAGCCATGGAAATCCAAACTGCTGTTTTTGAAATGTCTTTTGGCATATCCAGTCAGATCCCCCCATCCGTTCTGCCTGAAATAGTTTTTTCCGGCAGATCAAATGTCGGCAAATCATCCCTTATAAACAAAATCCTTAACCGGAAATCCCTTGCGCGCATAAGTGCAACTCCCGGGAAAACCGCCACAATTAATTTTTACAGGCTTGATAGTATGCGTCTGGTTGACCTGCCCGGCTACGGTTATGCAAAGGTATCACAATCGGAACGGCAGCGTTGGTCGGAATTGATTGAAGGGTATTTTAATGATGACAGGGATTTAAGGCTGGTGGTTCAACTTATAGATATGCGACATCCTCCTACTGTCGACGATTACAGTATGCTTGAATATTTGACCCAGCGTGAAATTCCTTTTATTATTGCGCTGACAAAGTCGGATAAACTCAATAAAACCGAGCGAAATAAAAGACTCGATGATATTAATACAGAATTCGCTGATTTTATTGGTGTAAAGCTAATTCCCTTTTCATCAAAAAATGGCGAGGGAGTAGTGGAGATTAGAGATATTTTAGATTTGGTTACACAGGATTAATAAATTCTAGAGGGTGATATGATGTTTTATTCAGATTCATTGAATGTAAATCAACAGGGGCATCTTGTAATCGGCGGCTGTGACACAGTTACGCTTGCAAATCATTACGGAACTCCATTATATGTTATGGATGAAAACGCCATAAGAAGGGCACTGCGTGATTATAAAAAATCGATTGATGATAACCATAAAAACGGTGGTATGGTTACATATGCAAGCAAGGCATGCTGTTTTAAGGAGATATATCGCATCGTAATGCAGGAAGGCTGCGGGATTGATGTGGTTTCCGGCGGGGAGCTTTATACCGCCATGCAGGTCGGTTTTCCGGCCGAGCTCATCTTTCTTCACGGTAACAACAAGAGCGATGCCGAACTGCGAATGGCACTTAACTACGGTGTGGGTCGGATTGTTGTTGATAATTTAATCGAACTGAATAAATTGTCATATATTGCCATAGAGATGGGGAAGAGGGCCGATATTTATTTAAGGATAACCCCTGGAATTGAAGCCCATACCCATGATTTCGTCAAAACCGGACAGATTGACTCAAAATTCGGCATTACGCTGGAAAACGGAGACGCTTTACAGGCCGTCAAAGCTGCTGTAAAGCTGAATGGCATTACACTTAAAGGATTGCATTGTCATATCGGATCCCAGATATTCGATGAAAAACCTTTCGAATTTGCTGCCCAAACCATGTTTAATTTTATGGTCGAGATACGCGAGGTTACCGGAATAACGCTTGGTGAATTAGATTTGGGCGGCGGTTTCGGAGTTAAATACACTCAAAATGATAACCCAAAGAAGCTCGGCGAGTATATGAATCTGGTTTCGGAAGCTTTAAAAGAAAGTGCACAAAAGCTTAATTTCCCGTTGCCATATATTGTTATTGAGCCGGGTCGTTCGATTGTTGCATCTTCAGGAATAACCCTTTATACGGTTGGTGCTGTTAAGGATATTCCGGGTGTTCGTTCATATGTCAGCATAGACGGTGGTATGACCGATAATCCCCGTTACGCGCTTTATAAAGCCCAATATACAGTGTTGGTAGCAAATAAAGCAGATCAGCCTCCAGAGTGCGAATATACCATTGCAGGGCGTTGCTGTGAAAGCGGAGACATGATACAGGAAAATGTAATGCTGCAATCCTGCCGGCATGGAGATATAATCGCAGTGCTGTCCACAGGGGCTTATAACTACTCAATGTCATCAAATTATAATCGATTCCCGCGACCGGCCGTTGTAATGGTTAAAGATGGAGAGTCGCGCATTGTAGTCAAGGCAGAAGATTATGAAGACTTGGTTAGAAATGATTTATAATTTCTAATGGTCACCTCTAAAAACCTGTTTTGAACGGATAATGCTTTCCGCTTCCGATTAGAAACATGCCAACAGAGCCGTGACAGCCATTCTGTCCGGTTGTCACGGCTCTGTTGGCCGGAATGTTTCTTATTGAAATTAGTATAACATAATCAAAAACACCCTCGACCGAAAGCCAAGGGTGTTTTTGATTAATAACGGTAAATCAGGGCGTTTTCCGGTTATTTATGTTTTTTTGCCTTATTAACATCCCCTCTACTATACAAAATATTAATTTTGTATAGTAGCTCTTTTATTCTCCACCCTTTGTTTTAAGATGTTTTATCATTTATACCCCAATCTTATCTTGACAAATGTTATTAATCCCATTATAATAATGCTCGTTGCCTGATATACGGCGCCATAGCCAAGCGGTAAGGCACGGGTCTGCAAAACCCTGATCCCCCAGTTCAAATCTGGGTGGCGCCTCCATTAAGCATTTTAAAAAACCGACCTCCATTTTGTTGATGGAGGCCGGTTTTTATTGTTAAAGTAAAATTGAATAGTTCGGAGCTTCCTTTGTAATGTTTATATCGTGCGGGTGACTTTCCTTTAGGCCGGCTCCGGTAATTCGTACGAAGCTAGCATTTTTCTGTAATTCTTCGATAGATGCGCAACCGCAGTAACCCATTCCGGAGCGCAATCCCCCAATCATCTGATAAACTGTTTCGGACAGTAATCCTTTATACGGAACCCGCCCTTCAACACCTTCTGGAACCAGCTTTTTATTACCATCCTGGAAATATCTGTCTCTACCGCCGCATGCCATGGCGCCAAGACTGCCCATGCCACGATATACCTTGAACTGACGCCCTTGATATATTTCGGTATCGCCGGGAGATTCTTCGCAGCCGGCTACAAGCGAGCCTATCATAACAACATCCGCCCCCGCCGCAATGGCCTTTGCAATATCCCCCGAATATTTAATGCCGCCATCGGCTATTACAGGAATACCGTACTTGGCAGCCTCACAAGCAATATCGTATACCGCGGTTATTTGCGGTACTCCTATACCTGCCACAACCCTGGTTGTGCATATCGAACCGGGTCCCATACCTACCTTTACAGCATCCGAACCGGCTGCAATAAGCGCCTTTGCCGCTTCGGCGGTTGCGATGTTTCCGGCAATGAGTGAAACCTTGGGAAATTTAGATTTAACCTTTTCAATTGTATTTAAGATGTTTTGGCTGTGTCCATGAGCCGAATCAAGCACAAAAGCATCCACCTGTGCCTCAGCGAGAGCTGCCGCGCGTTCCAACACATCCGAGGTTCCCCCGATGGCTGCTGCGCAAAGCAAGCGACTGCTGTTATCCCGCGCCGAATTAGGATATTTAACCGCTTTTTCAATATCCTTAATTGTTATAAGCCCTTTCAGCATTCCGTTATCGTCAACTATAGGCAACTTTTCAATCCGGTATTTACGAAGTATTTCCTGTGCTTGCTCCATTGTGGTACCAACCGGAGCGGTTACAAGATTTTCTTTGGTCATGACTTCTTCAATTCTTTGCGAAAAATTGGTAAGAAAACGCATATCTCTGTTTGTAAGAATGCCGACCAGCTTGCCTTCACGGCATATCGGCACTCCGGAGATTTTATATTTAGCCATTAAATTATTGGCATCTTGAACAATATGGTCGGGCGAGAGAAAAAACGGATTAACAATAACCCCGTTCTCTGAACGCTTAACTCGGTCAACCTGGTCGGCTTGTGCCTCAATAGACATGTTTTTGTGAATTACCCCTACCCCGCCTTCACGCGCAATAGCAATAGCCATTCTGGCATCTGTAACGGTATCCATTGCCGCCGTCATAAGTGGGATATTGAGCTTTATACTTTTTGTAAGCCGGGTATTAACTGCAATGTCTGCAGGCAAAACATCTGATTTGGCAGGAATGAGCAACACATCATCAAAGGTAAGCCCTTCTTTTAAAAACTTCTCTCCGGCGTTTTTATTAACCATCTTATGTCCTCCTTCGGTTTTTCCGTCACATTGATATGTTTGATTTTCTTTTTATGATAACACATCTTTACAACCTATTTCAAGTGTGAAACATAAAAATGTATAATACTGATCTCAAGTAAAAATCAAGACATCTTTGCGGTCTGTTTTCCGCCATACAGCGTTGTTGTCGTCGGCGGGCGTCACCGCTCTCCTCCTCCGCCTTGCATGACGAAAAACATCCTCGCAAATTTTGTCTCACCTTTTACTTGAGAACAGTATAAAAGCGTCGTCCAAGAAATGGTGACGCTTTTTATTTCAATTTTTTGATTCTACTTTTCAGCGAACAAGTGACATTAGAAGTGCGCCAATCAGAGCACCGGCAGCTCCAAAAGAGCATCCGCGAATTATCAAATTCTTTAAATTACGCCCTCGATTTATCCTTAAACCGCTATATCCTTGGGCGTTGCGTAAGAACCTGCACGCCTCATCATTCAATCTACCTTGTGTGGTATCGGCAAAACGCGGACGAACCACCAAAAATGCGCGCTCAAAATATTCGTTGCCTGTTTCGGTGACTTCAATTATCTCCCGATTGACACCTTTTATCATTTAACTTGCCCCCTATTATAAATCATATAATTCTGTTTTATCATTATGTGCCGCAGACATGAGAACTATACAAATTATGGACAATAATTAATTAAATTACAGAACATATATGGAAGGTTTTGGTATTATTTTTTCAACATTTTACAGTCTGTAAAACGGTAAAAACGAGGTTAATGTTGAAAACTCTGTTGAAAGTGTTGATAAAACCGCCTCTTTTTGCCGTTTTTCCAATGTGGAAACTGTTAGTATCCTTATTTTTCCACATAATTGAGGAGGTAAATCTGTACAGGCGGTTAAATAACCTTTACTTAAATCACACCTAATAATCCACTCAGT
>JAQWBK010000067.1 GCA_028706415.1 Oscillospiraceae bacterium | reverse complement strand
TATAAGTATAATCAAAATCAATCCGCCGATTATACCCAGTGTTATGGCTAGACTCTTTTTCATACCAATCTCTCCTTTAATTATGGTTTTCACAATAATATGTGTATTCATACTGCTCTCAAGTAACAATCAAGACATCTTTTACTTGAGAACAGTATCAGAATTTTGCAGATATAGAGCATATGCTCTATATCTGCAATTTTACTACGATATATCACATATTAATACATACTATTTGTTAATTTTTAAATTTTTCTCCAAGCTGTTTACCGTATTCAATCAACCTGTCGATTTCATCTGTATCGGGGCGCCATGTCGAGCGAATTCCGTCATCCACCACATCAAATCCGGCTTTTTGGAGTTCCTCATTCATTCGTTTTACGGCTTCCCCACTCCAGCCGTAGCTCCCGAATGCAGCCGCCTTCTTGTTCTTGAATTTCAAGCCGTGCATAAGCTCCAGAATACCGGCAATTGCATACAGATATCCCCCGTTAATCGTGGGGGAACCTACAAGAACCGCGCGGGAGCGAAATACATCAGTAATAATATCCGTTTTATCGGTTTTGGATGCGCTGAACAGCTTTACCTTAACATCCGGGTCTACCGCCTCAATCCCCTCGGCAATGGATTCTGCCATCCGTCGGGTGGCGTTCCACATTGTATCATAGATGATCGTTATCTGGTTTTCCTGATAATTATCCGCCCATTTTAGATATTTTTCGACAATCTGGGTCGGATTATCCTTCCATATAACGCCGTGGCTTGGGCAGATTATGTCGATTTTCAGGTTTAAACCCAAAAGCTGGTTAATTTTTCTTGTTGCAATCGCGCTGAAGGGGGTGAGTATATTAGCATAATACTTTATAGCCTCATATTCAAGCTCGCTTTGGTCTACCGAATCATTAAACAGGGTTTCGGAGGCGTAGTGCTGGCCGAACGCATCATTACTAAACAGTATATTATCCCCGCTCATATAGGTGAACATCATATCCGGCCAGTGCAGCATGGGAGCTTCTACAAATGTGAGCACCGTATCTCCCAGCTCAAGCGTATCGCCTGTTTTGACCGTCACAAAATTCCAATCCTCATGATATTGTCCTTTAAGCGACTTTACAGCATTGGCGGTGCAGTATACCGGAACCCCCGGGATTTGACGAATTAATTCGGACAGGGAACCACTGTGGTCGACCTCACCGTGACTGGCTATAATGTAATCAATATCCTTGAGATCAATTTCCTCTTTTAGCTTTGAAACAAATTCTTTATCATAGGGCTTCCAGACTGTATCAATAAGAGCCGTTTTCTTGTCTCTTATCAGATAAGCATTATATGACGAACCTCTATGTGTTGAGTATTCATCCCCGTGAAATCTGCGAAGCTCCCAGTCCACCTTGCCAACCCATGTAACTTTATCAGTAATTTTCTTTCCCATCTCTTTCACTTCCCTTTCGGTTTAAATTTAATATTAATAAATTTAATACTATAGAATACGATATTATATCACGAAAATTCTACATGCCCGCACAATTCCAATATAGCAGTAATTCGGGGCATGGTTTTGTTTGATCAAATTTTGGGTAAAAGCGCAGCTTTTACAGGAACATGCCCGCATAATTCTAATATAGCATTAATCCAAGGCATGTTTAGTATATCATCCCTCACCCAAAAAATCATTTAAAATTTTGTAATTACTTCAAATTTGTAAAAATTACACAACCAATAATTGGCGCAGGGCGGCTGCCAGATAGAATGAACCTGAAATCAGCACAGGGGCTTGAGCATCACTTTGTGCAAGCCTCAAAGCCGCTGTCGGCGATTCGGTGATTTCAATGGTAAGCTCGGGGGCGGCATTATGAAGTATTTGAGCCAAGTCAGAGGCAGGCAGAGCGCGCGGATTATCCGGGGTGCAGCATATCGCGCGCCGACACAAAGGAGCCAGCAAGGACATACAGCCTGCAACATCCTTATCTGCAAGCATTCCAACTACAAGAGTAAGCCCATCAATAGAATGGAAAGATAGGGTACGGGCAAGGGCTGCAACCCCATGGGGATTGTGGGCACCATCGATCATAATAAGCGGGGATGACCTGATAACCTCCTGACGGCAGGGCATTTGGGCGGCACGCAGACCGGCGACTATATGCTGTTTGCTCACCGGAAAACCCCTCTGCCCCACGGCATTAACAGCCTGGATGGCGGTAAGTGCGTTGTCCCGCTGAAATATCCCGGTTAAGGGCAGGTGTATATTCATATCATCATATATAAATTCGGTGCTTCCCAAAGCAAGTGATTTAATGGGTGCTGAGGCCACAGACGGAATTCCCACCGTCAGGCCATGTCGGGCGGCGGTTTCCATAATAACCGCAAGCCCCTCAATCTCCTGCGCAGGGGAGGTTATTACCGTACAAGGGGGCTTAATAATGCCGCATTTATTGGCGGTGATTTGGGTGATGGTCGTTCCCAACAGGGCGGCATGGTCGAGCGATACAGGCGTAATAACGGCGGCAAGCGGCGGAGGTATAACATTGGTGGCATCATCCCGCCCACCTAAACCACATTCAACAACGCATATATCGGTATGCTGCTTTTCAAAATATATAAATGCAAGCGCCGTTATCAGCTCAAATTCCGACATCTCCCCTGCCCCGCCCATATCGGATTGATGGGATTTCAGAAGACAGGTTATATCAGAAAAATCTTCTTCGGAAATCGCTGCCCCGTCCACCGTTATGGTGTCCCGCAGACCTGTGACACTTGGGGATGAATACAGCCCGGTTTTATAGCCACCCGCGATAAGCATTGACTGAATCATACGGGCGGTGGAGCCCTTGCCGTTGGTTCCGGCTACATGAATAAACCGAAGCCCTCGCTCGGGATTGCCCCGCAGCTCCAGAATACGCTTCATTCTTTCAAGCCCCGGCTTAATGCCGCCCGATTTATGTGAATCTATATATTCAAGCGCCCGGGTATATTTCATCTGTTTCCCCCCGTCAAACTCTAATAATTATTAAAAAAATATAGGGGCCAGCCAATATGCAGCCCCTAATATTTCATACGGTCATTACATTGTGTAAATGCGTTCTCCGGTAAGAATTTCTACATCCGCTTTTTTGAGCGCATCTATGGCAAGGTCGTTATCTCCAACTCTTAGGATGACACAGGCTCGCCCCTGATCGCGGGAAATGAAGGCATACATATATTCGATGCCCACGCCCGCATCGGCAAGGCATTTCATGGCACTGGCAAACCCTCCGGGTTTATCGGGGATACCGATGGCAATCACATTTGTGAGTGAAACCGTAAGTCCGGCATCCTTTAACGCCTTCTCGGCTTCGTCGGGTTTATCCACAATAATCCGCAAAATCCCGAAATTGGTTGTGTCTGCAATGGATAGGGCTCGGATGTCAATACCCGCCTGGGCAATGACGGCTGTAATTTCGGCAAGCCGCCCCGACTTGTTCTCTACAAAAATGGAAAGCTGTTTAATCAACATAATGCTGCCCTCCTATACTTTTCGCAAATAATCTCTTTGTTCTATCCATATTGTAGCACGCAATTACCATCTCGGCAAGGGGGAATAAGGGGGAATATTATTAATAATGCAATTCAATCAATGGTTGTAACATTCCATTAATTGTGTTATATTAAATATTATTGTTATAATGATTTTATAACAGATTTAAGGTTTACTTATTATCCGGAGGTACTGAATAATATGGGGCTTATTAAAAAAATGTTCGGGGATTACAGCAAGAGGGAGATAAAGCGCATACAGCCGATATGCGATAATGTTCTTGCTCTTGCCGATAAATATCGTGCAATGAGCGAGGACGAACTCAAGGCCCAGACAGAAAATCTGAAGGACCGCCTTAAAATGGGGGAAACCCTTGATGATATCCTGCCGGATGCTTTTGCCGTCTGCCGTGAAGCTACCGACAGGGTGCTTAGTACCCCCCACTTCCCTGTTCAAATTCTCGGCGGTATCATTATGCATCAGGGTCGAATTGCAGAAATGAAAACTGGTGAAGGAAAAACCCAGACAGTTATCCTGCCCGCATATCTTAACGCTCTGTCCGGAGACGGCGTGCATGTGGTAACCGTCAATGATTATCTTGCCCGACGGGATAGTGAATGGATGGGCAAGGTTTACCGTTATCTCGGTCTTTCGGTCGGGCTAATTGTGCATGACCTGGAGCCGGCCGACAGAAAGGCCGCCTACAACGCCGATATAACCTACGGAACAAACAACGAGTTCGGATTTGATTATCTGCGTGATAACATGGTCATATATAAGGAAAACAAGGTTCAACGCCTCCACAGCTATGGCATTGTGGACGAGGTTGACTCCATTTTAATTGATGAGGCGCGCACCCCGCTTATTATATCGGGACAGGGCGATAAATCCACCGATCTTTATACCCGTGCCGACCGTTTCGCCAAGACGCTGAAGCTGGTTAAGGTGCGTGAGCAGGATTCCAAAGAAGAGCAGGATAATGTAGACGCCGACTATATAGTTGACGAGAAAGCCCGTACCGCCACCCTAACCCGCTCGGGAGTAGTTAGAGCCGAAAAGAATTTTCAACTTGAAAATCTTATGGACCCTGACAATGTCACCCTGCTGCACCATATCAACCAAGCAATCAAGGCCCGCGGTGTAATGCAGCGGGATATTGATTATGTTGTCAAGGACGGCGAGGTGCTTATTGTTGATGAATTCACCGGCCGTCTTATGTTCGGCCGCCGTTATAATGAGGGATTGCATCAAGCCATAGAGGCAAAGGAAGGGGTCAAGGTTGAGCGTGAAAGCAAAACGCTTGCCACCATCACCTTCCAGAACTATTTTCGTCTTTATAAAAAGCTGGCCGGTATGACCGGTACCGCCATGACCGAATCCCATGAGTTCGAGCAGATTTATAAGCTGGATGTGGTCGAGATACCTACAAACCGCCCCATGATCAGAGATGATCATCCTGACAGTATATATAAAACCGAGATGGGTAAATTCAGGGCGGTAATCAATCAAATAGAAGAATGCCACAAAAAAGGCCAGCCTGTTCTTGTTGGTACCATATCGATTGAAAAGTCGGAGGTTTTATCCAAGCTTCTGTCTAAGCAGGGCATAAAGCACGAGGTATTGAACGCCAAGCACCATCATAAGGAAGCCGAAATCGTGGCCCAAGCGGGTAAAAAAGGTGCCGTTACCATTGCTACCAACATGGCAGGACGCGGAACCGATATAAAGCTGGGCGGTAATGCCGAGTATCTTGCTAAATCCGAAATGCGTCGGATGGGAATACCCGAGGATATTATCAACCAGTCCACCGATTTCAGCGAAACCGAAAACCAGGAGATCCTTTCTGCAAGGGCAAGCTTTATAGAACTTGAAAAAAAGTATCAGCAGGAAATAAAGTCGGAAGCAGATGCCGTTTGCGAGGTAGGCGGCCTGTTTATACTGGGAACCGAGCGCCATGAGTCCCGCCGTATTGATAACCAGCTGCGCGGAAGATCCGGCCGTCAGGGCGACCCCGGCGAATCGCGTTTTTACCTCTCCCTTGACGATGACCTTATGCGGCTTTTCGGCGGGGACAGGATTAACTCCCTGATGGATACGCTGGGTATTGATGAAGATACCCCGATTGAAAACCGTCTCCTGACCAATTCTATCGAGAGTGCGCAAAAGAAGGTTGAAGAGCGCAACTTTGGAATTCGCCGAGATGTTCTGCAATTTGACGATGTTATGAACCGTCAGCGCGAAATTATATACAGCCAGCGTGATAAAGTGCTTAACGGTGAAAATGTGCGGGATTCCATAACCGGAATGCTTAAAGAATCGATAGATGCCAATTGTAACACCTACTTGTCAAGTGACGACATGCATGAAACCTGGAATATTGATGGGCTTCGTGATTTTTATGCCGGATGGCTGTCAAACGAGGACGATTTCCGCTTCGACGAACAGCAGCTTGAAGATGTAGAGCGGGGCGACATTATCGACCAACTCACTCAAAGAGCAATGGAAATATACGATTCCAAGGAAAAGCAGTACGGCGATGAAATGATGCGGGAAATTGAGCGGGTTATTCTGCTTAAAACGGTTGACCGTTATTGGATGGACCACATTGACAATATGGATGAGCTGCGCAAGGGTATTCATCTTCGTGCATACGGTCAGAAGGACCCGGTTGTCATGTACCGTCTTGAAGGCTTTGATATGTTCGACCAGATGATTGCTTCAATTCGGGAAGATACCGCCCGCCTTATGCTGACGGTACAAATCCGCTCGGAAGAAAGCCCCAAGCGGGAGCAGATTGCCAAGCCTACCGCCACCTCGGCCGACGGAACCGATGTAAAACGACCTGTACGCAAAACGGCCGCCCAAAAGGTGGGGCGCAACGATCCCTGCCCCTGCGGCAGCGGCAAGAAATATAAAAAATGCTGTGGTGCCGGGGCGGAATAGCCGGTGACCCTGATGATTATTTATTAAAGGACTGTTCATTAAAATGGATTATAAATTTTCGGACCGTGTTCAAAACCTCAACCCTTCAGCAATCCGTGAAATATTAAAATTTACAGCCGACCCAGAGGTGGTCTCTTTATCGGCCGGCAACCCCGCTCCCGAAGCCTTCCCAATAAAGGATATCACCGAAATATCGGCTCGGGTTTTTGCCCAGCGACCTTTTGAGGCCCTGCAATACGGCGCCACCGAGGGATACGGGAAGCTGCGCAGGCGTATCGCCGCCTATATGGGAGAAAAGCATAACCTGGTGCGTGAATTCGACAATGTGCTGATAACCTCGGGTGCCCAACAGGTTGTTGAGCTGGCGGCCAAGGTTTTATGCAATCCGAATGATGTGGTTATATGCGAAGCCCCCAGCTTTATCGGCTCGCTCAATTCCTTTCGTTCCTTAGGGGGCAAGCTTGTCGGCGTTCCGATGCAGGACGATGGCATGGATTTAAATGCCCTCGAATTGGCATTAAAGTCTAATGCAAATACTAAAATAATATATACCATCCCCAACTTCCAAAACCCCTCGGGTATAACCATGAGTTTTGAAAAGCGGCGCTTGCTTTATGATTTGGCGCGGCAATACGATGTGGTTATTGTCGAGGATAACCCATACGGCGATCTGCGGTATGAGGGTGAAGATGTTAAGGCTATTAAATCTTTGGATGAGGACGGCCGTGTCGTATATGCAGGTAGCTTTTCAAAGGTGCTTTCTCCGGGTATTCGGGTGGGATATGCCATCGCACATAAAACCCTGTTACAGAAAATGACCGTCTGCAAACAGGGCGAGGATGTCCATACCACCATGTGGTCCCAGATTTTATGCGATGAATATATGGGGGGCTACGATTTTGAAGCCCATCTCGACGAGCTGAGAGATATTTACCGCAAAAAAGCCGAGCTCATGCTGTCTCTTATTAAAGAGCATCTTGTCCCCCATGGTATCACCTATTCCCCCATGCAGGGTGGACTGTTTATATGGTGCCGTCTGCCTGACGGGGTTGATATGCCCTCCTTCTGCAAGCGCGCCGTTATGGATTATAAGGTGGCCGTGGTGCCGGGCAACGCATTTTTGGTGGATGAAAACCAACCTTGCCAGAATTTCCGCCTGAATTTTTCAACCCCCACAGATGATGCCATGCGCAAGGGTGTTGCCAAGCTGGGCGAGTTGGCAAAGGAAGTTATGAAATAGCTTTTGCTTTATTATATTATTAAAAGGATGAAACTCGATGGAGAACACAACCGCCGCCCCGCGTAAAAAGAGGGCACTCAGCTGTATTCAGCCCACAGGCATTCCGACACTGGGCAACTATCTCGGCGCCATGCGCAACTGGGTGGAAATGCAGGATGAGTTTGATTGTGCCTTTGCGGTTGCAGACCTGCACGCCATAACCGTAAGGCAGGAAGCTACTCAGTTTCGCAAACAGATTTATGAGATGTTTGCACTGCTTATTGCCATCGGGCTCGACCCGGATAAAGCCCTGCTTTTTGTGCAATCACATGTCCCTGCCCATGCCGAGTTGACCTGGCTGCTGGCCTGCCACAGTCAATTCGGTGAGCTGTCCCGAATGACACAGTTTAAGGATAAATCGGCTAAGCACTCGGACAACATCAACCTGGGTATGTTCGCATATCCCTCCCTTATGGCGGCGGATATTCTGCTTTATCAGCCGGATTATGTTCCTGTTGGGGATGACCAGAAACAGCATGTAGAGCTGACCCGGGATATAGCCGAGCGATTCAATAATATCCACGGCAAGGTTTTTGTGATACC
>JAQWBK010000066.1 GCA_028706415.1 Oscillospiraceae bacterium | reverse complement strand
GAATGCTGAAATAGTGAGACACGGCGCCTGCAAGAACAAAGAAGTGCCATGTCATATGGGTATAACGCACTTTTTTCTGACGGTAGAATATTAGCCCGAATGTGTAGAAAATGCCGCCGGTAAAAAGAAGCATCAAGCCGTTCCAAGGAAGTGTATTATAAAGCGGAATGGCTGCAACCACAACGCTCCAGCTGCTTGCAAGATAACATACCATTGATACTTTTTTAAATCTCTCCAGACCGATAAAATTGAGCACAATTCCGAATATAGCCGTTGCCCAAACAACTCCGAATATTGTCCAGCCAATTGTACCGCGTAAAGCTATCAAGGTATATGGGGTGTATGTGCCGGCAATCATCAAAAAAATTGATGTATGGTCCAGAACACGCAGCACTCTTTTTGCCTTTACATTTGTAATGGCATGATATAGGGACGACATGCAAAATAAAAGAAGCATTGATGCACCATAAATTGCGACCGCAACCGTTTCTAGCGGCCCACCCCCTGCCCGTAAAAGCAGCATGACCATTCCGGCAATAGAGATTACTGCCCCAACCCCATGTGTAATTGAATTGCCGATCTCCTCACTTAATGTATAGAGAGGGGCATTGTTTTTGATTTCTGTTGCCATATTATTTCTTCCTTCCTTGATTACTTGAATAATAGTAACGATAAAGCGAACATCTGGTTATAGGAACTACAAGAAGAATAACACAAAACCACATAGTTTGCAAGTGCATATTCTAAACTATTTATATTTTGCTCAAATTTCAAAAGCTTATACAGAAAAACACCTTTCTTTTACACAGGTTTAAGAAAGGCGTTTTTTATTAATAATATTTTATTATGAACTTCCGGGTTCAATACCCCGCTGCGAAGCGGCGGTCGCTGTTTCACAGCGAAAATTGAACGGTATCTTTTGGCTACCCCGCGGCTTGCCGCGGGGTAGTTCATTTAATTCTCTCTCCGGTTATTTTAAATACCCCGTGTTTTGTATTCGCTTCGGCCGTCAGCCTATCCTGGGTGATATCCCCCCGAGCTGTGTACTGAATTTTAAAAATGAACTTTTGGATTATTCCGGAAAACTCAAAATGGTTCCCGTTAATTATTCCATCAGAAAAGGAGCTTACAATACTCCCGGCTTTTAATGTTCCGCTGAGCTTTCCGCCTGATTCAATAAATTCAACAGTACCGGTCTCAATTTCGTCAAACATTTTCATCGAAATATTATAAGTGCCGCCAATCATACATTTCACCTCGAAGGTTTTTAATAATATTATGTTCCAACCCATTAAAAAATGACAGGCGGTTTAAATCGCCTGTCATTTTTGCAATCTCATACTAATCTCAAATAGAAGGATCGATAAAATTGTCGCTCAAGACGCGTTCTTCTTTAAAAAACGCCTCACTCCATTTTATCGGGTTTATTATTGAGATTAGTATCATAATTCACAAATCGGCTGGTGAGGGTCGGCAAGTTTGCCCACAATGGGGGTGGGGTCGATTCCCTGACGGGTGTAGTAGTCGGCAATTGCCGCTTTTATCGATTGTTCGGCAAGAACCGAACAATGTATTTTATTGACCGGCAGACCGTCCAGCGCCTCGACCACCGCTTTATTTGAAAGCTGCAGAGCCTCCTCGATGGTTTTGCCCATAATCATTTCGGTGGCTATGGAGCTGGTTGCAATTGCCGAGCCGCAGCCATAGGTTTTGAACTTGACATCGTCAATTAGTCCGTCCTTGACCTTGATATACATTTTCATTATATCTCCGCATTTGGCATTACCAATCTCGCCGATTCCGTCGGCATCGGGTATCTCGCCGACATTTCTTGGATTTGTGAAGTGTTCCATTACCTTATCACTGTAAAACTGAGCCATTTTATGTCCATTCCTTTCTTGATTAGGAAGATTAAATTTCCTTATACCTATCACAGTTTAATTGGTGGTTAGTATTAAACATTAGATTATTCATACTTCTCGTTTTTGAGGATTTTCTCCCAAAGAGGAGAAATATCCCGCAGACGATTTATGATGGGCGGAATAACCTCAAGCAGGGTGTCAATATCCTCATCGGTTATATCTTGGGAAAGCGACAGCCTTAAAGAGCCGTGCGCGATGGCATGGGGCAGCCCAATCGAAAGCAGAACATGACTGGGGTCCAGCGAACCCGATGTGCATGCAGAGCCGGACGAGGCGCAAACACCCTTGAAATCCAGCAACAAAAGCAGGCTTTCTCCCTCAATACCCTCAAAGCTGATATTTACATTGCCGGGCAGCCGCTTAATCGGGTCCCCGTTTAGACGACTGCGTTCCACACTTCCGAGAAGTCCGGAAATCAGACGGTCTCGTTTGGCAATCATGGGAGGGGTGGCTTTCTCCATATCCAGACAGGCAAGCTTCAACGCTTCAGCCAAACCGACAATTCCTGCAGTGTTTTCGGTTCCGGCGCGCCGCCCTTTTTCCTGAGCTCCGCCTTCAATAAGATTTGCAAATCTCAATCCTTTGCGGATAATCAGCGCCCCGACACCCTTGGGGCCATGGAATTTATGAGCGGCAAGGGAGAGCATGTCTATATTCAAACCTGCAAAATCAACCGGTATGTGCCCCACAGCCTGTACTGCATCGGTATGAAAAAAAACACCCTTTTCACGACATACAGCCCCTATTTCGGAAATCGGTTGAATTGTACCAATTTCATTGTTGGCAAACATAACGGTTACCAGCGCGGTATCCGGACGAATGGCCTGCTTTAGGTCGTCGATTTGCACAATGCCGTTTTCGTATACAGGCAACAGGGTTATTTCAAACCCCTGCTTTTTAAGGGCTTTCAGCGTATGGAGAACGGCATGATGCTCAAAAGCAGTGGATATGATATGCTTTTTGCCTTTTTTCGCCATGGCATGGGCGGCCATGCGTATTGCCCAGTTATCAGCCTCACTGCCGCCCGAGGTAAAAAACACCTCGTCAGACCGGCAATTCAGATACTCTGCAACCGTATCTCGGGCTTCATCCACGGCTTGACGAGCCGTCTGGCCGAAGCTGTAGAGGGAGGAAGGGTTGCCGTATTGTTCAGTAAGATAGGGCATCATTTTATTCAAAACCTGGGGAAGTAGACGGGTGGTTGCCGCATTATCTGCATATATAAAACGATCCATATCGTTCACCGGCTTTCTTGGTTTTATTGTGTTAAATTTAATATATACCAATTTGGTGTAGAATGCAATATATAATTCGTAAATGTTTTGAATAAATTTTTATTATAATTTGGTTAGTATTACACTATTGTCTGGCCTTCTGAGCAGCCATGACGGCAAGACGGTCACAGCGTTCATTTTCAGGGTGGCCTTCATGCCCCCTCACCCAAACTAGTTTTATATCGTGGATATCAAGAAGCTGCAAAAGCTGCTCCCACAAGTCGGCATTAAGGGCAGGCTTTTTATCTGCCTTTCTCCAACCGTTGCGTTTCCACGAGCGGGCCCAGCCTTTCTGGATTGAGTCGATGACATATTTTGAGTCGCTTGTCAGTGTAACCTCGCAGGGTTCTTTAAGTGCAGAAAGCCCTTGGATAACGGCGGTCAATTCCATTCGGTTGTTAGTGGTTTTGGGCTGGCCGCCGGAAATCTCTTTTTCACATTCGTTAAAGCGCAGAATGGCTCCCCATCCCCCCGGGCCGGGATTGCCCGAACAGGCTCCGTCTGTAAAAAGCTCTACCTTTTTCATGCCGCAACCCCCGCTTTCGTTTTTAATGTTCTGATTATATATGATAATTATTAATTTAACAAGTAATAGGGTATATCATAACAAAATATTTTAATTTTATGTCCTAAATCGTTCATTCACGGTCAATACTAAACTTATTGAAAACTGTTGAGTCGGTAAGTTTAAAATTAATATTTCAAACCATTCTGAAAAAGGATGGCCAGAAAAACGAGCGAAGGGAATGGTTTTAATGAGAGCGGTAATTATGGCGGGCGGTGTGGGAACACGCTTACGCCCCTTGACATGTGATATTCCAAAACCCATGGCGCGGCTGTGTGGCAGACCGATGATGGAATATATTTTGGATTTATTGGAGCAGCACCAAATCCAGCAGGCGGCTGTAACGCTTCGATATCTTCCTTCTGCAATATCTGAATATTTCGGAGAAAATTACCGAGGGGTTTCTTTGCAATATATTGTTGAGGAACAGCCCTTGGGTACTGCAGGCAGTGTGAAGGGAGCGGTAGAAAAATTCCATGGGGATGACAGCGATATTTTAATAATAAGCGGGGATGCCCTGACCGATTTTGATTTGACATCAGCATACGATTACCACAAAAAAAACGGTGCAGCAGCAACCTTGGTGGTTACCCGGGTGGAGGACCCCAGGGAGTACGGTCTGGTGCGTGCAGATGAAAAAGGGCGGGTTATCGGATTTGTGGAAAAGCCGGGTTGGGCACAAGCGGTTACCGATTGCGCCAATACCGGCATATATATATTGTCCCCCTCGGTTCTTTCGCATATTCCCAAGGATACGGCTTTTGATTTTGCAAAGGATTTATTTCCTTTACTGCTGGAGAAGGGCATACCGCTTTATGCATTTGAAACCAGTGGTTACTGGTGCGATATCGGCAATCTGGCAACCTATATTTCCTGCCAACGCGACATACTTGAGGGCAGGCTGAGCACCATACCGGCGCCTGAGGGGGGAGTGCTATATCAAGATCAACCCCCCCAGGGCAGTTATATTATTATTCCCCCTGCATATATAGGCAGGGATGTGAGCATAGGCTTAGGCGCACAGATTGGTCCGTTTGCGGTTTTAGATGACGGATGCAGGGTGGGGGATGGTGCAAAAATACGGAATTCGGTAATGCTAAACTCCTCATATTCGGGGGACCGCACTTCACTTACCGGCACGCTGCTTTGTCACGGAGCGTCGGTTCGTCGGGGAGCTTCCCTTTTTGAGGGCTCGGCAATAGGTTCAGGCGGGGTTGTGGGGGAATACGCGACGATTTTTCCGGAAGTAAAGGTATGGCCCAACAAGAAGGTTGAGGATAATCGCGTCCTGCGTGAGAATTTGAGAGAGGGTAACGGTACAAATGTGATGTTTGACGATGCCGGACTTACAGGGGAGACCGGTGTCGAGCTTACACCCGAATTTTGTGCACGAATTGGGTCGGCGGCGGGCAGTATAGCCCATGGGGAAAAGGTGGCCATAGGTTGCAGCCACGACAAGGCAGCCGCTTCCTTAAAAATGGCTGTGGCTTCAGGCATACTGTCTACAGGAGGGGTGGTTTGGGATTTCGGGGCATGTATCGAACCCCAGTTTGATTTTTTCGTAAATTTCGGACGAATCCATACCGGAGTATATGTCGGTGGCGGCCCCAAATCGTGTATCAGACTTACCTCGGCCGGGGGACTTCCTGCATCCAGAAATATCGAGCGAAGTATAGAAACGCGTCTTGCAACAGGAGACTTTAGCCGTGTAGGTTGGAACAATATCCGCGAAGTTACCGATATGAGCGGTATGAGGCAGCTTTATCGTCAGGAGCTCATCAGCATGGCACCCACCGGACTTTCGGGAGTTTCTGCAACCGTGAGGGGTTCGGATTATCAATCAACAAGACTTCTTTCATCCGTTTTGGCAACACTAGGCTGTGATCCGAACGGTGAGATGAGGCTTCATCTTGGCGCGGGAGGACGACGACTCTCATTATATGATTCGGATTCGGGATATATATGGCCGGAGCAGACACTTGCTCTTGGTTGCTTGATAGAGCTTGAAAACGGGAATGATATAGCCCTTCCTTTCGATGCGCCGGTTGCAATAGAAATGATTGCAGAACAATACGGGCACAGGATAAAGCGTTACCTCACCTGTCCTGCAAACGATTGTGATGCAGATGCTCGTCTGCTGGCATCCGGACAGCTGTGGGCAAGGGACGGGCTTATGATGGCTGTAAAAATCCTTTATTATATGAAACAAAACAATGTAAACCTATCGGAAATGGTCAAAAGGCTTCCCAGCTTTGCGGTTGCAACCAAAACAATAGCTTGTGATGTTAATCCAGGCAGGGTGCTTCGCAGGCTGTCCGATCAGGGAGAGGGAGGTGACGGGGAGGGCACCCGTATTCGCACAAAAAACGGCACTCTATTGGTCCGCCCATCAAAACGAGGTAGTAATCTTATACTAACCGCCGAGGCTGCAGATACCGAAATTGCAGATGAACTGTGCGGTGAATTGGAGCAGAAGCTTAATATTGTTTTTCTTGACATTGCAGGGGAAACAAAGTAATATATATGGAAATGAGGAGTTGTATAAACTCCGGATGTGATCGGATTTTCCCTTGGAATTATGTTCGGAAAAATAGATACACATAAACGAAAAAGGCTTTTTTAAAGCTTTAGCTTCACTGCCGTGAGGCTTGTTTTCGTTTGCTGATTTTATCAATTACCTTTGCAGTCGGTATGCACTTTGCATATAAAACTGACATGGGTTCAACCGTGTATGCCCTTTATGAAGGGATTTTTGCGGTATTTAGAAATGGAGGATTATATTAGTGACGACCAACGGAAAAAGTACAAATGATGTATCGGGAACGAGAAAAGCTCCCCAGACCAAGAAGGGAGAAACCGGGCAGAACGGCCGTAGTTCCAACATAAGAAAAAACGGCACTGACCGAGTGAACACAGAGCAATATTCTGCAAAAAAAACAACAGCTTCTTCAGGATATACCGCTTCCCCCAATCAGCAGCAAAGACATCGCAGCCGGCCGCCCAAAAGCCCTGCTGAGCTTTATCCTGTCAGATTGACCATGCTGGGCGGTCTCAACGAAATAGGCAAGAACATCACCATGTTTGAATATGGTGATGATGCGTTTTTAATCGACTGCGGAATGGCATTTCCGGATGAGGATATGCTGGGAGTTGATATTGTAATACCCGATTTCACCCATGTTATTAATAATATCGACCGCATACGGGGCATAGTCCTTACTCATGGACATGAGGATCATATCGGATCCTTGCCCTTTCTTTTAAAGCAGGTAAATCTGCCGCTTTACGGAACCCGTCTTACATTGGCTCTGGTTGAATCAAAGCTGAAGGAAAGCGGCCTTTCCGGTAAGGTGAAGCTTAACGAGGTCAAGCCCGGTGATGTGGTGCCTTTTGGTGCTGTATCTGTCGAGTTTATTAATGTAAACCATTCTATACCGGATGCCGTCGCTCTGGGCATTAAAACGCCGCTGGGTTATGTTGTTCATACCGGTGACTTTAAGATTGACTTCACCCCGATAATCGGGCAGCCGATAGACCTTCCGCGTTTCGGAGCAATGGGAAATGAGGGAGTTCTGGCCTTACTTGCCGATTCTACCAATTCCGAAAGGCCGGGTTATACCCCGAGTGAACGCGTGGTGGGGGAAAGCTTCACAAATCTGTTTCACAGGGCCGAGAACAAGAGAATAATAATTGCTACATTTTCATCAAATATCCACCGAATTCGCCAGATTATTGATGTTGCGGTTGCAGATGGACGAAAGATAGCGATTTCGGGTCGCAGCATGGTTAATGTTGCGAGAATTGCACAGGAGCTTGGTTATTTGCAGATTCCCGAAGGTGTTTTAATCGATATTGATACCCTTAATCGTTATCCAAAAGAAAAG
Source organism: Oscillospiraceae bacterium (assembly GCA_028706415.1). GTDB lineage: Bacteria > Bacillota > Clostridia > Oscillospirales > Acutalibacteraceae > Avimonas. The sequence continues at coordinate 635 of JAQWBK010000066.1, read as the reverse complement.
GTTATTCTCATAACAACCGGAAGTCAAGGCGAGCCCATGTCGGCATTATCGCGTATGGCTTTTTCGGATCACCGAAAGGTGGAGGTCGGGCCGGATGACTATATTATCATATCGGCCACCCCCATTCCCGGAAATGAAAAGACGGTTTCAAAGGTTATAAATGAGCTGATGAAACGCGGATGCGATGTTGTGTTTGAAAAGATGTATGATGTTCACGTTTCGGGGCATGCCTGTCAGGAAGAGCTCAAAACAATACATGGACTTACCAGACCGAAGTTTTTTATTCCGGTTCATGGTGAGCAGAAGCATATGCGTAAAAATGCCCAGCTTGCCCGTTCCATGGGTATGGGGCCGAACGATGTCTTGATTCCCGATATCGGAAAGGTAATAGAGATTAAGGCCGATAAAATGCAGGTTGTTGGCACAGTTCCCTCCGGTCGCCTGCTGGTTGACGGTTTAGGGGTCGGAGATGTGGGCAGTATTGTGCTCAGAGACCGAAAGCATCTTGCCGAGGATGGTTTGATTGTTGTGGTTACAACAATAGATACCGCATCGGGCGAGCTTGTTGCAGGGCCGGATATTGTATCCCGCGGCTTTGTTTATGTTCGGGAATCTGAACAGCTTATAGAAGAAGC
>JAQWBK010000065.1 GCA_028706415.1 Oscillospiraceae bacterium | reverse complement strand
TCACCACCATCGTCACTGTTGTGACTGATCCTTTTTAATGAGTGGTTTTGGTATAATACTTGAGAGCAGTATAATATATTTATAGGCCGCCTTCTACCTTGAGGGCGGCCTATTCTGTTGTAATACTAATCTCAAATAAAAGGATCGATAAAATTGTCGCTCAAGACGCGTTCTTCATTAAAGAACGCATCACTCCATTTTATTGGTTATTATTATTGAGATTAGTATAACCGTAATGGCACAATTGTTTTAACCCGGCATAGGATATAGCAAGGTGGCTTTTGGGAAAATGCCGGGTGGGTAAGAGGTGGGCGCGCATTTCCTGATAATAATCCAATGTAATACTAATCCCTATTTAGAATCATCCTGCCTTTGCGGTTTATTTTTCGTCTGTCTGCGTTATCCTACTTTCCGGGCGCCGGCCCGCCGACGACAACAACGCTGTATGGCGAAAAACATCCTCGCAAATTTTGTCTCACCTTTTACTTGAGAACAGTATAATGCCGAAACGATTAGCCGAAAGGATGAGAGATATGGGCGAGGTTTTTGAGTACATTTTGTTGGCTTCGGTTTTATTGTTGTCCTTATACGGATGCGTGGAATTGGTTCGTAGCATCACGCTTCGGATATTAAAAACGGAAGGCCCGATTTCAGGCATTCTGGTGCTGCCTATCCAAGGAAGCTGCAAAGACATGGAATTTGTTGTTCGTGCCGCCGTATCACGAAGTCGCTGGATATCAGACAACCCGAGTCAGGTGCTGATTTTGGATAAAGGAATGGATTTTGATACCCGCACGCTTGCCGAAAAACTGTGTAATGAATATGAAAATGTAATACTGGGCTCCCCAAATGAATGTGATAAAATATTTTAGTTTTCAATGTTCATACTAATTCCGATTAGAAACATGCCAACAGAGCCGTGACAGCCATTCTGCCCGGTTGCCGCGGCTCTGTTGGCCGGAATGTTTCTTATTGAAATTAGTATCAGCAGGTATTTAATAAAAAAGGTGAAGTACCCTCGTTTGGGGTTGATAAAAACCGTTTTTTTTGGTATAGTATAGAAACATTGTATCGTATAATGTCGTTTTTTGAACTGCATTAGTGTAGCAACTGCCCGTTTAAATCCTTTGGCTTTTAAACGAGGGTTATAGGTGCAATGTTTCACATGCTTGAAAGGATTTCAATATAAATGCATATAATAAAAACGGACAAGCCTGCCAAGCAGGACACAGCCCAGCTTATTGGGAAGATCAGGGACTTTTATGAGGCTCGTCCCGGCGGGCAGCTCAACCCTCCGCTTGCCCATATTCGCACTTATGGATGCCAGCAGAATGTGTCGGATTCCGAGCATATTAAGGGTATGCTTGCCGAAATGGGGTTTGGATTTACCCAAGAGCCCGAGAATGCCGACCTTATTTTATTTAATACCTGCGCTGTGCGTGAACATGCTCAGGACAGGGTGTTCGGAAATGTCGGCGCACTAAAAAACATTAAAAACCGAAGACCTCATACGCTTATCGCCCTTTGCGGCTGCATGGTTCAGCAGGAGCATGTTGCCGAAAAAATCAAGAAAAGCTATCCCTTTGTCGGCTTGGTTTTCGGCACCCATGTGTTGCATCGTTTTCCCGAGCTGCTTTATGACGCGCTTACATCCTCAAAACGGGTTTTTGAAATCCCGGATGAAGACGGCACAATCCATGAGGATATTCCGGTTCAGCGTGACGGCAAATTCAAGGCGTGGCTGTCGATAATGTACGGCTGCAATAACTTTTGCACCTACTGCATTGTTCCCCATGTAAGGGGGCGTGAACGCAGCCGAAAGCCTGAGCGAATTCTGGAAGAGGCAAGGGAGCTGATTCAGGAAGGGTATAAGGAAATCACCCTGCTTGGTCAAAATGTAAATTCATACGGTAAGCAGGAGGAGCATGGGGTTGGTTTTCCGGAACTGCTCCAGAGAATAAACGATATTCCGGGCGATTTTGTGATTCGTTTTATGACCTCCCACCCAAAGGATGCGACCAAAAAGCTTTTTGATACAATCTCCCGATGTGATAAGGTGGCGCGTCATTTTCATCTGCCGTTTCAATCCGGCAGCAACCGGATACTAAAGGCCATGAATAGGGGCTATACCCGAGAGCAGTATCTTGAGCTTATCGAATATGCAAGAAAGGTTGTTCCGGGGATATCATTTACAAGTGATGTGATTGTAGGCTTCCCTGGCGAGACGAGGGAGGATTTTGAACAGACACTTGATATTATCCGCCGTGTCGGCTTTACCTCATTGTTCACGTTTATATATTCCCCCCGAAAGGGAACTCCGGCAGCAAAATTGCCCGACCCGGTGACGCGGGAGGAAAAGACGGCGTGGTTCCATGAAATGACCCAGGTTCAAGAGGAGATTGCCGCTTCTCGCTGTGCCAATATGGTGGGTTCAACCGTTAAGGCGCTGATTGAAAATGCGGGTGAAGGTTTTTTGGAAGCCCGACTATCCGAGAATATTGTGGTTAGGGTAGATGGTGACCCGTCAATTGTTGGCAGGATCGCAAAAGTAGAGATAACAGATGCACGAAGCTGGATTTTACTCGGCAAAATTAAGGAACTATTATAGGTCACCTCTAAAAACCCCTTCCGGTGTCTTTCGGCATAATTTCCGCCGGACTGCGTCAAACCTCCTCGTAAGGCGGAAAGCCTTGTTTCGTCGGCTTTCCTTGTCCGACAAAAATTCTGCTCGGAATCCGTTCAAAACAGGTTTTTAGAGGTGACCTATAGTTTATATAAAAGAGAGGTAAAAAACATGGATTCAATTATTGAAATGACAAGAGAGCTTGCTTACGAGCTACAAAGTGATCAGCGATTTATCCGCGCACAGCTGGCAAGGACGCAGGCCGATGACGATGCAGAGTTACAAGGCCTGATTGGCGAATTTAATCTCAAAAGGGCGACCCTGGGTACAGAGATGTCCAAGGAGGATAAGGATAAAGACAGACTACAAAGTCTTAACGATGAATTACGCGATATTTATTCCCGCATGATGGACAACGAGAATATGACAGCGTATCAACAGGCAAAAGACGAGCTTGATAAGCTGATTAAAAGTATGGTAACCATAATTACCGTTTCGGCACAGGGAGAAGACCCCGATTCGATTGAAGAATCAGGCTGTGGCGGAAGCTGCGAGGGATGTGCCGGCTGCCACTAGGCAAAAAGGATAAGGAAAGGACATGGAGCTCATTATGGCCGAAATGACACCTATGATGAAACAATATTTTGATATAAAGGAACAGCACAAAGACTGTATCCTGATGTTTCGTCTGGGCGATTTTTATGAGATGTTCTTTGACGATGCTAAGCTTGCATCACAAGAGCTTGAATTGGTGCTAACCGGTCGAGACTGCGGTCAAGAGGAGCGCGCACCCATGTGCGGCGTTCCTTTTCATAGCTGTGAAGGCTATATTGCCCGCCTTATTTCCCGCGGCTACAAGGTTGCGATATGCGAACAGGTGGAAGATCCATCCACCGCCAAGGGGCTTGTAAAACGCGAGGTAATCCGCGTGATAACCCCGGGGACGGTTATCGAGGGAAGCATGCTTGATGAGGGGCGTAACAATTATCTGGGCGTTGTGTTTGTGAGCGACGGTGCTTCGGATGCAGGCGTATGCTTTACCGACTGCTCTACGGGTGAAATCCATCTAATCCATATAGCAGGGGACGATGTGGCTGTAAGGGTTACAAACGAGTTAGGCCGCTTTTTACCCAGCGAAATACTGTATAACGATGCCGCCCGGGCCGAGCAGACCATTTCCTCCTTTATCAGCAAAGGGCTGGGTATTAATCCTCAACTTCCCCCTGCTGACAGCTTTGAATACAAAAGCTGTGTTGATCAGATACTAAAGCACTATAACAAATCATCCTTGGGCGATTTGGAGCTGGAGGATAGATATTCGGCGGTTCGTGCACTCGGCGGAACGCTTAAGTATCTTTATTCCACACAAATGAGCGGGCTTGAGCGTATTACCAACCTTGATATATATTCTGATGTCCGGTTTATGAAGCTTGACCTTACCGCCCGCCGCAATCTCGAGCTGCTTGAAACCATGCGTGCCAAGGAAAAACGCGGTTCTCTGCTCGGGGTACTCGACCATACCAAAACCGCCATGGGCAAGCGGCTGATACGCGGTTGGCTTGAACAGCCCCTTGTAAATGCCGCCCAGATTAGCCGTCGGCATAATGCGGTTGATGAGCTTGTTCATGATTCTATACTCCGGGGTGATTTATCCGAGCTTCTTCGTGAAATTTACGACCTGGAGCGGATTATGACAAGGGTGGTTTATGGCAGCGCGAATGCAAGAGAGCTACGCTCCCTCTGCCAGACCATTTGTCGGCTTGCTCCGATAAAGGAAAGGCTGGCACAGGTCAAATCGGCGCTGTTGTGTGAGACAAGGGATGAAATCGACCCTCTTTATGATGTTAAGGAGCTTATCGAAAGCTCGATTGTGGATGATCCCCCGTTTTCGGTTCGAGAGGGCGGGATGATACGAGAGGGATATAATCAAGAGGTGGATGATCTTCGTTTTGAGATGTCGGACGGCAAGGGGTTTATTACCCGTGTCGAGGCTCGGGAAAAGGAGCGCACCGGCATTAAAAACTTAAAGGTGGGTTATAACCGAGTATTCGGCTATTATATAGAGGTTTCGCGCTCATTTTCCGAAAAGGTTCCGGATGAATACATACGAAAGCAAACCCTGGCAAATGCCGAAAGATACATAACGCAGGAGCTAAAAGACCTTGAAACCCGCGTATTGGGTGCAAAAGACAGGATGATAGCTCTGGAGTATCAGCTGTTTAATGAGGTGCGGCTGAAGGTTGCGGGCGAGTTGCAAAGAATTCAAAAAACCGCCCGATCGGTTGCCCGCCTTGATGTCCTTTGCTCCTTTGCAGATACGGCACAAAGATATAATTATTCCCGCCCGATTGTAGACCTTAGGGGGGGAGTTACCATCAAAAACGGTCGTCACCCGGTGGTGGAGGCCATCATGGACGCGCCGTTTGTGCCGAACGACACCCTGCTGGACACAAACGAAAATCGGGTCGCCATTATTACCGGCCCAAACATGGCGGGAAAATCCACCTACATGCGTCAGACCGCTCTTATTGTGCTGATGGCGCAAATAGGCAGCTTTGTTCCGGCAGAAAGCGCCACCATTGGAATTGTTGACAGTATATTCACACGAGTGGGTGCGTCGGATGATCTGGCGTCGGGGCAATCCACCTTTATGGTGGAAATGAGCGAGGTTGCCTCCATCCTTAAAAACGCCACATCAAAAAGCCTTATAATATTTGATGAAATCGGTCGGGGAACCTCAACCTTTGACGGAATGAGTATTGCCCGTGCTGTTTTGGAATATGTGACTGCGAAAATCGGCGCAAAGACAATGTTTGCAACCCATTACCATGAGCTTACCGCCATTGAAAATGAGATTGACGGGGTTAAAAATTATAATATCGCTGTTAAAAAGCGGGGGGATGATATCACCTTCCTGCGCCGCATTGTACGCGGGCCCGCCGATGAAAGCTACGGAATTGAGGTTGCAAAGCTGGCAGGCATACCCGAAAATGTTGTATCTCGCGCCAAGGAAATTCTCAAAATTATTGACGCGGGCGGTATGAAACCGCAAAATAACAAACATATTTCGGATAGATTTGAAGAGGGTAATGGACAGATGTCCCTTCTTCCGGCGGGGGACAGTGAGGTAGTACGGCGCTTAAAGGGGCTGGATGTAAATACCCTTACGCCGATTGAATCCATGCAGATATTATATGAACTGGCAAAACTGGCAGACGGTTATTGACATAGGGGGTCACCATGTCTAATATACAGGTACTGGACAAGCATACAGCCGAACTGATTGCTGCCGGAGAGGTGGTTGAACGCCCTTCGTCGGTGGTCAAGGAACTGATGGAAAACGCAATAGATGCGGGAGCATCCACACTAAGCGTTGAAATCGAAAACGGCGGAATAAAGCTTATTAAAATCACCGATGACGGCTCGGGTTTATTGCGCGAGGATGTTCCGGTTGCCTTTTTACGCCATGCGACAAGTAAGGTTCGCACCCGGGATGATCTCGAGAAAATCGGAACCCTGGGCTTTCGGGGAGAGGCGCTGGCTTCGGTCTGCGCCATATCGAAGGTGGAAATGCTGACCCGCTCGGCAGGCGAAATGGCAGGTACCCGCTATATAATTGAAGGTGGGGAGGAGCGGCTGCTGGAAGATACAGCCCGCCCCCAGGGTACGACAATAATCGTAAGGGATCTATTTTATAATGTTCCGGCGCGAATGAAATTTCTCAAAAAAGATGTTACCGAGGCGAATTCGGTTGCCGCCGTCACCGACTGTATTGCCCTCTCCCATCCGGAGGTTTCGGTGCGATTTAAGCGTGACGGCAGGGATGTATTGCTCTCACCCGGCGATAATAAGCTGCTTTCCTGTATATACGCGGTATTCGGTAAGGATTTTGCAGGTGGGCTAATTCCGGTTGATTACACCCTGGGCGGCATACATGTTCATGGATATATAAGCAAACCTTCTTCCCCCCGCTCCAATCGCACAATGCAGCACTTTTTTATAAATCGGCGCTATGTTAAAACAAGAACTGCAATGGCGGCGCTTGAACAGGCTTTTAAAGGCACCATCATGGCGGGGAAATTCCCGTCCTGTGTACTGCATATAGACCTGCCTCTTGAAACGGTGGATGTGAATGTTCATCCGGCTAAAATTGAGGTGCGCTTTATCAACGAGCGTCCAATATTCGATGCTGTTTATCACGGCGTGAAATCTGCTTTGCAGTCGGGCTCTGTGCCCCCCGCGATGAAAGTTCCGGTGGCAAAAGAGGATACTGAAGAACCGACATCACAGCAGACCAAGATTTCATTTCCAAATACACATACGGTGGAAACTACTTTCCCTCATCCCGCCGCCAAGGAAAAGATAAATATTCAAGAGAATAATCTTTCGATTCGGGACGGCGGAACCATTCCGTATAACCGCCCTGTGGTCATTCCTGATATTATATGTGATGACCGAGAGCCCCTGTCTGTCCGGCAGGTACCGGATGATAAATTAAACACAGCGCCGGCTGACCCCACCCCCGCCCAATGGGAGGATACCCCCAAGGTTGATTATATAGGGGAGGCGTTTGCGACCTATATTATCGCTCAAATGGGGGATTCGGTTTATATTATCGACAAGCATGCGGCGCATGAGCGTATTTTATATAATCAACTGAAATCCTCCCAACAATCGGCCGCTCAGCTGTTAATGCAACCTGTCAGTGTTTTACTCAGCCATGAGGAATACGCCGCCCTTCTTCCCGAGCTTGAAACTTTGAGCAAAGCCGGATTTGAGATTGAGGATTTCGGTAGCCGCAGCGTTATCGTCCGCGCCCTGCCCATGCTTTTGGAAGCGGGGGATGCGGCCGCCATAATACAGGAAATTGCCGGAGGGCTGGCAGAAGGCAGGCATGAAATTAAGGCGGACAAGCTGGATTGGATTTATCATTCTGCCGCCTGCCGAGCAGCCATTAAGGGCGGAGACATAAGCAGCTCTGCCGAGCTGCAGAAAATGGCCGAACGAGTTTTGTTGAACCATGACATTCGCACCTGTCCCCATGGCCGTCCCGTCTGCTTTGAGCTGTCCCGTCGGGATATAGAAAAGCAGTTTGGAAGAACGAAATAGTGGTAGTCGAGTGGTTGAAGGTCATACCGGCCCCGGCGAAAGGAGCAGCCGTCTTATGAACAACCCCCGCATATTTTTGCCGGTGATTGCCGGCCCAACAGCTTCGGGCAAAACAGCGCTTGCTGTTAATCTTGCCGAGCGGTTTGGCGGCGAGGTTGTTTCGGCGGATTCCATGCAGATATATGAGGGGCTGCAAATTGGTACTGCCCGCCCCACCCCAACCGAAACCGGAGGGATACCCCATCATCTTCAAGGGTTTCTGCCACTATGCGAGGGGTATAGTGTGGCACAGTATGCACAGGCGGCACACAGGGTTATTGACGAGATTAATTCAAGGGGGAAACAGCCCTTCCTTTGTGGCGGCACAGGTCTTTATATAGATGCTGTTATTGATAATTTACAGTTCAGCGGCGGGGGAGCCGATCCGGTTTTAAGGGACAAGCTCTGTCTTCGTGCAGAAAAAGAGGGGGCAGAGGTTTTGCTGGAGGAGCTTGCTCTGGTTGATAAAGCCACGGCGGAAAAGCTTCATCCCAACAACCTTGGCAGGATAATTCGGGCACTTGAGCTTGCGAGTGTATCAGGAATAAGCATGAGCAGGCAAGTAGAGCTCTCGCGCAGCAAGCCCTCTCCTTATGATGCGTGTATGCTGGTTCTCG